>CAMJUL010000129.1 GCA_946408995.1 uncultured Clostridia bacterium | reverse complement strand
AGGGCTTGGTCATATAATCATCCGCGCCGTATTCCAGGCCCAGGATCTTGTCCATGTCCTCCCCCTTGGCCGTCAGCATGATGATGGGGACATTGGAGGTTTCCCGGATCCGCTGGCAAACCTGGATGCCGTCCAGCTTGGGCAGCATGACATCCAGCAAAATCAGATCCACCTGGTTTTCAAAAAAGACGCTCAAAGCCTCCTCACCGTCCATGGCGGTCAGGATCTCATACCCTTCCTGTTCCAGTGTAAAGCGAAGCCCTTTCAGGAGGCGCGGTTCATCATCAACCAGCAGTATACGCTTGCTCACCAAAGATCATCCTTTCCCTTTCGGTGATACGCGGACGCAACAGCCGTGCACATTCCAACCCGCAAAAAATGCGGCTTACCACCTTTATATTTCCAGTACAGGCCTATTGTACACTGAAATCCTTACAAAAATCAAGCGTTTTTTCATTTTTTCTCAACAATTCTGTCGTTTTTTATTTATATTTATTGCATTTTTGTAATAAATTGAGCGAGCGGCCTCCGTTTCCGGGGGCCGCCCTGCGCATCGGTTTCTTGAGTTTTCCGGTCTTTAGTCTTCCGTCAGGTGCCCGGCAAAGTCCGCGTCCTCCACCCTGGCCGTAAAGCCGTCCGCGTCGGACGCGTCGATGACCAGCTTCTGTCCGGGAAGCACGTTCCCTTCGATCAGCCTGCGGGCCACCAGGGTCTCCACCTTGCCCTGGATCACCCGTTTCATGGGCCTTGCCCCGTACACGGGGTCGTAGCCCATGGACAGAAGGCGCTCCATGGCAGCGGGCGTCAGTTCCAGATGGAGCTGCTTATCCTTCAGGCGCTGCCTGAGCCGCTCCAGCTGGAGCCCGGCGATCTTTTCGATCTGCCCGCGGGTCAGCGGGGTAAAGAACAGGATCTCGTCTATGCGGTTCAGGAATTCCGGCCGGAACTGGCCCCGGAGCAGGGCCTGGATGCGGCCCTTCGCTTCCTCGGACAGGGTTCCTTCCGCGTCGATGCCTTCCATGATCTGGGAGGAACCCAGGTTGCTGGTCATGATCAGGATGGTGTTCCTGAAATCCACCGTCCGGCCCTGGGAATCCGTCACCCGTCCGTCATCCAGGATCTGAAGCAGGATGTTGAACACGTCCGGATGGGCTTTTTCCATCTCGTCAAACAGCACGACGCTGTATGGCTTGCGGCGCACGGCCTCCGTCAGCTGGCCGCCCTCCTCGTACCCCACATATCCCGGAGGCGCTCCGATCAGGCGGGAGACGGAGAATTTCTCCATGTATTCGGTCATGTCGATGCGGATCAGGTTCTTCTCGTCGTCAAACAGCGCCTGGGCCAGGGTCTTGGCCAATTCCGTCTTGCCCACGCCCGTGGGGCCCAGGAACAGGAAGGACCCGATGGGCCGGTTCTCGTCGGCCACCCCGGCCCGGGAGCGGAGGATGGCCTCCGACACCATGTCCACGGCCTCATCCTGGCCGATGACCCGCTCGTGCAGGATCTGGGGCAGGCGCAAAAGCTTCTCCCGTTCGCCCTCCATCAGCTTGCTGACGGGGATCCCGGTCCAGCGAGCGACGATGCGGGCGATCTCCTCCTCGGTGACTTTGTTGCGCAGAAGGGTGCTGTCACGCACGCCCTCCTCCTTTTCCGCCCCGGCCAAGGCCTGCCTGAGCTGGGGCAGCCGGCCGTACTTGAGCTCCGCGGCCCGGTTCAGGTCGTATTTCCGCTCCGCTTCGGCGATCTGGGCGTTGACCTGCTCGATCTCCTCCCGCAGCTTCTGGACCTTGCCGATATCGTTTTTCTCGTTTTCCAGGCGGGCCTTCATTTCGTCAAACTGTGCCCGCATCTCCGACAGCTCTTTTTCCAGTGCCGCCAGGCGTTCCCTGGAAAGGGGATCGCTCTCCTTCCGCAGGCTGACCTGCTCGATCTCGCGCTGCATAATGCCGCGCCGGATATCGTCCATCTCCGCAGGCATCGATTCCATCTCCGTCCGGATCATCGCGCAGGCCTCGTCCACCAGGTCAATGGCCTTGTCCGGCAGGAAACGGTCCGTAATATAGCGGGCGGACAGCGTGGCCGCGCTGATCAGGGCTGCATCGGTGATCTTGACCCCGTGGAACACTTCATAGCGCTCCTTCAGGCCACGCAGAATGGAAATGGTGTCCTCTACGGTGGGCTCGTTTACCATGACCGGCTGGAACCGGCGTTCCAGCGCCGGATCCTTCTCCACGTACTTGCGGTACTCGTCCAGGGTCGTCGCGCCAATGCAGTGCAGTTCGCCCCGGGCCAGCATAGGCTTGAGGAGGTTGCCCGCGTCCATGCTGCCCTCCGCCTTGCCCGCGCCGACGATGTTGTGCATTTCATCGATGAACAAAAGGATCCGTCCATCGCTCTTGCGGACTTCCGCAAGCACCGCCTTGAGCCGTTCCTCGAACTCGCCCCGGAACTTGGCGCCGGCGATCAGGGCGCCCATATCCAGGGAAAACACCGTCCGGTCCTTCAGGTTGTCCGGCACGTCCCCTTTGACGATCCTTTGGGCCAGGCCCTCGGCGATGGCGGTCTTGCCCACGCCGGGCTCGCCGATCAGCA
>CAMJUL010000128.1 GCA_946408995.1 uncultured Clostridia bacterium | reverse complement strand
ACATTGTCTCATGACTTGAGAACAATTGGCAGGTGTGGGTTATTGAGCGGTTACCACCAACGATCCGCAAACCCTTGAAATGACGGGTCTTTTGGGACGTTTCGGTTTCTTTCTCTTGGGTGTATTACAAGACGAAAGGGTATAAAAAAAGCCTCATGCCGTATTTGCTACAGCACAAAGCTTCAGTTTTACGATGTTGTTTTGTCCTCAGTTTGCCAGTGTTAGGGATTCAAACTGTTTGACACTTTCAGAAACAATAAGGATGTAACGGGACAGCCTCAGCGTATTCCCGCTCTCATGCTTAACACATTTTGTATCATTTATGTATTTTTGCTTCCAGGTGGTGATTCTGGATCTCTGTGGTAAGGAGACACGCCGTTGATCAGATTATCGGCTAATACCACCGGACGGATCTGCCAGCCGGCAAAATACCAGCCATCCCGGGCAGGAACAGGCAGGTCTGCCGTCAGCACACCGTCTTCGGTGGCAAACACTGCCTCCTTCTCCCGGGTGATGGGCTGCCAGTTTGCATCATACCCGGCAGTGGTATAGACATAGGTTTCATTGTCATTCGTGTCCGGGGTGGTATTTAAGATCGAAGGCAACGGTAAGGGGTGCGGACTTCTCTTCTGCCATGGTCGGTACGGCCATCAGCAGAAGGGAGAGGGTCATCCGAACTGCTATTGCCTTTTTCATTGGGAAGCCTCCTTTTTGATTCTGATTGGATCATACGTCCAATTCGCTAATCTGTTTGGGATACTCCCGCATTTCATCCGGGCTGTGCAGAGGGTTCCATACCTGAGCGAAAAAGGGATCCACCTTCGCCCTCGCTCCGTAATTCCAGCTCTTCCGCTCGCATTCCGGGCACCAATGGCCGCCTTCCAATACAAGCCGTGGACTTGCAGCAAAGGTGTGGCCGAAAGCGCAGCGGAATTGCAGTTTGGTTTTCCAATCCCCCTTCTTCATGGCATCAGACAAGCACGCGCCGCCCCGGAACTTCGCTGCGCCTTTCATATCCGTCAGCGTTAATTCACTCTCCGGTTTGGTCTCATCATAGCCATGGTCGATGGGCACAACCGTATCCCAATCGGTAAAACGCTTCATCCGGCTGACCTTTTTGGGGAGCGCTTCCCAGGCTTTTTTGCTGCCCCAGTAAGCGTCGATGTGATCCTCCACGTTCTCTTTGATGAAGCGCATAGTGCCGTGTTCGCTCATCATCATTTTTTTGAAGGTGCTCTTGATGATGCTGCCCATCAGCCTCTGCCCGCCGGGCAGCCTGCAAATCACCCGGGCCATATCCTTGACCGATTTCACTTCATTCAGGTAAGCGTCATAGAAATACTGCATGCTGTCCGAGCGGAAATGCAGATGGTTCTCGAGCTTGTCTGAATCCAGGTAGTACTGTCCATGGAAATTCCGGGTGGCTGTATAGCGGGGATCGATGACGGAATCAAGGGACGTAAAGCCCATTTCCCCGTACATCTTTTGATACATTGTATAGGTATCCACCCGGCAGCTTTCTCCACCGCCGATATTGTAAATGTGGCCCCAGAAATCTTTCGGTAAAGTTCCCTCTGCATCAAAGGCACACAGATTGCGCATGGCTCTGCCGGAATCCCTGTCTGAGCAATACTCCAGCACATTGTCCAGGCAGTTGTGGAACTGGATCGCGTCCCGAATCTTTGCCATCGCCGGGCCAATGATACCTGTTTGCCGCAGGCTGACCCAATATTTCAGGCCGCTTTCGATCACATATCGTTCCGCTGCTACCTTGGACACAGCGTAGTAGTCAAACATGCTGGGCTTGATAGGATCGCCAACCCGGCCCCAATGGATGGGCGGCATCCGGTCGCCGGTTTCAGCCACCGTGCCGATATACACAAATTTGGTGATGTCATTCCGGCCCTGCTGCTGAATCACCTCGATGATGTTCCTTGTAGAGCCATAATTGTTTTTCATGGCCTTGTCCGGGTAATAATCAGCGGAAGGAGAGACGAACGCAGCGATATGCAGCACCATGTCCGCGTCTAACGTACAGGAAGCCACGTCTTTTTTATTGGTCAGATCCCCCCAAACAATGCGAAGGCCCGATTGATTCTTGTACGGATCGAACAGGTTCCTGTTCTTTTCGGAATCCCGAAGGAGAAGCGTAACATTATACTTTTTCCCAATATCCGGCAGCATTTGCCTGAAGCTTTCAAAGCCCATGCCGCCGCCTGCGCCGGTCATGAAAACCGTTTTCATGCTCATTCTCCCTTCATGGCAACGATGTTCTTCGCTTTTCCGTCCAGAATATCCACGCACAGCCGGATAGAATCGCCGATGGCAGCCTCCATGTCATCTTCCTTTACCCCCAGAGGCACGCAGCCCAGGCTCTTATCAATGAATTGATTGGAGCATTGCAGATCCGTAACCTTCACCCTATCCAGTCCGCCCTCGATGCCCTTTTGCTGCTGTTCCATTTTCAGCTTTTTCCCTCCGATGGCATCCATCCAGTTGGGGATCGTCACGTTCTTCTTCTCCGGACAGCCCAGATATTTATGGCAGATCCGCAGCATTTCCTTCCAAGTCAGATTGTACCAGCCGATGGGACAGCAATTTCCGCCATGGTTTCTTTCCAGCGCGCCGGGAGGGCCCAATAGATACCCCAGCCATTTTTCTTTCCTGGTGACGGTTTCGGAGCGAACCAGACTCGCAGGCAGCTTCCCCTAAACTGAGGGTTTTGATACAAACACATCATTCCCAGAGGAAAATCTGAAACCCCTGTTATGAAGTGACCCGTGTCAAGGATATCCGAGAAATTTTCCAGATACTT
>CAMJUL010000127.1 GCA_946408995.1 uncultured Clostridia bacterium | reverse complement strand
CTACCAAGCGTGTAGTGGACTTTCACCACCAAGCTATTGCCCATGGCGGGCGTACCTGCAAAAGGCCCCCCGGCTGCTCTTGCAGCCGGGGGTTTGAGAACCGGCGGGTCCTGGGATCTCCCAGCGCTTGAAAACGCAGGGGTCGGGGCGGACTGTGGATGAGCGAAAGCGCTGCCCTGCCCGTCCCTTCTGACCGTACCGGACAAACAAGGGTTCTTGGATTTGCCTCATCGCCGCCTTTCCGTTTCTTCCTCCGGGAGATCGTCAAGGATCTGTCGGCGGCGATGACAAACGGGAGCGGCCCTCATCGAATCCGTTAGCTCCGGGAGGCTTCTTTCATTTTCCCGTAAAGCTGTACGGCAATGGACACGACGACGGCTGTCCACAGGGCCGCCCATCCCTCGACCGCCCACAGCGGTACGATTCCTCTCTGGTAAAGCGCCGGGAACAGATCCATTATCATGTGCAGCAGGATCGCCAACGGAAGACGGGTCGTTTTTGCGTTTAGGACGCCATCATATACGATGACCGTGAGTCCGATGTGGAGCAGCATCGCAAACAATCGCTCAAGGACGTTCATGGCCATCGTTCCATAGTCAAAGGCCGCGGCGGCCTGAACAGACGGAAGCGCCGCCGCAGCCGATTCCTCGGTGATGTTGAGCGTATGGAGGGCGTTTTGCGTGTCCCCTCCGGAAAACAGGACCGCGACAGCAAGATAGGTTATGATCAGGGGCAAAACCACAGCAAGGATCTCGATCCCTCCATGACCGATCCCGTACAGAACCGCATTCTCACGGGTACGGTTCTTTTTCAGGATGCATTTCAGGATCATATGCCGTCCGCACTCTTCAAAAACGCCGGCCATCGTGATCCCATAAAGGACAAAGGCGGCTGTGTGTCCGTTTATAAACCGGGAAACGGGATTATTCGCAATGATGCAGAAATAATGTACCCCTGTTTCAAGCACCCGGGCGGAAACAAGAAATCCGACAGCGCCGGCGATGAGCCAGGTGATTTTCGTCTGCTGCTTATGCTTTTTGCGCCAGTAAAGGAAAAAGAGGACGGGGATCAGGATCATCAGAAGGATCGTGATTGCGAGCGAAGGGATACTGCTTTTGCCGATCACGATGGTTTCAAACACTTTCATTTTTCGTCGCCTCCCCAAACCTCGATACAGTAGCCCCTGTGACCGCAGGAAACGCACGTCAGCTTGCGGGCACTCGGCGTATGGTTCGCAAAGAAGGCATCCTTCAGCGTGGGTTTGAATACCTCGTGGCATTCCGGGCAGATGTATTTGACATGATCAAAGTAATACCGGCTGACCAGCGTACCCCAGACGGCTGCTACGAAGACCCAGACGACAAACGGCCACCAGATCCCTTTGATGATCCAGAACAGGATGGAAACCCATTGCAGCGCCGTGACCGGGAGCCCGGTCAGGATCATCATCCAGCGCATGTTTTTCAGCTTCTTCTTGCCTTCCATGAACACGGCTATGTCACCTATGGATTCGAGAGAGAATACCGCCTTGCTTTTTAATCCGTCTTTCAGGTCACGCAGCTTTTCAAGTTTTTTTTCTTTGCCGCTTATCTCGTCCGAGAGCGTCTTCTCCTGCTGCTGGATCAATAAAGAGATCACTTTTTCCGGATGTTCTTCCTTGAGAATCTGAAGGATCGAATCAAGTGGAAGACCCACTTCTCTCAGAAAGCAGATGATCTTCATGCGTTTCAGATCTTCTTCCGAGTAGAGCCGCCTTCCTCCTTCGGAAAGTTCACTGGGGATCAGGATGCCCC
This sequence comes from uncultured Clostridia bacterium, assembly GCA_946408995.1. Taxonomy (GTDB): domain Bacteria; phylum Bacillota; class Clostridia; order Christensenellales; family Aristaeellaceae; genus RUG756. The sequence goes on along the minus strand of CAMJUL010000127.1, from coordinate 1,411 downwards.
TGGTATCATAATACTGGACCGTACGGACTGTGACGCCGCAAAGCTTTGCAATCTCTCCCGTCGTGTATTTTGACATAGCGTTTCACCTCCTTCCGTCCTGTATCCTACAACATGACGCTGCGTAACAAGCAATCCCTTACGCAGGGGGATTTTTATTCCTGACGCCGTTTTTTTCATTCAAAAAAAAACGGGCATGAAAAACCCCTGGAAACCGTACGCTTCCAGGGGGAGTGAGGATTCGTTTTTTCGATCAGCGCTTGCTGAACTGGGGAGCGCGGCGAGCGGCTTTGAGACCGTACTTTTTGCGTTCCTTCATGCGGGGATCGCGGGTGAGAAAACCGGCCTTCTTCAGGGTGGCGCGGAGCTCCGGATTGGCCTTGCACAGGGCGCGGCTGATGCCGTGGCGGATGGCGCCGGACTGACCGGTCAGGCCGCCGCCGCAGACATTGACCAGTACGTCAAAGTCCGTGACCTTGGTCAGTTCCAGGGGCTGACGAACGGTCATCTTCAAGGTCTCAAGGCCGAAATAATTATCAATATCACGCTTATTGATGACGATCTTGCCTTCGCCGGGTACCAGGCGGACACGAGCGACCGCGGATTTACGACGGCCGACGGCGTTAATATCAGACATGTTCACATTCTCCTTTTGCTTTCAAGTTCGGAGCGGAATAGAGGGGGAGATTATTTCAGTTCCAGCGCTTCAGGCTGCTGCGCGGCATGGGGATGTTCGCTGCCCGCATACACCTTCAGTTTGGTGGCCATCTGCCGGCCCAGGGATCCCTTGGGCAGCATGCCGACAACGGCATGACGCACGGCAAACTCAGGCTTGTTGGCCATCAGATGACGGTATTTAATCTCCTTCAAGCCGCCGGCATATCCGGTGTGATGATAATAGATCTTCTGATCCAGCTTTTTGCCGGTCAGGACCACTTTGGAGGCGTTGACGATGATCACAAAATCACCGGTATCCACATGGGGGGTATAGATGGGCTTGTTCTTGCCGCGCAGGATGCTGGCAACCTGACTGGCAAGGCGACCAAGCGCCATGCCGTTGGCATCAACGACATACCATTTACGCTCGATCTCGGCGGGTTTTGCCATATAGGTATTCAAGTTGATTTCCTCCTTGAAGATGTACTCGTCATACACATAAAAACAACGCAGATCCTTGCCGCTTCCATAAAGCGGGCGGACCGCTTGGAGGCGAAAACATGATGGTCAGCATGCTTTCGCGGCGACAATAGTTCCGGGGCTAGCGGAGACTATTGAAACAGAACAATTATACAGGAAACCCTTTCCGCTGTCAATCGGGAAATCCTTCTTTTTGGACCGTTTTGCGCATCTTTTTCAGCGAGTAAATTCTCAGAGTAACTTCCACAGTGGAACTTACGGTAGACGTTACTTTGAA
>CAMJUL010000126.1 GCA_946408995.1 uncultured Clostridia bacterium | reverse complement strand
TACACCACGGTCATCCAGACCTCCGGCGCCATGCCGGGCCTGAAGGCCTTCGTGGCCGCCGTGTTCGGGGGCATCGGCTCCATTCCCGGCGCAGTGGTGGGGGCCTTTATCATCGGCATCGCCGAGAGCCTGATCAAGGGGCTGGACATCATCCTGCTCAAGGCCGGCCTCAGCCGGTCCATGATGGGCCTGGCCACCTTCTCGGACGCCTTTACCTTCGCCCTTCTGATCCTGATCCTTGTGGTGAAGCCCACGGGCCTGTTCGGAGAAAAGACCCGTGAGAAAGTGTAAGGGAGGGGAGCGGAATGAGTAAGATCGCCGAAATGAAACGCAAACGGGTGGACGCGCCGAAGCTGATCACCTTCCTTGTGGTGCTGGCGCTGTATGTGGGGGTGTTTATCCTGGAGCAGACCGTGCCCCAGACCTCCATGCTGTTTACCGTGCTGAAAAAGGGCGCCACCTATGCCCTGGTGGCCGTTTCCATGAACCTGTGCAACGGCTTTACGGGCATCTTCTCCCTGGGGCAGGCGGGCTTTATGCTGATCGGCGCCTATACCTATGCCATCCTGACCATTCCGACGGAGAGCCGGGGGGTGGTCTACCAGTATTTCAACGGGGGCCTGGTCCAGTTTGCCCTTCCGGTGGTCCCCGCCATGATCGCCGCGGGCGTCGCGGCGCTGTTCTTCGCCTTCCTGATCGGGCTTCCAGTGCTGCGGCTGAAAAGCGATTACCTGGCCATCGCCACGTTGGGCTTTGCAGAGATCATCCGTGCCGTACTCCAGTGGAACACCCTGGGCCCCCTCACCAACGGCTCCAACATCCTGAGGATGTATCCCACCTTCAATTCCTTTAACATCGTCCGGCCGGACGGGAGCACGCTGTACCTGTCCACCACCGTCTGCATGCTGATGGCCGGCGTGTGCATCGCCCTGATCGTGCTTTTGATCCATTCCACCTACGGACGGGGCATGCGCGCCATCAAGGACGACGAGATCGCCGCCGAGGCCATGGGCATCAACCTGGCCTACCACAAGCGGCTGTCCTTCTGCGTGTCCTCCTTCTTCGCGGGGGTGGGCGGCGCGATGCTGGCCATGTACCAGAACACCGTACAGGCCAAATCCTTCACGACGGCCATGACCTACGAGATCCTTCTGATCGTGGTCATCGGCGGGATCGGCTCGGTGACGGGCAGCTGCCTGTCCTCCTTCCTGTTTGTGGCCTGCAGCGAATGGTGGCTGCGCTTCCTGGATGAAAAGCAGATGATCGGCACCTGGGAGGTCCCGCTTTTGCGCAACGGATTCCGCCTGGTGGTCTTCTCCGTGATCATCATGATCGTGGTATTGTTCTTCCGCAGAGGCATCATGGGCACCAAAGAACTGCCGGATCTGTTCAGACGGCGGACACGGGAGGCGATCAAATGAGCGAAACGCCAAGGAATGTGCTCCACATCGACCACCTGACCATGCAGTTCGGGGGCGTCGTGGCGGTGAACGATTTGTGCCTGGATATCAACGAGGGGGAGATCGTGGCGCTGATCGGCCCCAACGGCGCCGGCAAGACCACGGTGTTCAACGCGGTCACGGGGGTCTATGAGCCCACTAACGGGGAAATCAGCCTGTTTGGCAAGCCGGTGATCCGCAACCATCCCCAGGGAAAAATGAAAAAGGAATACCTGGGGACCCTGGGGGACAAATACCTTTCCGCGCCCCTCACCCATACCCCGGACGAACTGACAAAGCTGGGGGTCGCGAGGACCTTCCAGAACATCCGGCTGTTTTCGGGCATGACGGTGTTTGAGAACGTACTGACGGCCCAGCACCTGCGCCGGACCAGCAACGTGTTTACGGCCCTGTTCCACCTGAACCGGGCGGAGGACCACCGGATGCGCATCAAGACCATGGACCTGCTGGAGACGGTGGGCCTTGGGGATTTGAAGGACGAGATGGCAACCGCCCTGCCCTACGGCAAACAGCGGCTGCTGGAGATCGTGCGCGCCCTGGCTACCGGGCCGAAGCTTTTGCTTTTGGACGAGCCGGCGGCCGGCATGAACCCCCAGGAGACCGAGGAACTGGGCGTCTTCATCCGGAAGATCCGCAAGGACTTTGGCCTGACCATTTTTATCATCGAGCATCACATGAACCTGGTCATGGACATTTCCGACCGGATCTATGTCATCGACTTCGGAAAATGGATCGCGGACGGCGTCCCGGAGGAGATCCAGAACAACGAGGCCGTCATCAACGCGTATCTTGGAGGTGACGAGGAATGAGCCTTCTGTACGTCAAGAATCTGAAGATCTCCTACGGCGGCATCGAGGCTTTGAAGGGCATCTCCTTTGAGGTGGAGAAGGGGCAGATCGTCACCCTGATCGGCGCCAACGGCGCGGGAAAGTCCACCACGCTCCGGGCCATCGCGGGCCTTTTGCCCATCAAGGAGGGTACCATCACCTATGATGGCAGCGTCATCAGCGGCCAGACCCCCCAGAAGATCGTCACCGAGGGCATCTGCATGGTGCCGGAAGGACGGAGGGTGTTCCCCAACCTGACCGTGACGGAAAATCTTCGCATCGGCGCATACCTGCGCAAGGACGATATCACCGCGGACATGGATCACGTGTTCCAGCTGTTTCCCCGGCTGAAGGAAAGGCACTGGCAGCAGGCCGGGACCCTCTCCGGCGGCGAACAGCAGATGCTGGCCGTAGGGCGCGCCCTGATGATGCGTCCCAAGCTTCTGATGATGGACGAGCCCTCCCTGGGCCTGGCGCCGCTGGTGATCCGGGACATCTTCAGGATCATCGAGACCCTCCATGAGGAAGGCATCACCATTTTGCTGGTGGAGCAGAACGCCAACGCGGCCCTGAAGATCGCCGATTACGCCTTCGTCCTGGAGACCGGGATGCTGGGAATGCAGGGAAGCGGACGGGAACTGCTGGACGACCCGGGCATCAAGGCCGCCTATCTTGGAAAGAGCGCCAAAGCCCGCGGACAGATCGGATAGCGGTCGGAGGAGGAATTGCCATGATCATCCCCATTCGGGTACAAAGCATGCGCGAGGCCGAGCTGGTCTGCGAAAAGTGCAGGGAAGCGGAGGGAGACCTGGTATTGCGGGCCGGCAGGTACTGCGTGGACCCGCGCTTGACCATGGGCATCCTTGCGATGATGTACACGCTGCCTTTGGAAATGGCCCTGGATACCCTGGACATGGCGCAGGAGGAGGCCTTGCGCCTGAAAGAGGCGCTGAAAGCCTTTTTGAGGGACTGAATGATTCCACGATCAAAGGGGCGGCCGCGAAAAACGCGGCCGCCCTTTGAAGTACGCCCGCCATGGGCAATAGCTTGGTGGTGAAAGTCCACTACACGCTTGGTA
>CAMJUL010000125.1 GCA_946408995.1 uncultured Clostridia bacterium | reverse complement strand
TCCCGGTCATTGGCGATATCGGCAAGGTATGGCCGCTGGTGGCCGCCGGCGTGGCGAAAAACCTGGGCATTGAGCTGGAATTCCTGTCCGCGTCCCAGGATACACCGGAAGGGGCGGCCATGCGGGAATGGATCGTAGAAAACGTAAAACCCTTTGACCGGGAAAAAATGCTTGCGCATACAAGGAATTATGAAGTGCTGGAATAGCATACAGAGATCTTCAGGAGGCTAATCCATGAATACAAAGAAAGCCGGCCCGGGACGCGTTGTCCTCCTCATCGACGATACCCGGGGACATTTCCACCAGTCACGGGGCATTGCCCGCTGGCTGGAACGGCTTTGCGGGGCGGACGTCCGTGAAATCGAGGTTCCGATCCTGAAAGGGCTGCGGCGTTTTCTTGTTCTCAAGATACAGGGCCGCCACCTGGATTCGGCGTCCCCGGAAGAGGCAAAGGCCTGGCTGCGGAAGGCGGGTTTCTCCGTCGAAGCGCATGCGGATATCCTGGGCAGCGAGCCGGGGACCCTGTTTATGGCGACAGGCAACTCGGCGTCTTCGTTCTGCCTCGCGCTGGCAAAGGCGCTGAAAGGATATTCCGCCGTCATCATGACCCCCGACGTGGTAGGGACGCGGCCTTTTGATTTTGCCATCGTCCCCGAGCATGACCGCCCCGACCGGTCGGACAAGGTCCTGACGACGCTGGGCGCGCCCAATCACATATACTGCCCGGACCTGGAGGCGGAGGCGGAGAGGCTTTTTGCCCCGCTGAAACCTTTCCCGGGGAAGGTAGTTTCCCTTCTCCTGGGCGGAAGCGACGCCAACTATGAGCTCACGACTGACTGGATCCGCACGGTGCTTCCCGCACTGCGGGAAGCCGCGGAAAGGCAGGGGGCAGCGCTGCTCGTAACGACTTCGCGCCGCACAGGCGGGGAGGCGGACCGGGCTGTGGAGGCTGTGTTTGCCGGAAGCCCCGCCACACGTTACCTGCTCCTGGCATCGAAGAGCGCGGAGAATCCCGTTCCCGCCATGCTGGGCGCGGCAACCCACGTCCTCGTCACGGAGGACTCCGTTTCCATGGTTTCGGAAGCCGCCACGGCCGGGTTCCGGGTAGGGCTGCTCCGGATTGGCCGGAAGCAGACCCCGAAGACGAAATCCCGCAACCTGTTCGGAGCGGGAGCCGTGCGGTTTGACGAACTCTTTGAAAAAATGGCCGGAAAAGGGCTGGTGGAGGATCTGGGGGCGGCCCCGGATTTTGACAACTTCCTGGCCCATGCGGCCCGCAAGACAGAGGTTCCTTTTAATGAGGCGAGGAAGGCGGCGGAGTGGATCATAAACCGCTGGCCCGGCCGGAAAGAAGGAACATGACATGAGAATTCTTCACATCGTCCCGGAGTTTGAACAGGGGGGCGTGGAGCGTTACGTAATCGAACTTTCCAGGGAACAGGTATCCCACGGGCATCAGGTCTCTCTGGCCACGGCGGGAGGGAAGCTGGAAGCGGAGCTGCCCCGGGAAGTGGAGGTCATCCATCTGCCGGTCCAGCGGAAGAATCTGTTCACGGGGCTGTACTGTGTGTACCGTCTTGCGCAGAAGCACAGGCAGTGGGATATTGTCCACGCCCATTCCCGGGTTCCCGCCTGGATTACCTGGTGGACCTCGGCGTTGACAAACATACCCTGGATCTATACGGCCCACTCCACCTATTCCCTGAATGCAGGGCTGACACCGTTGAAGCACGCAAAAGGCGTGATCTGTGTTTCCGATGCGGTGAGAAAGCACCTGGCGGGCTATCTTCCGGAACGTACGATTACCCTCACCAACGGTATACGGAAGCCTTCCTGCTCCTGGGAGGGAAAGGGATTTCCCGGGCATACCCGTTTTCTTTTCGTGGGACGCCTGGCCCGCCCGAAAGGACTGGACATGGCTCTTCGCGCCCTGGGACAACTGAAAGAACGCCAGTGGACCCTGGATGTGATCGGCGACGGTCCCCAGCGTGGGGAATGGGAGGCCCTGACGGCGGAACAGGGGCTGCAGGACCGGGTCACGTTTCAAGGCTTCCGGAACGATGCGGAGGCGTGGATGGCCCGTTCCGCCTGTCTGCTTTTCACGTCCTATCAGGAAGGCATGCCGCTGACGGTGCTGGAAGCGTTAAGTGTCGGCATCCCCATCCTGGCTTCGGACATTGAACAGCTGCGCCCCCTGGCTTCCGGTCCCCTGGTTCCTCCCCGGGATGTGGAGGCATGGCGCAGGTCCATTGAAAAGGTTCTGGACTGCGGAGAAACGAGTCCGCTCTCTGCGGAGGGCCTGGCAACGTTCGGGGAAACGGCAGACCGGATCGAAGCGTTTTACCGGGAGGTCCTGGATAATTGAAGGTTTTACATTATGTTGACTGCGCGTCCCTTTCCTGGGGCGTGCCCTACATTGCCCATATGAAAGCCCTTGCCGGCCTGGGTGTTGAACAGACGCTCCTCTGCCGGGCCGGGGACAATCTGGAGCGCCTTGCCCGGGAGAACGGGATCCCCGTCCGGACATGGCGGCCCCTTACTTCGGCGCTGCCCTTGCTTTCGCCGGGCTTCGCCGGCATTGTGAAAGAACTGTCCCCGGACATCATCCATACCCGGCTGCTGTCCGCCGCCGGCATTGCGGGAACCTGGCGTTCCAAACTGGGGATCCCGATCGTGGCGACCTTTGATAAACCGGGGAAAGCAAAATATTATAAAAATATTGACCGGTACATCTCCTGCGCCAGCTGGCTGAAGCAGTATATGGCCGAACAGGAAGGCCTGCCTGCGGCCAGGATCGACGTGGTCCACAATCCTGCGGATACGGCCCGTTTTGCCGGCCGCGAAAGCAACCGCAACGAAGCCCGGGCGCTTCTTAACATCGCGGACGATGAGATCCTGATCTCCGGGATGGGGATCTATATCCACCGGAAGGGCTTTGACGTACTGCTCCGCGCTTTCGCGAAACTGCGTCCCGGAGGGAAGAAGCTGCGCCTGGCGCTGATCGGGGGCGGCGGGGACCAGCGGGAAGCCTACCTGAAAATGGCCGGTGAGCTGGGCATCCGGGACAACCTGCTGCTTCCGGAGCAATTCGTTAAGGACGTGCGTCCGTGGCTCTGGGCTACCGATATCTTTGTCATGCCCTCCCGGGAAGAGGGATTCAGCATCGCCCTGCTGGAAGGCCTGGCAGCGGAGCTGCCCACGGTGGTTTCGGACATCGCGCCCTTCACGGAGATCATCCGGGACGGGGAAAACGGACTGATCGCGAAAACGGATGATCCGGAAGATTTTTCCCGCGCCCTTCAACAGATGCTGGATATGACCACGGAACAACGCAATCAGCTTGTGCAACATGCCCAACGGACCATAAGCGATTTTACGCCGGAAGCCATTGCCCAAAAGACCCTGGCCGTCTAT
>CAMJUL010000124.1 GCA_946408995.1 uncultured Clostridia bacterium | reverse complement strand
CCGTTTGCATGTGTTATGGCAAATCTCAACTTGCTTTTACTTTTTCAAATGAGTCATTTCACATTTTCACATTAAAAATAACTGCCACCCTCCTCCGTTCCCCGTATCAACAGGTGCAAGGCGATGATGCCCTGCCAAACAAAGTGATTGAAAGCCTTACGGCTTTAGACGGAGGATGAAAACCATGTCTGAAAGGATTGCTTCGTTCCTGATGACCATTGGCCTGATCGTATGGAGAGTGTATGACATCACCCGCGGCAACCATACCACGCTGAACTGGATCCTGATCGGCGTCTTCGCCTTTATGGGGCTGTTCGAGCTGGGCGCCATCGTGGAGGAAAGCGAAAAGCGGCATCCCCAGACCGCGGCGGGCACCCCCGACGCGGACGCCCTGCCGGAGGACAAGGAAATCAAGTAAACCCTTACTCCCCTTTGAAACCGCCCCTCCGGGGCTTTAAGATAGATACACCGCAACATTAGACAGCAGCATCCCAAACGGATTGAATTTACAAAAAAACGTGTGCCGCCATCCGGCGGAGGAAGGAAGAAGACCATGACTGAATTTGAACATATCAACGCTGTGGAACTGAACGCCGAGGAAATGAACCAGGCCGTGGGCGGCGTCAACCGCTACAAGGCCCTGCCCCCCAAGGACGGCTTCTTCGCCTACAAGGTCGCCAAGGGAGATACCCTGGGCAAGATCGCCCGGGAAAACGGCTGCACCGTGCGGGACCTGATGGCCTGGAACCCCAAGATCACCAACGCCAACCAGATCTACGTCAACGAATTCCTCTACATCCGCGGATAAGCCCCGCGGCGCGCAAAGACAGGGACGGCATGACTTTCGGGTCATGCCGTTTCCTGTTTCATCCGTTCATCCATTGGAATAAAGGGAAACGAAATCATAACAGATACGGATGCTTCGGCGACGTTTTCCGCTGCTCTTGTCCGATGCCCCAACAGTCCCACCGTTGAGCGCATGGCTCAATCCTCTTCATGCGCGTTCCCTTTATCCGATCCTGAAAGCCAAAGAATATTTTTTTGGATTTCATTCCAATAACTGTTGATTTCTTCCTTCTTTTGGGATATGCTGTCATTGAGTAAAACCGGAGGTGCGCCATGGCACAGAAAAGATTGGAACGAAAGGAATATTTGGATAAACTGATCGGCTTTCGCGATAAGCAGCTGATCAAGGTGGTAACCGGCGTCCGGCGCTGTGGCAAGTCTACATTACTGGAGATATACCAGGACTATCTGCGCGCAAATGGAGTGAAAGAGGAGCAAATCGTAGCCATTAATCTGGAAGACTTTGACTTCTTTGCGCTCCGTGAGCCCGCTGCGCTTCACAGATATATCAAGGAGCGTCTCGTACCCGGGGAAATGACCTATGTGTTTGTCGATGAAATACAGCATTGCACCGACTTTCCTTCTGTGATCGATAGTCTCTATATCCGGAAAAATGTCGATGTATACCTCACCGGTTCCAACGCCTATATGCTTTCCAGCGAGATCGCTACGCTGATCTCGGGAAGATACGTCGAGATAAAAATGTTGCCTCTGTCCTTCCGCGAATATGTACTCACAACCGGGGGCAACGACAACCTTGGGGCTAAGTATAGGCAGTACATCCAGGGAAGCTCCTTCCCTTATTCGCTGGAGCTGAAGGACAATCCGAGTGCTTTGCACGATTATTTGGAGGGCGTATACCATACCATCGTCGTTAAGGATATCGCCGCACGCAAAAAGATTTCGGATACCATGATGTTGGAGAGCGTGACTCGCTTTGTGTTTGACAGCATCGGCAGCCAGCTTTCAACAAAAAAGATTGCAGATACCATGACCTCTTCCGGCAGAAAGATCGACGTAAAGACTGTGGAGCGGTACCTTGAAGGTTTGATGGAGAGTTTCATCATTTATCAGGCAAAGCGCTACAACATTCGAGGGAAACAGTATCTGAAGACGTTGGAAAAATACTATGTGGTCGATATCGGCATGCGCTATATGCTGCTCGGCACAAGCGGCACGGATGTGGGGCATTTTCTTGAGAACATCGTTTATCTGGAACTGCTTCGCAGAGGATATGAGGTCTATATCGGAAAGATTGATGATCTGGAAGTGGATTTTGTCGCTCGGGGGAACAAAGGGGTGCAGTATATTCAGGTCGCAGCCAGTGTTCGAGACGAAAACACCCTTGGTCGTGAGCTTGCTTCTCTGCAGCGCATTTCCGACAACTATCCCAAAGTGATACTGACCCTTGACGAAGATCCCGAAGCGGATTATGAAGGGATCCGCCGGATCAATGCGCTGGACTGGCTGGTTGGAAAAGCGGAATCAAACTGACCGGCTTCCGGTCCGTCCTGCGCGCAGCGTTACGCGGCGATGGCAAGAGTACGGATGGAGACGGGCTGGCGTTGAAGCCTTCCCTCAATCGCCGGGTGGCTCTTCGGGGCCGAGACCCGAAAAATCCCCGTTGGGGACTTGTCGAATATCGGTTTCGACAGCCACCCGGCGACTGAGGATATGTCGAATATCGATTTCGACAGCCACCCGGCGACTGAGGGGGGAAGGTGGCCTGAAAGGCCGGAAGAGGTCCCTTGCGCTGGGTCACCGTACCTTGCATGTCAAGGGTCCAAGTCTGTCTCCCCGTCAAAGGACCCTCAATCGCCGGGTGGCTCGCCAAGGACGAACGCTTGGCATATCCCTCAATCGCCGGGTGGCTCGCCAAGGACGAACACTTGGCATATCCTCTTCCGTCAGGCCCTTTGGGGGCCTGCCACCTTCCCCTCAGTCGCCGGGTGGCTCTTCGGGGCCGACACCCGAAATATCCCTCAGTCGCCGGGTGGCTCTTCGGGGCCGACACCCGAAATATCCCCAACGGGGGAAGGCTTCCGGTCCGTTCTTCCCGCAGCGTTATGCAGCGATGTTTGGTTTACGGATGGAGCCGGGAAGGCTTCAGCCTCGTCCTTCCCGCGGCGCTACGCAGCGATATTCGGAATGTGGACGGAGACGGGCTGGCGTTGAAGCCTTCCCCCGTTGGGGAAGGTGGCCTGAAAGGCCGGAAGAGGTCCCCGCTATGCTGGGCCCGCATACCTCTCATGTCACAGATTCCGGTCTGCTTCCCCGTCTATACGAGGACCTCTTCCGTCTGGCCCTTTAATGGGGCCAGCCACCTTCCCCCTAAGGGGAAGGCTTTTGGGCCGTCCTCCCCAGAGGGTCTTGCGGTGATGGAGGGATTTGTCAGATCCCGGCACGGATGATGCCTTCCCTTTTGAGGGATTTTTCGGGCGTCGGCCCCGAAGAGCCACCCGGCGACTGAGGGAAGGTGGCCTGAAAGGCCGGAAGAGGTCCTCGTATGGACGGGGAAACAGGCTGAAGACCCTTTCATGGTACAAACGAGAACCCAGCGGAACGAGGACCTCCGCCGCCCCTGCGGAGACACCGTCCGGAAAACGTGTCATGCCATCCAAAGGGGCCTGACAAAGAAACGTGCAAAAAAGGGAGCCGTCTTACGCCTGCTGATATGCTCCCTTTTGAGGATACAGAAAAAGAAAAACTGTACCTCAGAAGGGA
>CAMJUL010000123.1 GCA_946408995.1 uncultured Clostridia bacterium | reverse complement strand
TTGCCAAGGTGGAGGTCGCGAGTCCGAGCCTCGTCTACCGCTCCATTTTTTTCGGCGCCATAGCCAAGCGGTAAGGCGAAGGTCTGCAAAACCTTTATTCTCCAGTTCGATTCTGGATGGCGCCTCCATTCAAACAGCTCTTTCTTTCAACGGAAGGGCTGTTTTTTTGTATTCTTTGGCAGCAAAATACAGAAAAACGGAAATACAGAAATGGAACAGCGGGCTTTCTTCCTTTTTGCCCGGCATCCAAGTATAATGGTCGTACACAGCTCCAAAGGCTGTGAAACCTTTCCCGGGAGGGTCCTGTGGACGGAGCATTCATTCTGGCCCATGTGCCGGATTATCTTTCCGGCGCCTGGGTCACCCTGCGGTTTGGCCTGTATGGGGTCGCATGTTCCCTGGCGCTGGGGCTGCTTTGCTGCCTTGTGCGTTCTTTCCGTGTGCCGGTACTGCGCCAAATTGCGGGGGGATACATCGAGCTTGCCCGGAATACGCCGCTGCTGGTGCAGCTCTTTTTCCTGTATGCAGGGCTGCCCAGGGTGGGCATCAAATTCAGCGCGGAGGCCTGCGCCGTGATCGGCCTGACCTTCCTTGGGGGGGCGTACATGGCCGAGGCCTTCCGCAGCGGCCTGGAATCCGTGGACAAAAGCCAGACGGAGGCCGGCGCGTGCATCGGCCTGACCCGGGCGCAGAATATCCGCTACGTGGTGTTCCCCCAGGCCCTGGCGACGGCCGTTCCGGCGCTGTTTGCCAACGTGATTTTCCTGATCAAGGAGACCAGCGTGTTTTCCGTACTGGCGATGATGGACCTGATGAACGTGGCCGATACCCTGCGCACCAGCGGGGGGCATACGGTGGAGGTGCTGTTCATGCTGGCGGCGGCGTATCTTATGATCCTGTTGCCCGTATCGCTGCTTGCGACCCTGGCGGAAAGGAGGCTCCGGTATGCAGGATTTGGGGATCGGCATTCTGTTTAAGGGCGTCAATTTCCAGCGGCTGCTGGGCGGGCTGTGGGTCACGCTGCGCCTGGCCCTGATCACCATCGGGCTCTCCTGCCTGTTCGGCCTCCTCTTTGGGATGCTGATGCTGTCCGGAAAGCGCATTGTAAAGGCCTTCTGCCGCCTGTGGCTGGAGATCGTGCGGTTCATGCCCCAATTGGTGCTGCTGTATCTGGTGTATTTCGGGTTTGCGAGGCTGTTTGGCTGGGATCTGGACGGGGAGACGAGCGCCGTGATCGTATTTACCTTCTGGGGTACCGCGGAAATGGGAGACCTGATCCGCGGTGCGCTCACCTCCATTCCCCGGCATCAGACGGAATCCGCGGCGGCCCTGGGCCTCAACAAAGCGCGGATCTACCTGCACATATTGATCCCCCAGACCCTGCGCCGCCTGCTGCCCCAGGCCATCAACCTGTCCACCCGCATCATCAAGACCACAGCGCTGGTGAAAATGATCAACGTGACGGAGGTTTTGAAGGTGGGGCAGCAGATCATCGGCCAGTTTTACCGGCAGCCAGACGCGGCGTTCTGGGTGTACTTTGTGATTTTTCTTTTGTATTTCCTGGTGTGCTGGCCCTTCTCCCTGCTGGCCAGGCACCTGGAAAAACGCTGGGCGTGAAAGGGGAGTGGCATACGTGGGCGAAGCCATTTTGCGCGTACGGGACATACACAAATCCTTTGACGGGACCGGTGTGCTGCGGGGCGTTTCAATGGAGATCCGGGAAGGTGAAGTGGTGGTTATCGTGGGGCCCAGCGGGTGCGGGAAAAGCACCCTGCTGCGCTGCATCAACGGCCTGGAAACCATTGACCGCGGCGAGATCTTTTTGCGCGGCGAGAAGATCTCCGGCCGCAGGAAGGATTTGCACCTGGTGCGCCAAAGGATCGGCATGGTGTTCCAAAGCTATGACCTTTTCCCCCATATGAAGGTGATGGACAACCTGCTTTTAGGCCCGACCAAGGCCCTTGGAAGGCCCCGGGCGGAGGTGGAAAAGGAAGCCCTGGAGATGCTGGAGCGGGTCGGCCTCCGGGAAAAGGCCTGCGCCCTGCCACGCACCCTGTCCGGAGGACAGAAACAGCGGGTGGCCCTCGTGCGGGCCATGCTGATGCGGCCGGAGATCCTGCTGCTGGACGAGATCACCGCGGCCCTTGACCCGGAAATGGTGTCCGAGGTGCTCAACGTGGTGATCGACCTTGCCAGGGGCGGCATGACGATGGCCATCGTCACCCATGAAATGCGCTTTGCCGAGGCGGTGGCGGACCGGGTGCTGTTCCTGGAGGAGGGCGTGGTCCTGGAGGAGGGGACTCCGGAAGAATTCTTCCATGCCCCCAAAACCGAGCGTGCCAGGCACTTTTTGCAAAGTTTCACTTATGCCTCCAAACGGGACAAGGTCGAAATACAGCCAAAAAACAATGCGGGGGATTGACAGGAGACCGCGCAGTGGGTATAATCCAATCAACCTATTGATTTGGTAGGCAATTCAATGGAAGGGAGACGGAGCCATGAAGCGCGGGATGATGTGTTGTTTTGTGTTCAGCTCTTCGGGTCCGTCTCGCCGGGAGCTCTGTTTGCGGTGAAGCCGCATCACGGAGCAGCACATGCTTTCCCAGGGGCCGGACGATCATCCGGCTCTTTTTCATTGCGAAACGGGGGAGGAAGAAGCCCATGCTGCTGACAGGACCCAGAAACGCTACGGACCGATGTTTAAAACGGCCACGGCCGCTTTGAAAGAGAACCCCGGAGAATTGAACGTAAATACACTTGAAAAATGAAAGGAAGGTACCCCCATGAAAAAGCTGAACAGACTGTTTGCTGCGATTCTGGCGCTGGCCCTGCTTCTGTCCCTGACGCTGTCCGCCAACGCGGAAGGCTATCGCACCCTGGAGGAGATCAAGGAAAGCGGAAAGCTGGTCATCGGCCTCTTCTCCGACAAGAAACCCTTTGGGTACATCGACGAATACGGTGAATACCAGGGCTACGACGTCTATCTGGCCCGCCGCCTGGCGGAGGACCTGGGCGTGGAACTGGTACCCGTCTCCCTGGACGCTCCCAACCGCATCGAATTCCTGCAGTCCTACAAGGTGGACATCGTGCTGGCCAATTTCACCTACACGCAGGACCGCGCCGCCCAGGTGGACTTTGCGCTGCCCTACATGAAGGTGGCCCTGGGCGTGGTGAGCCCTGACGGCGCTTTGATCACCGACGTTGAGCAGCTGAACGGAAAGACCCTGATCGTGTCCAAGGGCACCACGGCCGAGACCTTCTTTGAGCAGAATTATCCCGAGGTGAAGCTGGCCAAGTATGACAGCTATACCGAGGCCTACATCGCGCTGCTGGACGGACGGGGCGACGCGCTCTCCACCGACAACACCGAGGTGCTGGCCTGGGCCATCGAGAACCCCGGCTTTACCGTGGGCATCGAATCCCTGGGCAGCCTGGACACCATCAACCCCGCCGTGTCCAAGGGCAATGAGACACTGCTCAACTGGATTAACGAGGAGATCGTAAAGCTGGGGGAGGAAAACTTCTTCCATGCCGATTATGAGGCCACATTGCGGGAAACCTACGGCGAAAACGCCGACGCGGACAGCCTGGTGGTGGAGGGCGGCGTGCTGTGAGGCCCGCCTGAGAAGCATCCCAATTCCAGCCAAGGGGCCGTGGGAGGGCACATTGATATGCTCCCTTTTGAGGATACAGAAAAAGAAAAACTGTACCTCAGAAGGGA
>CAMJUL010000122.1 GCA_946408995.1 uncultured Clostridia bacterium | reverse complement strand
CCAAACTAACTTCCATCCTTTTACCACTGTGGAAGTTACTCTGAGAATTTACGTTTTTCTATTTTCAATTTTCCCTGCTTCTCACTGGGGCTTTTGGATATTGGAGTTAGGATCCTGGTTCCTGTCGAAGCGTTTTTGGTTCTTGCCATGGACGCTGCTCTCCTGAGCTGCAACCTGATACCCCAAACGTTTTGAAATGCAAGAACCAAGTTATTGATTGCCAAACTATATATGCCGGATCATTTTTCATCATGCAAGTCTGATCTTGTTCATAGATTGGGCATCTTTCAGAGCCGGTCAGAATCCGCCCGGCCGCCCTGGCGAAATACATGTGGCCTATACACAAAAACCAAATTTCGTTCAAACAATCGTAATATCGTTCAAGTCCGATCCACTTGAATTTGGAATCGTTATTTATTCCTAATTGTTTGATCCTACAAAGCCATTGGGGTCACCGGTTCTGACCGTCCGCCGTTTGGGCATCGTCCCCCGCCAAAGCATGGAAAAAGAACGCCCGCCAATGGCACCGGTAATCAATAAGGCAACAAACATACTCCGTTTCCCATTGCAATTGTTTCCGTTTCTGATGATATCCAA
Organism: uncultured Clostridia bacterium; assembly: GCA_946408995.1. Lineage (GTDB taxonomy): Bacteria > Bacillota > Clostridia > Christensenellales > Aristaeellaceae > RUG756. The sequence continues at coordinate 3,134 of CAMJUL010000122.1, read as the reverse complement.
TCGTTTTTTTTTGGATTCAATTATTATCGGCCCGACACAATGGCTCTTATGGAAGGTAGTCTTTCAAACCGCAGCATTGTGGATCAGATTCCAAGAAGAAGGAATAGATCCCGCAACTCGGATAAGAACGTTTGCCAATTCCATTTACGAACAGTTTGCTGCGAATGCTTCACTCGTCATTCATACCGGGGAAAGGATTAAGCGTGAGATCCTTGTGTACGGAACAAGGAGACGTGGCTTGATTCGTCAACATAGGCACTTTGGCCTGTCCAGCCACATTCACGCCTTCATGCCGCTCTCCAGAGGGAAGGACTTTCCCTCCTTCCTGGAATCACCAACGTTCCGCAAGCGGATTAAATGGTGGAAAGGCAGACTCGATCAGCAAAAAGTTGCGCTCAACGGTCCCAGGCAAGTCTCACGACCCAAAGAAAAAACCGCATCTTTCGCTGCAAAAACGATCCATGCATTTACCGGTATGATCATCAGCGCAGAAGTTCTGACCTCACAACATAAGTATTGATTACTCGGCTGTTTGCATGATATATTTATAAGGATGTCAACATGCCCACCAGTGAAGGAGGAACCGTATCATGAAGAAAGCGCTGACTTTCTTGGCCGTTCTGGCTTTTCTATTTGTTCTATCGCAGAAGACGTCTTTTTCTGAAGATGTTTTCAATCAATCCACTTCTTCTCAAACAGAGCAGGGGAATCCATACGTTTTTTCAGGGATCTATTCTGATGATCTGCTACCGGAAAAAGGCACGGAAACGGTAAGCGGAATAACCTTTACGCTCATTGAAAAAGGGCATTATATTGTCAGCGGAACTGCTGAAGAGGATAACAAGTGGATCGACATTGTATTTTCACTCACCGAGATGCCTGAGGGTTTTAAGGCCGGAGGAACATACTTTCTGCGGTATTTTGCAGATGACCCAAGGATGGTCGCTTGTGTTTACACCTATGACAGTGCTCAAAATGAGACGAGGATTGTCAGTACGCAGGACATGGACAATCTTAGCACAGATTTTACGATCCCGCCCGATGCTGTCGGCCTGGCTGTCAGACTGAAAAACTATTATGCAGATTATACTTATTTGAATTCCCATCTGGAGATCGCGGTCTTTGATGTCAACTCCCCACGGATCAACGAGATTCGCTCTTATCAGTGGGCCCCCAGGCCCATGCTGACCATTATTGATGATGATGGCAATATCGGATTTATGCGGGATCTGCTTCCAATCATCGAATCAAAAAACACCACAATTTCATCCTCTGTTCCAGCACTTTATCCAGCTCTTCGCGAAATCACCGAACAATATCTTGATGCCCAGAAGAAACTCGAACAGGGCAGCATAACAGAAGCTGATCTTTACGCTGTCAAAGAGAAGTTTGATATGCTCCGTGCGCAAGTCGGACGGTCTGACTATCCTGAAGACTTCTTTATGAATACGATGAACTGGGCAGAGGTGTTGGAATGCAGGGAAAAGGGAGCCGACATCCTTTGCCACACCTACACGCATATGATTAATCAGCATGAGCTGAGCGAGGAGCAGCTTCAGAGACAGTACAAACAGGCTCAGGCCATATTTGAACATCATGGGATTCCTTCTGACGTACTGGTATATGCCGGCGATACAGGTTCCCACCCGAATGTGCGAAGAGCCTGCTCCAGAGTATTTGATTATGGTATTTATTCCAGTTCCGACAGAATCAATCATGTAGGCGATGATCCCTATGACATCAAACGCTTTGGTATTGGTCCCGATCAGGAGATCACATGGGATATGGACAACATCAAAGAACACCTCGACACCCTCGCGATGTCGAAAACCGGCTGGATGGTATGGACAATCCACACTTCAGATGCTACATGGACTTCACAGAATGCAGAAATTATTGCTGCCGTCATTGATTACGCACAAAGTCTGCACCTCCCGGTGGTTTCGGCTCTTTGCGGAGCAAAAGCATATTATGGGAATGTGCACAAGCCGTACAATCCTTCTGGTTTTGTAAGATATCAATAACAAAGTACGCCTGAGTCCGTTTTTCGGATCTCAGGCGCATTTTTATACCGTATACGAGCTGCCGCTGACGGTTTCAGTTTGCAGGATAACCCTGTTACGGTCTCCGGTATTCTCCGTCCCGGTAACGGACGATCCCTTTTTCCTGCCGGCTGACCCCCAGCGCGTCAAACAACACATTGCGCTTTTTTGCCTCCTGCCTCTCCCTGCGTAAATTCGCCAGGGTGTTCCTACGCCGGAGGCCTTTTTTAAGATATCTGAAGGCCTGATGGATCCAGGCTAACGGACGCAGTACGGAATACTTTCGTGCCGCAGGCCATGTCAGCATTCCCCTGTCCTGCAGATAGCGGAAAGCCCCTCCAGGGGTCCTGGCACTTCCCAGCAACCCTTTGCTGACCAGCGCACCTTCCTCCTGACGGTTTCCAAAGTTTCCGCAAGCAAGCACATAGTCCATAAACCTGACGCAGATTTCTTCATCCACCCCGGAGCAGAAGCGGTGTTCCCCAAGTCCAAGATACATTTCGCACATTCTGGTGGTGAATACAGCCAGCCTTTCCAAGTCAAACCACTTCGCCAGTTCACAGAATTCCGCCCATTTCTCATCCGGAAGACATCTGTCCACATACATCATCCAGTCGATGATCTGTCTAAGTCCCAGCCCCTCCTCCATATGATGGTTGATATGGTCCAACAGGACCAGCCCGTTGACCAGATCGGGCAGCTCATGGGAGGGGTTGATATTCCCCAGGATCAGGTCGTCCAGCTGTCTCGCCTTCTCTGGATCGTTCTTGTACGCAAAATAGGCGTGGACCTCCACTATAAATCCATTATGGATGAACAGACGATGTCTGCCACGGGCTTTCTCTACTTCATTTTCAATTTCTCTCCATCCGGCCTTCAGCAGCTCGTCACAAGTCTGGGCATAATCCTCACGCCTTGGCATGATGTCGATGTCCCCCATCTGCCTCAGCCACGGATCGGGGTAAAACTTCGCCGTGGGCAGGCCCTTCAGGATAACATAGGGCGCAGTCACCGGCAAGCTTTCCTGCATCAGACGGCAGGGCGATCGCTTACGAAAAAGCCCAGTTTTTAACAACAGACAAAGCATAGGGG
>CAMJUL010000121.1 GCA_946408995.1 uncultured Clostridia bacterium | reverse complement strand
GGTACGCACGGTGCGGTGAGAGGACGGGGGCTAATCACCCCCTCCTACTCGATTGTGCCAGGGGGTCCTTTTACGCGGGGAGCCGCTTTTCTCCACGCGGTTTTTTGCATCAAAAAACCGGGCCGGATCTTCTCCGGCCCGGGAAGGCGCAAGGGATATTGAAAGAGGGTCCTTAAGATCAGACCGCGCCCTGTGCCATCATGGCGTCGGCGACTTTGAGGAAGCCGGCGATGTTGGCGCCGACCACATAGTTGCCCTCGGAGCCGTACTCGGTGGAAGCGGCGTCGACGGAAGCGAAGATGTTTTCCATGATGCCCTTGAGCTTCGCGTCCACTTCCTCGAAGGTCCAGGAGAGCCGCTGGCTGTTCTGGCTCATTTCAAGGGCGCTGGTGGCGACGCCGCCGGCATTGGCAGCCTTGGCGGGCCCAAAGAGGACGTTGTTCTCCTGCAGATAGCCGGTGGCGTCCAGGGTGGAGGGCATGTTGGCGCCCTCGGCGACGGCGATGACGCCGTTGGCCACCAGGGCCTTGGCGCCTTCCAGGTCCAGTTCGTTCTGGGTAGCGCAGGGCAGGGCGATGTCGCACTTGACCGTCCAGATCTGGCGGCAGCCCTCACAGTAAACGCTGCCGGGAACACGGGCGGCGTACTCGCGGATACGGCCCCGCTCCACTTCCTTGATCTGCTTGACCACATCCAGGTTGATGCCGTTCTCGTCCACGATGTAGCCGTTGGAATCGCTCATGGCCACCACCTTGCCGCCCATTTCGGTGACCTTCTGGCAGGCGTAGATGGCCACGTTGCCGCTGCCGGAGATCACGACGCGCTTGCCTTCCACGCTCTTGCCGTTGCGCTTGAGCATGGCGTTGAGGAAATAGCACAGGCCAAAGCCAGTGGCTTCCTTGCGGGCCAGGGACCCGCCGTAGGTCAGGCCCTTGCCGGTCAGCACGCCCTCATACAGGCCGGTGATGCGCTTGTACTGTCCATACAGATACCCGATCTCGCGGGCGCCCACCCCGATGTCTCCGGCGGGAACGTCCACGTCCTTGCCGATGTGGCGGTAAAGCTCGGTCATAAAGCTCTGGCAGAAACGCATGACCTCGTTGTCGCTCTTTCCCTTGGGGTCAAAATCGCTGCCGCCCTTGCCGCCGCCGATGGGAAGGCCGGTCAGGCTGTTTTTGAGGATCTGCTCAAAGCCGAGGAATTTGATGACGCTCAGGTTGACCGAGGGGTGGAGCCGCAGGCCGCCCTTGTAAGGACCGATGGCGCTGTTGAACTGCACGCGGTAGCCGCGGTTTACCTGGACCTGTCCCTTATCGTCCACCCACGGCACCCGGAACAGCACCGTGCGTTCGGGCTCCACAAAGCGGTCCAGCAGGCCGGCCCGCTCATATTCCGGATGCTTGTCAAACACAGGGGAAATGGAAGAGAGGATCTCATAAGCGGCCTGAAGAAACTCGCTTTCATGGGCATTCCGGGCTTTCAGTCCGTCATATACTTTCTGTACATATGCGTTCATTGTTTAAACCTCCCTCAGTTGTGTCCAGAATTCCGTACGATACGGGATAAATGAATTTTACGCATTGTGCTCTTGATTTGCAAGGGTTGTTTGAGGGCCAAACGGGACAAAATTGCATTTTGTGTGTATTAAAACTGCAAATCGTGGGACCGGACGTGGAAAACGGCTCAGACCAGGGTGCTGAAATAGTCCTCCGGCGTTTCGGCCCGGCGGATCAGGCGGAAGGTCCCGTCCTCCTTTAAAAGCACCTCGGCGCAGCGCAGCCGGCCGTTGTACTGGTAGCCCATGGCCAGGCCGTGGGCCCCGGTGTCGTGGATGACCAGAAGATCGCCGATCTGGATCTGGGGAAGGGGCCGGTTCCAGGCGAATTTGTCGTTGTTCTCGCACAGGGCGCCGGTGACGTCGTACAGGCGGTCGGCCAGCGCGTCCCGTTTTCCGGCCACGTGGATGTGATGATACGCGCCGTACATGGCCGGCCGCATCAGGCAGGAGGCACAGGCGTCCACCCCGATGTAATCCCTGTAGATCTTTTTTTCATGGACCGCGCGGGTCAGGAGCCAGCCGTAGGGGCCGGTCATGAAGCGGCCCATTTCCGTCCGGATGCCGGGGCTTCCCTCTTTGGGCGCGCCGAAGATCTCGGTATAGACATCGCGGACCCTGCGGCCGATGGCGAGGATGTCGTTGGGCTTGTCTCCGGGCAGGTAGGGGATCCCCACGCCGCCGGAAAGGTTGATGAAGGAAAGGGGAAGGCCGCATTCCTCCTGCAAGTCCCTTCCCAGGGTGAACAGGAGCCGGGCGAGGGCGGGAAAATAGCTTTCGTCTATGGAATTGGAGGCGAGCAGCGCGTGCAGGCCAAACCGCCGGCAGCCCAGGGCTTTCAGCCGGAGAAGGGCCTCCTTCATCTGGTCCCGGGGCATGCCGTATTTGCTTTCACCGGGCTGTCCCATGATGGCGGAGCCGTTCCTTAATTCCCCGCCGGGATTGAACCGCAGGCTGACCTCCTCCGGGATGCCGCCGTGCTGCCGGAGCAGCTCCACGTCGGACAGGTCGTCCAGGTTGATGACGGCCTTCAGTTCCCGGGCCATTTCAAATTCACGCGGGGGCATGGCGTTGGCGCTGAACATGATCTCATCCCCGGCAAAGCCGCCGCGTTTGGCCAGGATCAGTTCGCATTCGCTTGAACAGTCCAGGCCGCAGCCCTCGCTCCGGAAGATTTCCAGGATCCGGGGATTCGGGAGGGCTTTGACCGCGAAGTATTCCCGAAAGGAGGGGGCCCAGGAAAAAGCGTCCTTGACCTTGCGGATGGTACGGCGGATGCCGCTTTCGTCGTAAAGGTGGAAGGGGGTCGGAAAGGCCTGGGCGGCGGCGAGAAAAACGGAATCCGGGACAGAAAAGTTTGGCATGGCGCATCCTCTTTCTTGCTGATTGTATACAAAGGACAAAGCCATGATACCAGCCTGCTTTCGCTATTTCAATGCGGTCTGTGGAAAAACACAAAGGAAAAACAGGGCCCGTCCCGTGCCGGGCCGCTTGACAGCGCCAAGGCGTATGCTTTACACTGAAAAAAAGGGTTGGAGGGGAAACCATGAATAAAGGAAAATACAATATCCTGATTGCCCAGATGTCCATTTCCGGCATCGACAGAAGCGCCCTGGCCGAGGCAGTCGGAATGCATTACAATACGCTGTGCCGGAAAATGAGGGGGGAAAACGAATTCACCGTGGACGAGGCCATCCGCATCAAGGAGGTCCTCGGCTTTTCCTCCTCGCTGGAGGAATTGTTCAAACGGGAAGCGCGCGCCTGAAGCCATTTGGCCATCCGTCCCAGGGGGCCCCCGGAGTTTTTCCGGGGGTTTTTGTTTATAAGCGCGGAGGAACAAAAAAAGCGGACGGAGGGTATTGACAGCGTGGGAAAGTGTGGTAGAATATAAACGAAGGTCAAAGTAAGTCAAACCTTCATTGAAAGACGAATGTTCTTGATTGGGGTGATGATATGAGCAACAACGCGTATACGCAAAAGAGCATGGAAGCCATCAACGCCGCCCAGGCCGAGGCCAGGGGACGGGGCCAGCAGCAATTGGAGCAGGCGCACCTCCTGTACGCGCTTTTTCAGGACGAACAGGGTCTGATCCCCCAGATGTTCAGGAAAATGGAAAAGGACCCTGCCGCCTTCCGGGAGGGGGTGGAGGGCCTGCTGGCCCGGCTTCCCCAGGTCCGCGGCGGCGCGCGGGAAGAGGGCAAGATCTATGTCTCCTCCGATATGGACAAGGCGCTTCTGAAGGCAGCGGAGGAAGCGAAAGCCATGAAGGACGAATACATTTCGGTGGAGCATCTGTTCCTTGGCGTTCTGGGGGCCGCCGACAGGGAAGTCAAGGGGCTTATGGACCGGTTTGGTATCACGAGGGAGGCGTTTCTCAAGGCCCTTTCTTCGGTCCGCGGCGCTGCCAGGGTGACCAGCGACAATCCGGAGGAAACCTATGACGCGCTGAAGAAATACGGCACAGACCTGGTGGAGGAGGCCCGCAAAAACAAGCTGGATCCGGTCATCGGAAGGGACAGCGAGATCCGGGATGTCATCCGCATCCTGTCCAGAAAGACCAAGAACAACCCGGTGCTGATCGGCGAGCCCGGCGTGGGCAAGACCGCCATCGCCGAGGGCCTGGCCCA
>CAMJUL010000120.1 GCA_946408995.1 uncultured Clostridia bacterium | reverse complement strand
GTACGTACGGTGCAATGGGAGGGGCGAGGGCTAACGCCCTCCCTCTACCCTATTAAAAAAGGGCGGTTTTGCTTTGTCAGCCGATAAATTCCTTGCCGCCCATGTACATGCGCAGGGGCTTGGCGATGGCGATGCGGCCGTCGGAGAGCAGGTTGTTCTCCAGGTAGGCGATCAGCATCCGGGGCGGGGCCACCACGGTGTTGTTCAGGGTGTGGGCCAGGTATTTCCGGCCGTCGGTGCCCTTGACGCGGATCTGCAGCCTGCGGGCCTGGGCGTCCCCCAGGTTGGAGCAGGAACCGACCTCGAAATACTTCTTCTGGCGGGGGCTCCAGGCCTCCACGTCCAGGGATTTGACCTTCAGGTCCGCCAGGTCGCCGGAGCAGCACTCCAGGGTACGGACGGGGATGTCCATATTGCGGAACAGCTCCACCGTGAACTGCCAGAGCTTTTCGAACCAGTGCATGCTCTCCTCGGGCTTGCAGACCACGATCATCTCCTGCTTTTCAAACTGGTGGATGCGGTACACGCCCCGTTCCTCGATGCCGTGGGCGCCCACCTCCTTGCGGAAGCAGGGGGAGTAGCTGGTCAGGGTGCGGGGAAGGGTCTCCTCGTCCAGGATGGTGTCGATGAACTTGCCGATCATGCTGTGTTCGCTGGTGCCGATCAGGTACAGATCCTCGCCCTCGATCTTGTACATCATGTTTTCCATTTCTGCAAAGGACATGACGCCGGTCACCACGCTGCCATGGATCATGAAGGGAGGCACGCAGTAGGTGAAGCCCTTGTCGATCATGAAATCCCGGGCGTAGGAAAGGATGGCGGAATGGAGGCGGGCCACGTCGCCCATCAGGTAATAGAACCCGTTGCCGGAGGTCTTGCGGGCGCTGTCCAGGTCGATGCCGTTGAGCCTTTCCATGATGTCCACGTGATAGGGGATCTCCCACTCCGGGACTACGGGGTCGCCAAAGCGCTCGATCTCCACGTTTTCGCTGTCGTCTTTGCCGATGGGCACGCTGTCGTCGATGATGTTGGGAATGACCAGCATGCGCTTGCGGATCTCCTCTTTATATTCCTCTTCCTTTTTTTCAAGGGCGGCAAGCTCGTCCGCCATGGCGTTGACCTGGGCCTTGACTTTTTCGGCCTCTTCCTTCTGGCCTTTGCCCATCAGCGCGCCGATCTGTTTTGAAAGCACCTTGCGCTGGTTGCGCAGCGCGTCCGCCTGCTGCATGGCCTCGCGGTTGGCCTTGTCCAGGGCGATGACTTCGTCCACCATGGGCAGCTTCTGATCCTGGAATTTTTTGCGGATGTTTTCCCGGACCAGCTCCGGATTGGTGCGAACCAGATTGATATCCAGCATGATTTTTCCTCCTCGTGGATGCGTGGGGCACCCGTGGTTACACAGAGGATTATACGCTTGATTGAACGGGAATGCAATTGAAAGATTTACCGGGACAGGCCATAGAAGCGGGCTATGGAAGAACATAAATGAAATCTTCTTGCCGATGGGGAGAAAGCGCTGTATAATAACCGGGTACTTTATAGAACCGGCTTCCCGCGCGGAGGCAAAAGGAGAAGCGGCCTTGGCATTGATCGAACTTCGCTCCCTGACCAAAACCTTTTCCACCCGGTCCCAGCAGGTGGAGGCTCTCAAGAACATCGACCTTTCCATCGAGAAGGGGGACATCTACGGCATCATCGGCATGTCCGGCGCGGGCAAATCCACCCTGGTGCGCTGCATCAATTATCTGGAAAAGCCAACCTCCGGGACCGTGGTCATCGACGGCCGGGACCTTGCCCATATGGACGCGAAGGAGCTTGCAAAGCTCCGGCAGAGCGTGTCCATGATCTTCCAGCATTTCAACCTGCTTCAGCAGCGCAACGTCCGGGGCAACATCGCCTTCGCCATGGAAGTGGCCGGCATTCCCCGGGACAAACGGGAGAAAAAAATCGACGAGCTGCTGGACATCGTAGGCCTGAAGGAGCGGGCGGGCAATTATCCCAGCCAGCTCTCCGGCGGCCAGCAGCAGCGGGTGGCCATCGCCAGGGCCCTGGCCACGGACCCCAAGATCATCCTCTGCGACGAGGCTACCAGCGCCCTGGATCCCCAGACCACGGGGCAGATCCTGACCCTGTTAAAGGAGATCAACCGCCGCATGGGCATCACCATCGTCATCATCACCCATGAGATGAGCGTGGTGGAAAGCGTTTGCACGAAGGTCGCCATCATTGACAACGGTGTCCTGGCCGAGACCGGCCTGGTGGAGGAGGTCTTCAGCCATCCCAAGACCGACGCGGCCAAGCGTCTGATCTTCAGGAACGCGGGCAGCGCCGAAAGCCTGCTGGGCGAAAAAATGATCCGCCTGGTGTTTGACGGCGTTCAGGCGGACAAGCCCGTGGTGGCGGAGATGATCAGCCAGTGCCACGTGCTGGTGAACATCCATTACGCGGATACCCGCACCGTGGGCGGCAAGATCTTCGGGCAGATGGTGCTCCAGCTGCCGGAGGACCACCTCCAGCAGGAAAAGGCCATCTGGTTCCTGCGGGACCATGGATTGACGGTGGAGGAGGTGAAGGGAAATGCCCATTGAGAAAATGATCCCGCTGATGACCAGCGGCATCTGGGATACCCTGTACATGACGCTCATGTCCTCCCTGTTTGCCTACCTGATCGGCTTCCCGCTGGCGGTCCTGCTGGTGCTGACGGGCCCCAAGGGCCTCAAGCCCAACGCAGTGCTCTACCGGGTGCTGGACGTGGTGGTCAACGTGTTCCGCTCCATCCCCTTCCTGATCCTGATGATCCTGGTGATCCCCATAACCCGTGCCATCGCCGGGAAGGCCTACGGCTCCACGGCCACCATCGTGCCCCTGGTCATCGCGGCGGCGCCCTATGTGGCCAGGATGATCGAAAGCTCCCTTCTGGAGGTGGACCCGGGGGTCATCGAGATGTCCCAGTCCACAGGGGCCTCCATTCCCCAGATCGTTTTCAAAGTGCTGATCCCGGAGGCGAAGACCTCCCTGATCACCGGCGCCACCATCTCCATGGGCACCATCCTGGGGTATTCGGCCATGTCCGGCGCCATCGGCGGCGGCGGCCTGGGGCAGATCGCCATCTCCTACGGCTACAACCGCTATCAGACGGAGATCATGATCATCACCGTGGTACTGCTGGTGGTCCTGATGCAATTGATCCAGGTCATCGGCATGTTCATCGCCCGCAGGACGGACAAGCGGGTCCGCGAATGACATTTGGCCCATTGGGGCCGGAAGCCCCGCTTCCGGTTTAAAATACATCTGTAAAGGAGAAAAAAGATGAAGAAGTTTGTTGCCACCCTGCTTTCCCTGATTCTGGCCCTCTCTCTTGCCTGCGCCGCGGCCGAACCCGTCAAACTGGTGATCGGCGCTTCCTCCACCCCCCATGCGGAGATCCTTGAACAGGCCAAGGAAGCCCTGGCCGCCAAGGACATTGAGCTGGAAGTGGTCATCTTTGACGATTATGTGCAGCCCAACCTGCAATTGGACGGCGGCGATCTGGACGCGAACTACTTCCAGCACATCCCCTACCTGGAGAACTTCAACGCCGAACAGGGCACCAAGCTGGTCTCCATCGGCAGCGTCCACTATGAGCCCATGGGCATCTACCTGAACCCCGCCAAGGGCCTCACGCTGGAGACCCTGCCGGACGGCGCCGTGGTGGTCGTCCCCAATGACCCCACCAATGAGGCCCGGGCCCTGAGGACCCTGGAATTCAACGGCCTGATCAAGCTGGACGAGACCGCCGGCGAGACCGCCACCAAACTGGACATCGCCGAGAACCCCAAGAACCTGCAGTTTGTGGAAGTCAACGCCGAGCAGGTAGCCCGCACCCTGGCGGACGCCGACCTGGCCGTGATCAACTCTAACTACGCCCTGCTGGCGGGCGCCGATGTGGTGGGGACTCCTGTGGCCTATGAAAGCCCCGAGGTGGCCTATCCCAACGTGGTGGCCGTCCGGGAGGGGGACGACCGGGAAGTCTTCAAGACCCTGATCGAGGTGCTCCAGAGCGACGAAATGGCTGCCTGGATCATCGAAAAGTACAACGGCGCCGTTGTGCCGATCAAGTGATTCCTTTCCAGCATTTCACGGCTGCCGGGCTTCTGCCCGGCGGCTTTTTTTGTGCGCCGTAGGCGTGAAAAAACCACCAGCAGAGCTGGTGGAATAAAA
>CAMJUL010000119.1 GCA_946408995.1 uncultured Clostridia bacterium | reverse complement strand
TTGTGTATGATTTGTTTTTTTGTTTCACTGTCTACTTGACGGGAAGCGGTTCAAGTGAGACAGCCCCGCTTTGATGATTTCCGTTTTCTGTTCAATTACACCGTTCCGTCCGGCTGCAGGGGGTATTCCTGCCTTTTCACGTCTTCCGGCATGTTTTGTCTTTCGCCCGGTCCGCGTTCCTCCTCCGGTCCCCGGGGACGGGGGGTTTTTCCGCCGTCCCAGGGCGTTCCGGTATAGGTCCCGTAAGGCGTCAGGTCAATATCCTTCTCATTGAGAAGGTCCATCATTTCCCACACAGGCATCCGGCACAGCTTCCCTGCCTCCAGGTCCGGATGATCTTTGGCCAGTGTCTCCGCAAGATACGCCTTCCCGGCGGTAATGCCGTACCGATCCGCCGATTCCGGTCTTTTGTCCCCCGGCACCATGCGGCTGAACACGCCGTGCTCCTCCAGAGAGCGTCCGAGCACCGTGTCCGCCTCCCGGGAAAGACGGGACCGGATGGCTTCCCCGTTGCGTCCCCCGCGTTCCTGAACACACAGCAGCACCTGTCCCTGGCCTTCCTGCAGATAGCCCAGGTCCAGCATTCTGCCCAGGATGCGCTCGACTGCCTCGTCGCAGGTCAATCTTTCCACCCCCAGCGCCTCCAGGACCGCCTGGCCGTCCTCGTTGTTGGCCTCGGCGCTGAGCACCTGCTCCATGCGGTTGAGGGTCAGTGTGACGCTGGGATTCGCGTCCAGTTCCACCGCGTAACAGGCTGTAAAGCCGAACTGCCATCCAACGGTCAGCGCGATCACCATTACCAGGCTCGCCGCCAGGGCGAGCGCACGGTAACCTGCCGCGTGCTCCCGCCTCTTCCGGGTCAGCCCGCGGAGGTATTCCTCCTCCCCCGTCGCCTTTTCCACCGGCGTCAGGAGAAGCTCCGCCCCCTTGTCCGGGGCAAGGCGCTCCGCGCCCCGGGCGATGCGGCGTTCGATTTCTTTGCTGCTTCTACGCATTCTGTTGTCCCTTTCCGTCAATCTGGGGATCCTCGGGGGGGATACGGGTCATGCCTGCAGTTCTTTCCTGAGTTTTTTAAGGGCCCGGCTGTACCTGGACAGCACCGTAGACAGGGGGATCTCCATCAATTGTGCGATCTGACGGTGTTTCAGACCGGACACCGCATGCAGCACGATCACGCGGCATTCTTCCTCGGTCAGCACCCGGAAGGCGGCCTGCACCGCCATGCGGTCCAGGGCGTTCTCGATCCTGTCCAGACCCGGGTCCGCCTCGTCTTCTGCCGGCGGGGCAGGGGCGATCATTTTCTGCCGCCTCAGGCGCATCAGGCACAGGTTTTTCGTAATGGTCAGGATCCAGGCCATCGGGGTCCCCCTGGGGCGGTACAGATGCGCCGCGGAACGCACTTTCAGGAAGGTATCCTGTGTGACGTCCTCCGCCTCCTGCGGGTTCCTGAGCAGGGAATACGCGAAGGCGAACACCGATCCCCGCGCCTGACGGTAAACCTCCAGAAAGGCGTCCTCGTCGCCCCCGGCGATCCTCGACAGCATCTCCTCCTGCAGGGGCTCCGCCGGGGGCACGCCCACGGCAAGGGCAAAAGCAAACAGCACCTGACGGTCCTTTCCCTCCCCGCCTCAGAATTGAGTTCGCTCACAGAAAAAGCGGGAAAGTCTCTTTTTGACCATTATAATTCATTTTTGTCCCGCTGCACAAGCCCAAGCGTCAGGTTCAGGTTGCCGTTTCTGCAGCGGATCTCATCCATAAACGCCTTCTCCTGGTCCCAGGCGCGCATTTCCAGCCGGTAGGTCAATTCATACATGGTACCCATGTTTGTGGTCTTTACGGCGTCCAGACGCGCAAACCGGGTGTATTTTGCGAACAGGTCGTCAAACAGGCCGTTATAGTTCAGGTCCTCCGGAATGGTGATCTTCAGCGTGCGCTGCTTGGAAGGCGAAGACGCGAAGCCCGATTTTTCCAGCGCCACGGTCATCAGTCCCCCGATCAGGAAAAGGACCGCGCCCAGGGTAATAAATCCCATGCCCAGGGCCAAGCCGACGGCCATGGTAAAGAACAGAAACACCATTTCCCGTGCGGTCCCGGTAGCGCTGCGGAAACGGATCAGCCCGAAGGCCCCCAGCACCGCAACGGAAGTCCCCAGGTTCCCGTTGACGATCATGATCACCGAGGCCACCAGCAGCGGCAGCAGCGCCACCGTCACCACGAACCCGCCGGTTTCCTTGTAGCAGATGCGATAAAGGATCGCGGTCGCAAGGCCCGCGAACAGGGCGCTGCCCAATACGATCAGCACGTTGCCCAGTTCAAAGCTTCCCGAATGCAGAATGCTCGTCAGCATGTTTTTGTCCTCCAATTGTCAAGCCTGAATTTCATCATGTCCTCGGCCTTCCAAAGGCCGTGTTCTTTTTTGTAGATGTTGCCGTATTTGGAAAAGGAGGTCGCATAGATCTTCAATTCGGACAGCAGCGATGCGAACCAGACCGGGGCCGCGCCAAGGATCTTGCTTTCCATCAGCACCCAGTCCTCCCCCATCAGCGCTTTGCCTCCATCCCCTTTTTCAAGTCCCACGTCTGTCCGGCGGTATCGGATGCGCCGGTCAAAGGTGACCCGGAATTCCTTGTCCTCCCTGCCAAAGAGCGCTACCCGGTCGTAGGCCAGGAACAGGGCCGGCCGCAGGGAATAACGGCCCAAAAGAAAATCCATTTCCTTCAGGATCTGGCCGTCCCCTTCGGGCCGCTTCCCTTCCCCCACATAGGCATAGGCGTCCTTCAGGGGAAGCGGGATCCGGCGTTTGTGCACCAGATGCATGTATTTCTTCTTGATCTCCAGAAACACTTCCGTTGACAGTCCCGGCACCCCGTAGCTGCGGAGCCTCAGTTTTTCCTTGTACACCGGATGCTCTATGGACCGGCGGATCAAAAGGGAATCCGGCGTGTCATAATAGATGTTGCAGATGGTGTGCTGTCCGTAGGCATCCTCCTGCATCCGATCTTCAAGTCTTTCCCTCAGTTTTTCGTACACTTCCTGCGGCATCAGGAATTTCTTTTCATATCTGCTGAACACGCACTGCGCCATCCATTTCACCCGCTTTCCATGGTTCTTCCCTCATTCCTGCCAAATCTCAAGGCCCTTTCCGCTGCTGATCACGGTTACATCCCCGTTTCGTGTCTCCAGCACCTCCGTCCCCTGGTCCTTCAACAGCTGCAGCACTGTTTCCTCGGCCGGATTCTTGTCGCTGGTGCAGATGACCGCAAACTCCGGATCCAGGGCCTCAAGAAGCGCCTGCAGGGCCTTGTTGTATTCTCCGTGATGCGGCACCTTCAGAAAATCGCAGTCCCGGACGGTCCCTGTCTCAAGCCATTGTTCGATGCGCGCCTTTTCGATATCCCCTGCGAATACCAGACGCATGCTGCCATGCGTCACGGTCGTCACAAGGGAGCAGTTGTTGTCCACCTCTTTGCTGCTGCCGCTGTCCCAGTAAGCCGTGGGCGGTTCCACCAGCACTTCGGCACTGCCAAGAAGGAACGTCACAGCTTCCGACAGCCGCTCCGGCCGGATGGCTTTCCGCTCCAGCGCCGCGAGGAGATCCTGATAAGCCGCGGAGGCGCCGTCATAGTCCGGCAGCAGCACCCGGCCGATCTCAAAGGCGTCCACCACGGTGTCCGCGCCGCCCACATGGTCCTTGTCGTAATGGGTAATGATCAGCACGTCCACCTTGCTCACCCCCATTTCCCGGAGGTTCTCCACCACTTCCTGCCCGTCCTCCTCCTCGCCCGCGTCGATCACCATGGTGCTGCCGCCGCACTGAAGAAGGATGGCATCGGCCTTGCCGATTTTGAGGATCTTCGTCACCAGGGGGTCCAGCGCCGCCCGGCTTGAAGAAACCCCGAAGGCCGACGGAAGCGTCAGGTAGAATAGCATCATCGCCGTCAGCACCGAAAGTATTTTCAGGAGTGTTCCTCTCCTTGTGGTCATCTGTTTCATCCTCATTCCTCCTTGCATTGGGTCTACATAAAGGAAATGCGCGCAAGGATCGTTTTATCGCAGCAATGCGATCTATTTTTTATTTTTTTCCATGTCCCACTTGCGGAGCGGTTTTTTCCTTTCGGGTCAGCCGCCCGGGAACCCTGCGGGGCGCTGGGCCCCCCTTTCGAGAGCACGCTTCATGGCCGGGCCTTGAGGTCTTCCCAGGGCGATCGCTTACGAAAAAGCCCAGTTTTTAACAACAGACAAAGCATAGGGG
>CAMJUL010000118.1 GCA_946408995.1 uncultured Clostridia bacterium | reverse complement strand
CGGCACTGAAGAGTTCTTCCTTTGATCCTGTATCGTTTTCAAGATTCCCGCGCCCTGCTCTCGCAAGGCACTTGATGATTCTACAGCAAACCGCTCCCGTTTGTCAACGATCTTTTTACATTTTTTCTTTGTTTTTTTGAACTTTTCTTAATTGTTGAACGCTTTTTCCGTTTCCTTTAAAAAGGTTCGGTTTTTCAGCCTGATTCGGGCCTTTTTTGCATGCTGCCATTCGTTTTCCTTTCCGGCACAGAAAAACCGGAGGCCAAAGCATTGAACAAATCCCGCTTTCGTATTACAATAAGGACCACAATCCCCCTGAAGGAGGAACTCCCGTGTCTTTTTTCAACCCCCTCCGCGGTCAGTACAGACGCCTGACGGAATTGATGGACGGCCTTCCCTGCGCGGATCTTCACAGTGCCGCGGAAACGCTGCGCGTGCCGGAAAACCGGGTAGCCGCTTCCCTGGAGAAGATGGTCCAGAAGGGCCTTTTCAGCGGGAATCATCCCTATGTGGACCGGAACCTGTCCGCCGTTGTGCTGGACCCCCGCTATGCCCCCTTTACCGCCCTCTATTCCGGCACCGCCCACCTGAAATGGAACCTGACCCGGGCCAAGAACATCTGCATCTTCACCCCTCAGGAAAAAAGCCAGATCCGTTCCCGGGCCGCGGGCAATTTTCTGCGGGACCTGGTGGACGGGGCGGTTTCCGGCGAGGCAGGGCAGATCTGGCGCACCCGGGGCGGAAGCTTCCTCAGGAACATGATCTCCCCCGAATCCGCCATGCCCACCAGCGACGCCCTGACCGTTTTCACCCAATTGGACGCCGACTGCGATCAGCTGATGGGGCATCTTGGCACGATGACCGAGCAGCAGCCGGATCCTTCCCTGACCCGGTTCATCGACTCGCTGAACCGTCAGATCCTTTCCTATATCAGCTGCTACCCCACCAACGCCCTTCCCACGCCGGTACAGCAGCAGACCGCCGAGGGCATTCTGGCCCGGATCGGCAGCGAAGCCGTACCTGAGTTCACCCGGATCCTGGACGGACTTCTCTACGCCCCCGCCAAGCGCGACGCCCAGCCCAGGACCCCGATCACGGAATTGAAGGAGCAGTCCCGGCAGCTGATGGCCCTTTCCGGCCAGATGCAGGCGGGAAATATGCGCGCCTCCGTTTCAAAGCTTTCCGGCATCCTCAACGAGATCGCCGAGCAGCTTGAGGCCAGCCCGGCCAAGGCATCCACCGCCTGCGTCCGTTCCCTCCGGAACACGTACCTGCCCATGATGCAGGAGCTTTTGATGAAATACATCCGCTATGAACGGCTGCTGGATCCGGGCCCGGACACCCTTCAGGCGATGCGTTCCACAGAGTCCATTTTTGAAAAGGACCTTCCCCGGGCCCTGAGGCGTCTTCTGAAGGATCTGCGGTCCGATTCCGCCATCGATATGGAAAGCCAGGCGGAGGCGCTGCAGAAAAAAATGCAGCTGGACGGGCTTCTGGACCCGAATGGTCAGTAACCCTTACCCCCCAAAATAAACGGCAGGGCCGTGAAGAAAAGGGATTCCGTCCCTTCTTCACGGCCCTGTTTTGGCCCTATCGCCCGGTGAGCTCCGGGAAGGCAAGGCGTATCGCCTGTGCCTGCCCGCCCGCATCGTTTCCGGAGACCACCGCGTCCGCCTCGCTGCGGACAAGCGCGGAGGCATTGCCCATGGCGATGGCAAACCCCGCCGTATGAAGCAGCTCCAGATCGTTCTCCCCGTCCCCGCAGGCAGCGCAGCTGTCCAAAGAAAAGCCCAAAAGTCCGCACAGCCGCGTCAGCGCCGCGCCTTTGGTCACGTTCTTTTCCGTCGCCTCCAGGGAGGTCTCCTCGCTGTCCTTCAGTTCCATCCCGAACGGCGTCAGGCGCTCCCTGGTGCGATCCCTGCTGAAGGTGGAGCGGTGATACATGCAGATCTTATAGATCCCGTCCGGATGCGCCCGGGCCCAGGCGCGCATATCTTCCACCCGGGTGCAGACCCTTTCAAACAGGCCCTGGCTTCCGCCATGGCCGTATTCCGCCATGCGGAAAAGCTGATGGAGGGAGACGACGCTTTCCTCCTCTGTCAGGAACTGGGGCATCGCGTCTTCCTTAAGGCAGGCGTCCAGGCATTCCTCCACCTTTTCTTTGGGCAGGGGAAAACGCTCCAGGGCCTTCCCCGCGGCAAAATCATACACCACTGCGCCGCTTTCCAGGATGCCGTAGCGCACAAAGGGCAGCTGGGCACGGATGGTGTCCATTTCCGCCTTGCCCCGGCCGGTGGCAAACACCACCTGCCTGCCCGATTCCAGGGCGGCGGCGATCAGGCGGACCGCCTCGCCCGGCACGCGTTTATGGGGGTCCAGCAGCGTGCCGTCCAGGTCCATGGCCAGCAGCCCAAAGCCGCTGGCCCGTAAGGTTTCGTTTTTCCTGTTCATCCTTCAGCCCTGATGCAGCGGGATATCCACAATAAAGCTGGAGCCCTTTCCTTCCTCGCTCTCACAGCGGATGGTTCCCCCGTGGAGCATCACCAGCTGCCGTACGATGGAAAGTCCCAGACCGGTCCCGCCCGTCTCCCTGGAGCGGGCCTTGTCCACCCGGTAGAACCGGTCAAAAATATGCGGCAGGTTCTCCTTGGGGATCCCGGGGCCGTTGTCCTGGATGACCAGGTGCGCCTCGTGGCCCACCCGGTTCAGCGTCACCCGGATCACGCCGCCCTGGGGGGTGTATTTGACCGCATTTTCCACCAGGTTGTAGATCACCTGTGTCAGCTTGCTCCTGTCGGCGTACATCTCCCCGGGGTCCGTCAGGGACAGAAGGATCTTCTGGCCCTTCTTTTCGGCAATGGGCTTCAGGCGGTGCTCGGTCTCCCGGCACAATTCGGCGATGGATAGATTCTCCCGCTGCAGCTTGATGTCCTTGGAATCCATTTTGACCAGCGTCAACAGGTCCGACACGATGGCGCTCAGCCGGTCGATCTCGTTGTCGATATCCGTCAGGAATTCCGTGCGCAGGTCCTTATCCATGTCCGGCTGATAGATCAGCGACTCGATCATGATCTTCATGGTCGCCAGCGGGGTTTTCAGTTCGTGGCTGGCGTTGCTCACAAACTGGTTCCGGCTTTGGTCCAGGGTCTCCAGCTTTTCGCTCATGCTGTTGAAGGCGTTGGCCAACTGCACCATTTCCCGGCTGCCCTTGGGCTGGATCCGGGCGGAAAAATCCCCCTTGGACATATGCTGGATGCCCCGGGTCAGCCCGGCCAGGGGACGGGTGACCACCCGGGAAAAGATATACGATACCACCACCACCACCGCGGCGATGGCGGCGAACACCAGAAGGATCCGGTCCTGAAGCTGATACACGGAGCGCATGATCGCGTCCGCCGGGGACAGGTAGATCAGCACCCCCTGAACGCTGGAATCGGCGATGACCGCCGCCGTGCACACGCTTTCCCAATTGCCGGCGGAGCGGCTCATGAAAAGAACGCCGGACAGGTCCAGCTCGTTGCCGTTCTCCGTGTCCCGCACGGCGTAATCCCTGTCCAATCCCTCCACCAGGATGCTGGTCACCTGCCGGATGTCCATCATCCGGCCGTTGACCTCCCCCTCGGTATCCAGCTGTGCCTTTCCGTAGCCGTCCGTCAGGATCAGCCTGCCGCCCATTTCCGCGCAGGCCGCCCGCATCATGGCGTCCAGCGCCTCGCTGTCCCGGTCACGCAAAGAAGGCGCCAACCTCTCGGCCAGCGTCCCCAAGCGCGTCCGCTCCGTGGCGATCCGTTCCTCAAACAAATAATCGCCCACCATACTGCTTAAAAAGCCCGCCATGGCCCAGAAGGAAAGGCCGACGATCAGCAGGAAGGCGATCAGTATCTGGACCCGGATGCCCGAAAAGAAAGATTTAATCCTTGTCCGTAAAATAATAGCCCACTCCCCACTTGGTGAAGATGAATTCAGGCTGGGCGGGATTCCGCTCGATCTTTTCCCTCAGCCGGCGGATGTGTACGTCCACCGTCCGGGCATCTCCCATGTAATCGTATTTCCATACGGTCTCCAGCATGGTCTCCCTGCTGAAGACCTTGCCGCGGTTGGTGATGAACAGCTGCAGCAGATCGAATTCCTTGGCCGTCAGGCGGATGTCCTTGCCCCCCAGGGTCACGCTGCGGTTGACGACGTTGACCTCCATGTCGTGGACACGGATCACCTTGCGGCTCTCCGCCGCCGCGGGCTGCCCGGCCCGGCGAAGGATGGACTTGATCCTGGCCTTGACCTCCAGGATATTGAAGGGCTTGGTCATATAATCATCCGCGCCGTATTCCAGGCCCAGGATCTTGTCCAT
>CAMJUL010000117.1 GCA_946408995.1 uncultured Clostridia bacterium | reverse complement strand
GTATACGGGTAAATCCACGTTGCTGCAAATGCGAGGTCACTTCATATTATCTAAGGGGAAGGCTTTTGGGCCGTCCTCCCCAGAGGGTCTTGCGGTGATGGAGGGATTTGTCAGATCTCGGCACGGATGATGCCTTCCCCTTTGGGGATTTTTCGGGCGTCGGCCCCGAAGAGCCACCCGGCGATTGAGGATATGTCGAATATCGATTTCGACAGCCACCCGGCGACTGAGGGGGAAGGCTTCCGGTCCATCCTGCGCGCAGCATTACGCGGCAATGGCAGGAATACGGATGGAGCCGTGCTGGCGTTGAAGCCTTCCCCCGTTGGGGACTTGTCGAATATCGGTTTCGACAGCCACCCGGCGACTGAGGGAAGGTGGCCTGAAAGGCCGGAAGAGGTCCCCGCTATGCTGGGCCCGCGTACCTCTCATGTCACACGTTCAGGTCTGCTTCCCCATCCGATGGACCCTCAATCGCCGGGTGGCTCGCCAAGGACGAACACTTGGCATATCCCTCAATCGCCGGGTGGCTCGCCAAGGACGAACACTTGGCATATCCCTCAGTTCCCGGGTGGCCCGTCAAGGACGAACACTTGATAAATCCTCCCCCGGCGCTGCGCGCCCCTCCCTTTCCCCGTTCCCGTTTTGCCCTGCAGCACGGGCCGGAGCTGTCCGGCCTGCCGCCGCTCTCCCCGGGACAGCGGTCACAACCCCAAAGAGGAATAAACCGCAGGGGGACGCCGCGGGCAAACAGCCCAGCCAGAAAATGACAGCCTTTTTAAAAACCGGCCGGACAGGGGAAGATTTTTTTCCACCCCGCGAGGAAGTCCTCTGATCCTGAGGCAAAACAAAAGCAAGGACGATGATCCGTCCCTGCTTTTGTTTCGCGCTCTTTATTCCGCCGCGTTCCGCATGCGGCTGGCGTTCTTGGCCCGCTGCTCGTGGCTGAGGGTCCGCTTGCGCATCCTGAGGGATTTGGGGGTGATCTCCAGCAGTTCGTCGTCGTCGATGAACTCCAGGCATTCCTCCAGCGTCAGGGGATGCACGCTGACCAGGCGCAGGCTGTCCTCCGCCGCGGAGGCGTTGCGCATGTTGGTGACGTGCTTGGCCTTGCAAACGTTGACCACGATGTCGCCGGGGCGGCTGGATTCGCCGCAGATCATACCGGCGTACACGGGGGTCTGGCTGGCGATGAACAGGGTGCCCCGCTCCTGCACATAGTAGAGGGCGTACTGGGTGGTCTCGCCGGTTTCGTAGCAGAT
This sequence comes from uncultured Clostridia bacterium, assembly GCA_946408995.1. Taxonomy (GTDB): domain Bacteria; phylum Bacillota; class Clostridia; order Christensenellales; family Aristaeellaceae; genus RUG756. Next base: position 3,345 of record CAMJUL010000117.1, on the reverse strand, counting down.
CAGGGCGCCCACGCTGCGGTGGGGGATCTCCCCCTTGAACTCCTCATAATGGTCGTAGACCGCACTCATAACGCCTTCGCCGCGGGTATCGGTCATAAACTCGCTCCGGTAGCCGAACAGGCCCCGGGAGGGCACCATGAACTCCAGGCGCACCCGGTCCCCGCCGTCCATGCTGACCAGGGTGCCCCTGCGGCGGCCGATCTTTTCGATGACCGCGCCGGCATAGGCCTGGGGCACGTCCGCCACCATCAGCTCCACGGGCTCCATGCGCTTGCCGTTCTCGAATTTGAAAATGACCTCCGGCTTGGAGACCTGGAATTCGTAGCCCTCGCGGCGCATGTTCTCGATCAGGATGGACAGGTGCAGTTCGCCCCGGCCGCAGACCTCAAAGCAGTCCGGCGTAACGCCGTCCTTGACCCGCAGGGAAACATCGGTTTCGATCTCCCGGTACAGGCGGGCACGCAGGTGGCGGGAGGTGACGAACTGCCCCTCCCGGCCGGCAAAGGGCGAATCGTTGACGGAGAAGGTCATGGTAACGGTGGGCTCCGTAATGGCCACGAAGGGCAGGGGCTCCACCCGGTCCGGGGAGCAGACGGTATCGCCGATCTCGATGTCGGGAAGGCCGGTCAGGGCCACGATGTCGCCCATGGAAACGCTGTCGGTGGTGACCCGCTTCAGCCCCTGGTACAGGGAGAGGTTGGTCAGCCGCCAGGGGGGCGTCACCTTGTCGGACAGGGCGTTGCAGCGCACCACCATCATGCCCTCGGTCAGGGTGCCGCGGCTGATGCGGCCGATGCCGATGCGGCCCACGTAGTCGTTGTAATCAATGGTGGAGATCAGCACCTGGGCGGGACCCTCCGGGTCCCCCTCCGGCGCGGGGATGTACTTGAGCACCGTTTCAAACAGCGGCTTCATATCCGTGCCGGGGACCGTCATATCCAGCGTGGCGGTACCCTTCCGGGCGCTGGTGTACACAATGGGCCGCTCCAGGGTCTCCGGATCCGCGTCCAATTCGATCAGCAGGTCCACGATCTCGTCCACCACTTCCTCGCACCGGGCGTCGGGGCGGTCCACCTTGTTGATGACGATGATCACGGGCAGCTTCAGGCTGAGGGCCTTCTGCAATACAAACCGGGTCTGGGGCATGGGGCCCTCGAAGGAATCCACCAGCAGCAACACGCCGTCCACCATCTTCAGGACCCGTTCCACCTCGCCGCCGAAATCGGCGTGGCCGGGGGTGTCTACGATGTTGATCTTGGTGTCGCCGTACTGCACAGACGTATTCTTGGCCAGAATGGTGATGCCCCGCTCCCGCTCGATGGCGTTGGAGTCCATGACCCGGTCCTCCACCTGCTGGTTCTGGCGGAAAACGCCGCTCTGCCGGAGCAGCTGGTCCACCAGGGTGGTCTTGCCGTGGTCAACATGGGCAATAATGGCGATGTTTCTGATATCCTCACGAACCATGAAAAAACTCCTCTGCTTCATCCAACCAAATCAATAAACGAAAACATGCTATTTTACTCCGATGCGGCGTGCATTGTCAATGCCCGCCGCGGCCCGCGAAGGACGGAACAGCAAAAAAAACGGAGGCCTTACACCCTCATGGCTTACGCATGAACCAGGAAACAGGTTAAGCGGGGGAATCCCGGGGAACACCTCCTGATGCTCGTCCGAAGAAGCAGCGTGTACGAGCCTGAGTCCAAATTGCGAAAGCTTCTGCTCCTTGCGGATCTGCCGCCCGGGAAAAGCGCAGGGGGGGTCGTTGAGACCCCCCGCGAGCGCTCGCTTTATGCCTGTGCCGTGCTTACACCCTCCCCCGGGTCAGGTCCCGTACCCATTTGTATTTGTGGAAATGCTGCATGACCCAGGGGATCTTGCCCACCTCGTCCAGGCACGTGCAGGCATAGACCATCCATACGGGCCAGTGGAACACAAAGGTGCCCAGCGCCGCCAGCGGGACGGCGATGCCCCACATGGTCACCGCCAGGCTGTACAGATCGAACATCGTATCGCCCCCGGCGGTAAAAACCCCGTTGATGGTGATGGTGTTGACCACCCGCCCCACGGTATACACGGTCATCACCAGCATCATGTCCTTCAGGTAGAGGTCCGCCCGGCCGCTCAGGTGCACCACCCGCAATACCAGCGGCGTCACCGCGAACATCAGCGCGGAGGTCATCAGGCCGCACACAAAGGAAATGCGCACAAGGTACGTGCCGTACCGCTTGCCCCTCTCCAGGTCCCCGGCCCCCAGGGCGTTGCCCACCAGGATGCCGCCGCCGCTGGCCAGGCCGTTGCACAGGCAGCAGACCAGTTCGATCACCGAAGAGGCCACGGAATTGGCTGCCGGGGCGTCCTGGTCAATGTGGCCCATGAAGGCGCTGTAGGACACAAAGCCCACTCCCCACAGGAGCCCCGCCCCCAGCATGGGCAGCATGCACTTGAAATAATCCCGGGACAGCACCCTGTCGACAGCCAGCAGCTGCCTTAAATCCGGGGAAAGGTGGCCCTTTTTGCGGCTCAGGGCAGCGGACCAGACCAATTCCACGACCCGGGAGACCAGCGTGGCCGCGGCCGCGCCCCGCACCCCCATCCGGGGGGCGCCAAGCAGACCGAAGATCAGGACCGCGTTCAAAGCAATGTTCACCACCACCGCCGTGGAGGAAATCATGGCCGCCTCCCCGGGATGGTCGCTGACCTTGAGCAGCGCAAGGTAGCACTGCGTCAGCCCCGTCAGCAGGTAGGACCAGGCCGCCAGGCGCAGGTACTCCACCGCGATGCCGATCAGCTCCGGGTCGTTGGTCATCAGGCGCATGACCGCGCCGGGGAAGAATTCGCACAGGACGAAAAAGCCAAGGGAGGTCAGCCCGCACAGCCTCAGGGTGATGCAGAACAGCCGGTTCAGGGCCCCGGTGTCCTTTTTGCCCCAGTACTGGGCGCCCAGCGCCACCAGGGCGCTCACCAGGGCGGACAGGATCATGTTTTGGATAAACTGCACTTTGGTGGCCAGGGATACGGCGGACATGGCGTTCTGCTCCACGCCGCCCAGCATCAGGGTGTCCGCCACGGCCACCGCGGACAGCATCAGGCTTTGCGCGGCGATGGGCAGGGCCACCCGGGACAATTCTGAAAGGAACCTACGGTCCCCGAACATGGAAAGCTTCATGCTACTTCCTTCTTTCTTTACGGTCAGCCCGCCCATCTTATCAGAAAAGATCCCGCCCTTCAATCCCCGCGGAAAAGGTTCCCGGCCCTCTTTGAAGCGCAGCCTTTAGGAAGGGGGGTAGGGGGAGGGGTTAGATAATATGAAGTGACCTCGCATTTGCAGCAACGTGGATTTACCCG
>CAMJUL010000116.1 GCA_946408995.1 uncultured Clostridia bacterium | reverse complement strand
CTGCGCTCCTTGCCCCGTCATTCTGTGGATATGCTTTTGACCGATCCGCCCTACGGCACGACCCGGAATTATTGGGATGTTCCCTTGCCCCTGCCGGAGCTGTGGGAGGCGGTGCGCTGGGCGGTGAAGCCCGAGGGCGCGGTGCTTCTGTTTGCCCAATGTCCCTATGACAAGGTGCTGGGCGCGTCCAACCTCCCCATGCTCCGCTATGAGTGGGTGTGGTACAAGAGCCGATGCACCGGGTTTCTCAACGCCCGCCGCGCTCCGCTGAAAAAGACGGAGAACATTCTGGTGTTCTATCAGAAGTCCCCGGCTTACTACCCACAATTTGAGCAGGGAGAGCCGTACAAGAAAATCCACCCCCGCAGCGGTCACAGTCCCAATTATGGAGCCTTTGAACGTATCAGCGGCGAGTCGGACGGGCGGCGGTTCCCCGGCAATGTGCTGGCGTTCCCCACGGTGGCGAATACCGTTCATCCCACGCAGAAGCCCGTGGAGCTGTGCGAATATCTCATTAAAACCTACACCCGCGAGGGACAGGTGGTAGCGGATATTTGTGCCGGGAGCGGCACAACGGCCATCGCCGCTCTGAACACGGGCCGTCGCTTTATCGGTTTTGAGAACGCCCCGGCCTTTTACGGCCCGGCGGCTGAACGTATCCAGCGGGCGCGGGAGGCCGTTGCCCGCGGCGAGAAAGGAGTGTAATCATCGGAAGATATTCTATCATCTACGCCGATCCCCCTTGGCGGTATTCCCAAAAGGGCTTGCAGGGGGCGGCGGAGCACCATTACCCCACAATGGGGATTGACGATCTGTGCGCGTTACCCGTGGCCGAGCTTGCGGCCCCGGACAGCGCACTCTTTTTATGGGCTACGTTCCCCCAGCTCCCGGAGGCCCTGCGGCTGATCCGCGAGTGGGGCTTCACCTACAAGAGCGTCGCTTTCGTCTGGCTGAAGAAAAACCGCAAAGCGGATAGCTGGTTTTACGGGCTGGGCTTTTGGACGAGGGGCAATGCCGAGGTCTGCCTGCTGGCAACCAAGGGCCACCCCAAACGTCAGGCGGCAAACGTCCACCAGTTCATTATTTCCCCCATCGAGGCCCACAGCAAAAAGCCCGACGAAGCCCGCGACAAGATCGTGGCCCTCATGGGTGATCTGCCCCGTGTGGAGCTGTTCGCAAGGCAGACCCCGCCCGGATGGGACGTATGGGGCAACGAGGTGGAGTCCACGGTTCCCGGCTTCTGGTCACGGTGGCCAGAGGATGGCGGAAAGGAGGACGAGTCATGCCGTATGTGAACGTCCCTAACGATCTGTCCAAGATCAAGACGAAAATCGCCTTTAACCTCACCAAGCGCCAGTTGATCTGTTTCGGCGGCGCGGCGGTGGTGGGCATCCCTGTGTATCTGCTGACCCGCAGCACACTTGGAAATACCGGGTCGATGTTCCTGATGATCGCGCTCATGCTCCCGGCCTTTTTCATGGCGATGTATGAGCGGGACGGCCTGCCTTTTGAAAAGGTGGTGCGGAACATCCTCCGGGCCAAGTTCACCCGCCCCGGCGTGAGGCCCTATCAGACGCAGAACATTTACGCCCCATTTGCGGGAAAGGAGGATGCTTTTGACCAGAAGCCCCAAGAAAAGAAAAAGCCTGATTCGGGCCGGTAATCGCCCGGCCACCATATCAGCCCAGCAGACCGTCCCCTATGTGCGGATGCTCCCGGACGGCATTTGTCAGCTCCCCAACGGTCTGTTCACAAAAACCGTGGAATACGAGGACATCAATTACTCCGTGGCTTCGGCGGAGGATCAGACGGCCATCTTCGGGGGCTGGAGTTCGTTCCTCAACTACTTTGACAGCTCCTTGCCGTTCCAGCTCTCCTTTATCAATCGCCGCTCCCGCTCCGGGGGCCGCTATAAGGTGAATATCCAGCCCGCCGAGGACGAGTACAACAGCGTCCGGGCCGAGTTCACCGGGATGCTGAAAAACCAGATTGCCAAAAGCAACAACGGTATTGAGCGATCCAAGTACATCACTTTCGGTATCCCCGCTGAGAACGTGGCCGCCGCCCGCCCCCGGCTGGAGCGTGTGGAGGCCGATGTTATGGGCAACTTTAAGCGGCTGGGGGTGCAGTCCCAGCCCCTCGACGGACGGGAGCGTCTGGCCCTGCTCCACGGTCAGCTCCACCCCAGCAGCCGGGAGCCGTTCCGCTTCAAGTGGGCCGACATCGCCCATACCGGGCTGGGGACGAAAGATTTTATCGTCCCGGACAGCTTCGACTTCCGACAGTCCCGGCTGTTCCGCGTGGGCCAGACGTGGGGCGCGGCGTCCTACTTGCAGATCATGGCGTCGGAAATGTCGGACAAGCTCCTGTTAGAGATTTTGGAATTGGACGCAGAGCTGACCGTCACCATGCACATTCAGACGGTGGATCAGGTCAAGGCCATTAAGACGGTCAAGGGCAAAATCTCCGACATCGACAAAATGAAGGTGGAGGAACAGCGCAAGGCCACCCGCGCTGGGTACGATCCCGATATTCTCCCGCCCGACCTCGTTACCTTTTCCAAGGACGCGGCAGACCTGCTGGCCGAGCTCCAGTCCCGAAATGAGCGAATGTTCCTCCTGACGTTCCTGATCGTCAACACCGCCCCCACGCGGGAGCGGTTGGAAAACGATATTTTCACGGTGGGCGGCATCGCGCAGAAGTATAACTGTGCTTTGAAGCGGCTGGACTGGCAGCAGGAGCAGGGCTATATGTCCTCGCTGGCGCTGGGCTATAACGGCGTTGAAATCCAGCGGGGCATGACCACCAGCTCCACGGCCATCTTTATTCCCTTTATGACGCGGGAGCTTCGCATGGATGGGCCATCCCTCTATTACGGCATGAACGCCCTTTCCCATAACGTCATCATGGCTGACCGCAAAAAACTGAAATCCGCCAACGGAATGTACCTCGGCTCGACGGGTAGTGGTAAGAGCTTCGCCGCCAAGCGGGAGCTGCTCAATGTGTTTCTGACAATTCCGCAGGATCGGATTCTGGTGGTAGATCCGATGGGAGAATATGCCCCGCTGGTGCGGCGGCTGGGCGGTCAGGTGATCGAGATTGCCCCGGACAGCCCGAACCACATTTCCCCGATGGATCTGCAAATGAGCGTCAACGACGAGGACAGCCCCCTTTCCATGAAAGCGGACTTCCTGCTGTCCCTGTGCGAGCTGATCGTGGGCGGCAAGGAGGGCTTGCAGCCCATTGAGAAAACCGTGATTGACCGCTGTGTGCGTCAGGTGTACCGGGAGATCGCGCTGGGGCTGGAAACGGCCAAGCCGCCCCTGCTCCAAGATTTGTACGAGGAGCTGCTGAAACAGCCCGAACCCGAGGCCAAGCGGATCGCCACGGCATTGGAGCTTTACTGCACAGGCTCCCTCAACCTGTTCAATCACCCCACCAACGTCAACCTCAATTCCCGCGTGGTGTGCTTCGTGCTGAAAGGCATGGGTGAAAACCTCCGCAAGATCGCCATGCACATCACCAACGATTTTGTCACTTCGGCGGTCAATGCCAACTACAAAAACGGCGTTTCGACGTGGTGCTACTTCGACGAGTTCCATATTCTTCTGCGCGATCCGCTGACCGCCAGCTACTTCGTGGCCGTCTGGAAGATGCTTCGCAAAAAGGGCTGTGTGCCGTCGGCCCTGACGCAGAACGTCAAAGACCTGTTGGCCAGCCGGGAGATCGAGAACATTCTGGACAACACGGACTTTATGATCCTCTTGTCACAGGCTCAAAGCGACCGGGCCATCCTCGCCAAGCAGATCGGCATATCAGAGCACCAGCTTTCCTATATCACGCAGTCCAATTCCGGTGAGGGCCTGCTGTTCTATGGGAGCGTGACGATTCCGTTTGCAGACCGTTTCCCCCGAGGAGAGATTTACAATCTGCTGACCACCAAGCCGGAGGACGCCGCCAATGGAAAACAGACAGAGTAGACCGGGCGGTGCTTCTGGTCACGGTGGCCAGAAGTTTCATCAGGACAGCGAACAGGCCAAGCTCCACAAATCCAAGCTCCGCATGGAGAGCCGGGAGGAAAAGCTGGGCAAGGCCCGTGATCGGCTGGTCGCACAGAAGCCGCCCAAGAAACCCGGCCCCGTGAAGCGGGCAGGCCGGGTGGCCGGGGCCGAGGCCCATGCCTTTGTGCATGGGAAAATCTATCAGGAGGAGCATGACAACGTAGGCGTGGAGGGCGGTCACTTTGTCGAGCGTTCCGGGGAGGCTGCCCTCCACTATGGTAAACGCAAGGTGAAACAGGCCGTCCGGGAGCACCCGGCCAAGGCTGCCGCCCGCGCCGAGTCCCGGTATATCAAGGCCACGGCGGATTACAACGCCCGCAAGTTTGCCCAAGAACAGCCCGAGACCGCTAAAAGCGCCGCCAGGATGTGGCATAAGCACAAGCTGAAGCGGGAGTATCAGAAGCGGGCGCGGGAAACCGCCAAGCAGAGCGCCAAGGCTGCCGAAAAAACGGCAGTCACCACGGAAAAGCTGGCCGCCCAAACGGTGGCCTTTGCCAAGCGGCATCCCGTGGGATCGCTCCTTGCGCTGGGCTGTGTGCTCCTGCTTCTGCTGATGCAGTCGTGTATGTCCTCGATGGTGACGGTGGGCAACGGCCTTGTGGGTGCGGT
>CAMJUL010000115.1 GCA_946408995.1 uncultured Clostridia bacterium | reverse complement strand
ATTCTACAACAAAATGGAGCTTTCTTCCACCTCCTCAGTGGTCGATAGCTCCTTTTTTTGTTGCTGGGGTTGTGCAACAGCCCCTTTTTGGATTTTCTTTTCCCGTCAGGCGTTTTCAATCACAGGCGCGTAAAACACCCGGACCCGGTAGCTGCCGGCCCGGTCGAAACGCACCCGAACCTCCCCCGTGCGCACGGTCGGGAACAGACACAGGGCCTTATGCCCGACGCTGGCCCCCCTGTACACGGTAACAGCCGGCCCGTAGGGCCAGGGGGTGACCTGGATCTCAAAGGACCGGGCCTCGCCGTCCGGGTCGATGTCCTCACACAATTCCACAAGGTTGACGCAGCGGGCGTCAAAGGACACCGCTCCTTCTGTTCCCCGGATCTCCGCCCGGGACGCCTCACGGCTGTAAAGGGAGCGGATCCGCTCCCCGAACCGGAGCAGCGTCTCCCGGTCCTTCTCCGGCAGCCTGCCCCGGCGGTCCGGCCCGATGTTCAACAGCAGGTTGGCCCCCCGGCCCACGGAATAAAAGTAGATCCCCATCAGCTCATCCACGCTCTTGACCGTATCCCCGTCCAGGTCCGAATAAAACCAGTTTTCCAGCCGCATGCGGCAGTCGCATTCCGCCGGCAGGAACCGGGGCTCCGTCAGGGCCTCCCTTGCCTCGCTGTTGACGGAAAGATCCAGGGCGCTTACAGTCAGCCTGTTGGGGCTGGGCGCCAGGCCGGCCTCGTTCCCCACCCATCGGGTATCCGGATCCCAGAGGTTGAAGATCAGGATGTCCTTCTGACAGGCCCGGATGGCCTTGATGATGCTTTTTTGGTCGAAGGGATGCCCCTCACAGCCGCAGCCGTCGAACCACAGATAATCGATGACCCCGTAATTGCTCAAAAGTTCCCGGATCTGGGCGATGAAATACGCATCGTAATCCGCCGGCTTTCTCTCCCGGCTGCCGAACTGGGCCGGGGAATAATACAGGCCCACCTTCAGGCCGTATTTCCGGCAGGCGTCCGTGAACAGGCGCACCACATCCCCCTTCCCGTCCAGCCAGGGGGTGTTTTGGACCGAATAGTCCGTATACCGGCTCGGCCAGTTGGCGAAGCCGTCGTGGTGCTTGCACACCAGCACCGCGTACCGCGCGCCGGCCTCCGCCGCGGCGCTGATCCAGTCCTCGCAGTCCAGCGCCTCGGGGCGGAAGGTGTCCAGGTCCATGCTCTCCCCGTCCCAGTCCCGGCGCCCCTCGTTGAAGGTGCGGATGCCGAAATGGAAAAACACCCCGAATTCCCAATCCAGGAATTCCCGCTGCTTCTGTCGGATGGCCCTCATTCGTCCCGTCCCTCCGGCGTCCATTCCGTCATCTCCTCCCGGACGTCCTCAAAAACCGCCTTTCCGATGCCCACGGCGGCCAGGCCCAGGGTGGCTCCGGTAAAGCGTTTCTCCCCGAAGGCCCCCTCGTCGCACAGGTATTCCGTCCGAAGCCCAAGCACGCGCGTTTCCAGCCCGTCGGAGGCGGTCAGGGTCCTGTCCAGTCCGTTCCCCTCCACCTGCAGTTCCGCCCCCGGCCCGCTCCAGGGGCCCAGGTCCCGGACTGTGCTCTTTTCCCCGGTCTGCTCTCTTACCGTCAGGCGGTACCCCCCTCCGCGCCTTTCCAGGCCAAAGAGGAAAAAGCTCTTTTCGTCATAATACCCGCAAAGCCCGGCCAGGTCCCCCTCCTGTCCCCCGGACAGATCCAGTGCCGCCCGGAAGGTGAAACGCCCCTCCGTCTGCCTGCGCAGGAGCAGCCCGGCACCCTCCAGGCTGCTGGGATCCTTCCCGCACCGCAGGGTGATTTTGCCCTGCCCAAAGTCGGCCAGGGCGGCCGGATCTCCCCGGGGGGTGAGCCATTCCCTGTTCGCGCCTCCCTCGCCCCTGGTCGGAAGCGGGCAGCGCTGCAGACAGCTGGGTCCCTTCAGCCCGTTCACCATGGGCCAGCCCTCCGCGGTCCAGGTCATGGGGTCCAGGGCCGTTTCCCGGCCCATGACGGTCCTGTCCGAGGTCCTTCGCCCGCACAAGTACACAAAGGCCCAGCGGCCATCCGGAAGCTCCACGGGCTTCCCATGGCCGCCGCGGCGGATGTAGGCGTCCGTTTCCCGCCTGCCCAGCACCGGATTGAAGGGACAGGCTTCATAGGGCCCCCGCAGATTTCTTGAGCGGACCACCGTCTCCATATGTCCCTCCCCGGTGCCCCCCTCCGCCAGGAACAGGTAATACCAGCCGTCCTTTTTTAAAAGGTGCGCCCCTTCGGGCTTGATCTTCGCGTCCCCGAAATAAATCATCTCCGGCTCGGACAGAAGCTGCCCTTCCGGCCCGATCTCCGTCAGGATGGCGCCAGGATTGACCAGCATGTACATTTTCCCGTCGTCGTCCTCAAACAGGGAGGGATCGATGCCGTCCAGGGGCAGGAAAACCGGCGCTGCCCAGGGGCCGGAGGGCCGCGCTGCCCAGGTGAGCATCTGCAGGCGCTGGGGCGGGGTGTTCCTGCGCAGGGTCGCGGTCACATAGAACCGCCCCCGCATCCGGGCGATGTCCGGCGCCCAATAGCCGTACCCCCCCGGAAGGCCCTGCAGGCCGCTCTTCTCCAGATCCTCCGCCGCGTGGCCCACCAGTTCCCAATGCACCAGGTCCCTGGAACGGGACACCGGCAGGCCCGGAAAATAGGTAAAGCTGGAATTGACCAGGTAATACTCCTCCCCTGCGCGGATCACGGAAGGGTCCGGATGGAAGCCCCGCAGCACCGGGTTGCGGTAGCAATCCTCCAAGCCAAAGCCCAGATGCTCCCGGAAGAGCGCGAGCGCGCCCCCGTCCTCCGCCTCCGCCGCCAGCTCCAGGGGGGTCTTCCCCTGCCGGTCCCCCTTCATGGGGTCGTATCCCAATACGTCCAGGCAGAAGGCGGCGGTCTCCCTGTCCCCGGAGGAGGCCGCGTAATGCAAAAGGGTGCGCCCTTCCCCGTCCTTTTCCACGCTGTACAGGTGGTTGTGCTCAAACAAATGCCGCAGCATACGCGCCTGTCCCGCTTTGGCGGCGGTCCGGCACAGCGCCGCCTTTTCCGCCTCCGTCACCTCCCCCAGGGCATTTTCCAGGGCCAGGCGCTCAAGGGCCGCGATATCCCCTTTGCGGACCACATCCAGCAGGCACTCCTTCATTCCCTTTTCCCCTTTCCAAACGGTCCTCCGCGCTTTGCCGCGGAGGACCTTGCTTTTTTTGCTTACAGGGAGGCGTACAGGGACGCCATCAGCTTCGGGATGAACCGGTAATGGTCCCCCGGCAGGTTGGTCGTCAGGTAGACGCAGGTCATCTCTTCCTTGGGGTCCACACAGAACCAGTTGCCAAAGGCCCCGTCCCAGCCCCATTCTCCGACGGACCCGTTGATATCCGCCGCGGCCGGGTCCGTCATCACCCGGACCCCCAGGCCGTACCCGTAGCCCCGCTGGGTATCCCAATTGTGGGTCGCCTGCTGCTGAGGCGTCAGGTGGTCCGTGGCCATCAGCTCAAGGGTCTTCCGCCCCAGGATCCTTTCCCCCCTCCAGGTCCCGGTCAGCAGCATCTGCGCAAAACGGGAATAGTCCTCCAGGGTGGAGAACAGTCCGCCCCCGCCGCTCTCAAAGGCGGGCTTTTGGGTCGGGAAATCCCGCTCCGCCTTTTTGAGACCCTCCCGGATCAGGTACAGGGCGGCCACCCGGTCCGCCTTCTCCGGCGGCACAAAAAAGCCGGTGTCCTTCATTTCCAATGGGTCGAAGATCTCTTCCTTCAGGTATTCCCCCAGCGGCTTCCCGCTCAGCACCTCGATGACCGCCCCCAGGATGTCGATGGAAAAACCGTACATCCATCTTTCCCCGGGCTCAAAGGCCAGGGGCAGGGTACCCACCCAGTCGCAGAGGGCGCGGGTGTCAAAGGACAGCTTTCCCTCCTCCGCCTCCTTAAGCTTCTCCTGCTGTTTTTCCATTCGGATCCGGGCGGCGGCGGTATCCGTGCCTGGATAGGGGACCCCGCTGGTCATGGTGAACAGCTGGCGCAGCGTCACCTCGCCCTTGGCCTCCTCCAGGGTCACATGGCCGTCCGCGTCCTCCCGGGCGACGGTCGGATGCTTAAAGCCGGGCAGGTATTCGCTGACCGGGTCGTACAGCCTGAACAGGCCTTTCTCATACAGCTTCATCAGCCCAACGGCGGTAATCACCTTGGACATGGAGGCGATGGCAAAAATCGTATCCTCCCCCATTTTCTTTCCGCTTTCCCTGTCTGCGTACCCGAAACACCCTTCAAACAGGGGTTCCCCCCTGCGGATGACCTTCGCCACGCATCCGGCGATCGCACCGGAATCAACAAAACGGCTCAGGGTATTTTGAACCAGCGGCATTCTGTTCATCTTCCGATTCCTCCTGTCGAAAGGGATTTGGCTGTTTCCATTCTATCACACTCCTCCCGCTTTGCAAGCCTCCATGCCCGGCTTTGCCGGGCTTGCCCATGCTTTGAAAGCAGGGCCTTCCAAAGACCGCCGTCCTCCCGGGCGCAAGGACAGCGCTCCATCCATGCAGGTCCATTCAACGAATGCCAAACGAAGGTCAAACGAGGTCAAACGAAAGGTCACTTGCACCGCGAGACGCAAGATTGAGGAAGTAAAAGCAAGTTGAAGGAG
>CAMJUL010000114.1 GCA_946408995.1 uncultured Clostridia bacterium | reverse complement strand
CCCGCGGCGTTATGCAGCGATGTTTGGTTTACGGATGGAGCCGGGAAGGCTTCAGCCTCGTCCTTCCCGCAGCGCTACGCAGCGATGGGAGGAAAAGAATCAGAGTCTGGCCCGCGTTATTGCCTTCCCCCGTCTGGGGACTTGTCGAATATCGGTTTCGACAGCCACCCGGCGACTGAGGATATGTCGAATATCGATTTCGACAGCCACCCGGCGACTGAGGGGAAGGTGACCCCGAAGGGGTCGGAAGAGGTCCTTGGCGCTGGGTCAGCGTACCTTGCATGTCAAGGGCCTCAGTCTGTCTCTCCGTCTGGAGACCTCTTCCGGCGCTGCGCGCCACCTTCCCCAGACGGGGGAAGGCTTCTGCTCCGTCGTTTCCGCAGCGCTACGCAGCGATGGGAGGAAAAGAATCGGAGTCGGGCCCGCGTTATTGCCTTCCCCCGTTGGGGACTTGTCGAATATCGGTTTCGACAGCCACCCGGCGACTGAGGGAAGGTGACCCCGAAGGGGTCGAAAGAGGTCCTTGGCGCTGGGTCAGCGTACCTTGCATGTCAAGGGCCTTAGTCTGTCTCTCCGTCTGGAGACCTCTTCCGGCGCTGCGCGCCACCTTCCCTCAATCGCCGGGTGGCTCTTCGGGGCCGAGACCCGAAAAATCCCCAGACGGGGGAAGGCTTCTGCTCCGTCCTTCCCGCAGCGCTACGCAGCGATGGGAGGAAAAGAATCAGAGTCGGGCCCGCGTTATTGCCTTCCCCCGATGGGGAAGGTGACCCCGAAGGGGTCGGAAGAGGTCCTTGGCGCTGGGTCAGCGTACCTTGCATGTCAAGGGTCCAAGTCTGTCTCTCCGTCAAAGGACCCTCAGTCGCCGGGTGGCTCGCCAAGGACGAACACTTGGCATATCCTCTTCCTTCAGGCCCTTTGGGGGCCTGCCACCTTCCCCCTCAATCGCCGGGTGGCTGTCGAAATCGATATTCGACATATCCTCAGTCGCCGGACCGCTGTCGATGCCGCTCTGCTTTCGTCCTTTCTTTTTGAATGGAAGCCGGCTCGCCTTTACAGAAAAAAGGCGGCCTTCGCCGCCTTTCCGCATCAAAAAAGCGGTCCCTTTCGGGACCGCCTTGTGCTTGGGTTAAGAATTAGTACTTGCGGGTGAACAGGCTGTTCAGCTTCTTCACAGACAGCAGGCTGAAGTTGCGGACATACTTCCAGCTGGCAGTGTTGGCCCAATCGAAGGCGCTGGCGCCGGTGGTGTGGTAAGAACCAGCAGCGTTGTAAGCATCGCCCTTCTCGAAGCCGCCCCAGGCATTGTAATCCATCACATAGGTGGTGCCGTTGGCGTTGATGGTCACGGTGTAGCCCTGCAGCTTCAGGTCATAGGTGGGCAGGTAGGTGGCGCTCAGGCTGCGGACAGCAGAGGTCTCGCTGTAGTTCATGGCGACGTTGGCGATGTACCAAGCGCCGGTGTTGCCGTTCTTCTTGTAGGTCACGGTGCCGCTCACGAATTCCAGGTCAGTGTTGAACAGGTCTTCGTCCACAGCAACATTCACCTGATACACTTTGCCGCTGCGGCCGTGCACAGAGGTCTGATTGCCAACAGTCAGGTAGTAGGTGTCATCGCCAACACCAACATAGTGCTTCTTGGAGGTTTCGGTGGCGGGGATATAAACCTTGTACAGATCCACACCCTGCGCGTCCTTCTTGCTCTGATAGGTGGTCGTGGGCTCGTAGGACAGCGCGTCGGGATTGTAGCCCTGCTCCTTGGAGACCAGGTAGGCCTTAACCGCCTCGGCGGCCGCGGCGATCTTCGCTTCCTTCTCCGCATCCGTCAGCTTCTTGTCCTTCGCGATGTCAGTCACATCATAGTAGCCGACATACTTGTCTTCGCCTTCGACGTTCACATAGAAGTCGAGGACTTCCTTGTCCAGTTCCATCTGAGCTTCAACAACGATATCGTCGCTGTCCCAGCCCTTTTCCACGTAGTCCTTGATCAGCTCGCCATATTCCTTATCGGTCTTGGGAAATTCGCCGACCGGGATCACGCCCAGTTCGATGGCATCGGTCGTGGTCTTTTCAGTCCAGGAATACACATAGCTGATACCGGGCTGACGCTTCATGCCGGTGGTGGAGTAGGTGGCGGAGGTTCCGTCAACCAGATCCAGGGCTACGGGCACATTGTAGTGCTTGGCGGGGTCATACACACGCACAGCGGCGCTGTCGAGGACCATGGAGGACCACAGAGTGGTGGATCCGCGGCCATACTTGTCTTCCTTGTGCTCGGTGTAAACCGTGGGGATGCTCTTGAGAGCGGGGGCGTTCAGGCTGTCCGCGTAGAGCGGGATGGTGCCGGAGTCAGCGCTGGCAACAGCAGCGGTAGACAGAAGCATCATGGCAGCCATTGAGAGAGACAGCAGCTTCTTCATGTTACATTCCACCTCGAATTAAAAAATTTGCTGTTTGTTCACATTTTAACCCCATTTCCCGTTTCTGTCAACCCTTCTTCCGAAAGAAATCCTCCGCGTTCCCCTTCTTTGTATGTCTTTTTTCCGTAACAAGTGGGATTTGACCCCCGAAAGCCCCGAAAACCGGCCTTTTTCCGGTATTTTCGTCTCTTTTCGGGCCTTCTTCATTCCGATTTGGCGCGGTCTTTTGCAAAAAAGGTTTGACGTTTCTGTGACGGCCGGGGGGTTTTTGGGTCTTATTTCCCCGATTTTTCCGTTTTTACGGTGTTTGTTACAAAAAATTCTTTTTCCGCCGGCTGCCTCCTGCAAGGTCCCTCCCTGCCGTTTTGCCGCATTCCCGCCCCAGCGTCACGGCCATGCCCAGGGCCAATCCCGGCACCGGGGCGGTGTAGGATACGCCAAACCTTCCGCCGCAGGCGTTTCCGGTGGCGTACAGGCCGTCGATCTGCCCCCCCGCCGCCGTCAGCACCCTTTGACCGCCGTCGGTCACAAGGCCGCCCAGGGTCACCGGGGCCCTCTCCTGCCCCGCGGACGCCTTCATCGCGTAAAAGGGCGGCTCACACACCGGGAACAGGGTTTCCGCCGGGCGGCCAAAGTCCTCGTCCTCCCCAAGGCCGCACAGGTCGTTATACCTCCGGACGCTTGAGAGGAAGGTCTCCTTTTCCTCCCCCTTGAGGCGCATGTTGTCCGCAAGCTCCTCCAGGGTCGCGCCGGAGAAAAGCATTGGGCCCTCTTCGTTCACGCGGATGATCTTTCCTGTGACGCGGGCCTCCTCAAGGGCCCTGCGGAACGCCTCCGCCCGGCCCTCCCCCGGGGTCCAGGCCCCCTGGCGCGGCAGCGTACAGGCCCTGTAAAGGGGAAAATCGCTGTCAAATACCGCAAGATCCGGGGCTGCGCGGCTAAAGCCGCCCGGAACGTCATAGGCCGCCAGGGCGGAAAACTCGTCCCGAAACCGCTCGTAATGGCCGTCCAGCCACAGGGCCTGGGGGGGCAGCGCCGTCCTATCCGTCTCCAAAAAGGCCTCCCGGGCCACGGCGGCTGCCCGGCCGCCTTCCAGGACGCCACCGGCCCACAGGCCCATCCGCAGGCCCAGGCCGTCCTCCCCCCGTCTTTCGGCCGGCACAGGGTCCGCCGTCCCGTAAAATTCGCCGGTCATATCTGCGTTGGCGCCAAAGCCGCCGGTGGCAAGCACCACCGCGCCGCAGCGGATGCGCAGCGTTCCCGCCGCGTCCCTTGCCGCCACCCCCGTGACGCGCCCCCCTTCCGTTGTCAGGTACAGGGCCTCGGCGCCGTACAGAAGCTGCGCGCCAAGGGCCCCGGCCCGCTCCAGGTTGCATCTTACGGCCTTGGACAGCATTCCCTCCGGGAAGGCCAAAGTGCTTTTCCAGAACCGCATCCCCCCAAGGTGCTCCAGGACGTCCACGTCCGCGTAAGGCAGGGTCAGACGGTCCTTTTCCGCCCCGGTCAGCACGTCCAGGTACCAGTCCGTATTCCGGCCGCTTTCCCGGGCAAAGGTGCGTATCAGGCCCGGGTGTGCTTCTCCCCGGGTACGGCGCGTATATTCCCCAAGGAACTCCGGCAGGCTGATCTCCTCCGCCCCTTTTTCCAGCGCCAGGGCCGCGTTGAGCGCCGCCAGCTGCCCGCCCCGGGGCGGCCTGTCCGCCTCCCGGTTTTTTTCAAGCAGCAGCACGTCAAAGCCTTCCTCCGCCAGCTCCCTGCAGGCCGCGGCCCCCGAAACCCCTCCTCCTACGACGCAGACGTCCGCCTCCGCCTCCCGGTCGAAGGATGCGATCGGCGCCGGCGGCGTCCGCCAGGAGGGAGCGGACGCTGTTTCCACGTTCCTCCCGCCTTCGGCCCCGGCGGGGAGAAGGCGGCCCAGCACCGGCGCCGCCGCCGCGGCCCCCGTGCAGGACAAAAGGGTCTTGAGGAAGCTTCTTCTGGTCAGTCGAGGCATGGTCGTTCTTTCCCTTCCCGGACGGATTTGGGACGCTGTCCCGGATCCATTATAGTGCTTCTTTTAAAAAAGAAAAAGCCCCTGCGGGGAGAACCGGGGATCCGCGCCTGAAGCGAGGGCCCGCAGGGGCTCAACGCTCCCCTTGCGCATCCCCTTCGGTTCTGCCCTGCCCCTGCGGGGAGAACCGTGCGGCATTCCATTGCCCCGTCCTCTTGTCCCAGTTCCTTGCACGCCGCTCCTTCGCTGGTTTGTCCCCTTCTCCCTGACCCCCCGCGTATCCAGTCCAGGCTTCGGTCTTTTTTTATACCCGATCCGCGGGAGGGAAGTGCTCCTCCCCTGTCTCCCCCTCGGCCCTTTTGAACGAATCAAAACCACCGGCTAAGCCGGTGGTATGCACCGTGCCTTCAAGGCATAT
>CAMJUL010000113.1 GCA_946408995.1 uncultured Clostridia bacterium | reverse complement strand
GTACGCACGGTGCGGTGAGAGGACGGGGGCTAATCACCCCCTCCTACTCGATCAGCGCGTGCATCCGATCCGGCGTGCGTCCAGGGCGGTCATCCGTCCGGGGAAAAAGCGGACCGGTTCCACGGGGACGCGCCGGAAACAGTTCATATTGGCGAAGGAGAAGGGGGCGTGGTATACTTTATACAAAAACAGCGTGATCGGGAAAACACCGGGATACGGCTTCCGGAGAACAGGGAAAGCAGGATCATCCGGAAGAGACAAAAGAACAGCAGGAGGGATCGGAATGAAGAAGCTCGGGTTCGGCCTCATGCGGCTCCCGCAGACAGATCCGGACAATGCCGCGGCCGTGGATGTAGAGCAGGTCAAGCGGATGGTGGACCTTTTCATGGCCAGGGGATTTACCTATTTTGACACGGCCATTATGTACAATGGCTTTGCGAGCCAGCGGGTCGCCCGTGAAGCGCTGGTGGACCGCTATCCCAGGGACCGTTTTACCCTGGCGACAAAGCTGCATAACGCTTTTTTCCATTCCAAAGAGGAGCGGGAGAAGGTTTTTCTGGATCAGCTGGAGCAGACCGGAGCGGGGTATTTTGACTATTACCTGCTTCACGGGATCGAGGATGGCAGTTATAAGGATTATGAAAGCCTGGATTGCTTTGCATGGCTCATGGAAAAGAAATCCCGGGGGCTGGTGAAGC
Organism: uncultured Clostridia bacterium; assembly: GCA_946408995.1. Lineage (GTDB taxonomy): Bacteria > Bacillota > Clostridia > Christensenellales > Aristaeellaceae > RUG756. Next base: position 4,202 of record CAMJUL010000113.1, on the reverse strand, counting down.
ACATAGGCTTCTCCTTCCACGGCACACCGGAACTGTTGGAGGAGATATTGACAAAGCATCCGGAGACGGAATTCGTCCAGCTGCAGGTGAACTACCTGGACTGGGAAAGCGAATGGATCCAGTCCCGCGGGGTGTATGAAACGGCGGTCAGACACGGAAAACCGGTCATCGTCATGGAGCCGGTGAAGGGAGGCACCCTGGCCCGGGTCCCTCCCGACGCCGAACGGCTGTTCAGGCAAAGGGAACCCGCCCTGTCCATGGCTTCCTGGGCGATCCGGTTCGCGGCGACGCTTCCAAACGTGCTGGTGGTGCTGTCCGGGATGAGCACCCTAAAGCAGATGGAAGACAATCTGAGCTATATGGATCCCTTTGTCCCGCTGACAGAGGACGAGAAAGCCCTGACACAGCGGGTGGCCGGGATGATCAACGCCCGGATTGCGGTCCCGTGCACCGGCTGTTCCTACTGTACGGAGGGCTGTCCGAAACAGATCCCGATCCCGCGGTTTTTTTCCCTGTACAACGAGGACATGCGGGAAAACCTGGAGGAGAAAGGGTGGACCATCAATTACACAAACTACCGGCACCTGGCGCTGCGCTTCAGCAGGGCAAAGGCCTGCATCGCCTGCGGACAATGCGAGCGGGTCTGTCCGCAGCACCTTCCGATCATTGAGAAGCTGAAGCTCGTCTCGGCGCATTTTGATCATTGACCGAAGGCGCGCCGCAGAAGGACCGGACGGCGCCAGGAACAGGAAAAGCGTTTTACGATACGGATGGAAAAACGGGAGGGACCGGAATGGACAACCTGGCATATCTGAGGCATGTGGTCCGCACGGGCAGGGAAAAAGCCGCCCGAACGAAAGAAGGAATGGAACAGGCCGGCTGGGACAACGGATTTGATTCGTTTCTCGGACTGTATTATGATCTGGCCAAGATGGAAGTGGCGATGCGGGGAGATCCGCTGGAGCCGGTGCGCGGCTTTGCCATCGAAAAAGCGCTGGAAAGGATGGATACGCGCCAGGACTGTGCGGATTTTGCCATTCCGGCGCTGATCCGCATGCTGCGGGAACATCGGGGGACGCCGCGCCTTGACGAGGACATGGCCCGAAAGATCGACAGCAGCCTGATTCGTTTTAAATACTGGCTGGATGAACCGGGCGAGGTGCATGCCTGTTACTTTACGGAAAACCACCAGATCCTTTACCACAGCGCGGAGTATCTGGCGGGCCAGATGTATCCGGAGGAGGTGTTCCCCTCCGACGGGAAGAGCGGCAGGGAGCACCTTGCCCATGGACGCACCTTTCTGCTGCGCTGGCTGAGATGGCGGGAGCGCTTTGGCTTCAGTGAATGGCTGACGCAGGGCTATTACATGGAGGATATCCTGGGCCTGGTCTGCCTGATGCTGTATGCCGACGAAAACGATATCCGCACAAGGTGCAGGATGCTGATCGACCTGCTCGTCTTTGATCTGGCGGTCAACGGGTTCCGGGGACACCTTCCCACGACCCACGGCCGCGTGTATACCCGCTTTATCATCGAGCCGGATTATGAGGACTGTTCCGCCGTCATGCGGCTTTTGTTCGACGAAGGACATATCGAGGGCGGGATCAGCAATTGCGCCGTCATGCTGGCATCGTGCGGCTATACCTGTCCCGCGGCGATCCGCGCCGCGTATCAAAGCGTGGATGGAATCCAGAACAACAAAGAGCGCATGAGCCTGGATGTCGCGGACGCGAAGCGCTTTGGGGTGGACCCCGCGGATTTTGACAACATCATGTTCTTCTGGGGACAGCAGACCTATTCGGACCGGCTGACGGTGGAAAATTCCCTGAAGGTATTCCCCACATGGAACTGGATGACCAACCGGGTCAGGGCGTACCACGAGCGCTATCTCCTGCACGATGAGGCCGACGCCCCATGTGTGGACGCGCCGGACTATACGGCCATGACGCAGGTGGATATTTACACCCGCCGCACTCCGGATTATGTGCTCAGCTGTGCCCAGGATTTTCGAAGGGGCCGTATGGGCTACCAGCAGCATCCCTGGACCGCGTCCCTGGGCGGGAAAGCCGTGGTGTTCACTACAAGCCCGGCTTCCCTTGAATACGGCAGCCGCCCAAACCGATGGGCCGGAAACCTGTGCCTGCCGCGGGCCGTGCAGCATGAAAATGTCCTGCTGTGCATCTACAGGATCCTGCCGGATTTCGTGGATTATCTCTATTCCCATCTGTACTTCCCAAAGCATGAGATGGACGAGGTGATCGAGAAGGACGGCTTCCTGTTCGGCAGAAAGGGCAAGGGCTATATCGCGGTAAAATCGCTTCTGTACGCCTATTGGGAGCCCAAGGATCCTGCGCTTTTCCGCGCCCTGTACCCCGACGACTGGGAGGAAAGGTATGAGCGGGCGCAGGACTATGAATACGTGGCACAGGGGCATGCCAATGTTTGGACGGTGGAAATGGGGTCCGAGGCGGAAAACGGGTCTTTCGGGCGCTTTATCGCAGGTTTTGAAAAGGCCTCCCTCACCGGGGACAGCCTTCGCTGCGCTTATGTCTCCCCGTCCCTTGGCACGGTGACCTTCGGGTGGAGCCGGCCGCTGGCCGTGGAAGGAAAGCAGATCGGTCTGCACGGGTACAAGCGGTATGACAACGCGTTCTGCCAGGCGGAGTTTGATGCCGGGAAGCTGGAGATCCACGCGGGCGGGCATACGGCCGTGCTTGATTTTGAACATGTCCAAAGGATCATCGGGGACTGAAGGACTGCAGTTTTCACCGGAGGCTCAAAAGGAGGGAGAGAGGGAATGGAGCGCTATTTTGACAAACGCATGAGCGCTGCCGGACTGTATGGGTACGCCCCGGAGGAGATCATCCGTCTGATGGCGGCAAGGTTTATGGGAAGCCATCCTGCTGCTCCGTTTATCTGGCGGGCGTGGAACGAAAATGGGATCCGGTTTGACGACAAGGCGCGGGTCCATTTTGACTTTGCCAAACGCTTCCCGGACGCCGGGATCGGGCAGATCGTTTATGCGGCCGGAGATCTGTATTGCTCCGTTCCCAAGAAAACCCGGTTCATCCTGACCTGTTCCAGCCCGCTTTCGGTATGGCTCAACGGGAAACTCCTCTTCAGGTCCAACGGCTTTCAGGAGCGGAACGGGATCCCCTGTGAGGCGGAGGCAGCCCTTGAGAAAGGATTCAACCGGTTCTTGCTCCGGAGCGAATGTACGGCCATCGGGTTTGGCTGCACCCTTCAGAATGCCATGCCCCAGTGGGAACCCTGCCATTATATCCTCCCATTTTCGGAAAGGAACGGGGAGGCGGGGTTCCTGTATACGGCGCCTGTGGATCCTGGGTGCGCCCCAAGCGAGGAGGTATGGAAAGACCGGGAGGAGGCTTCCGGGCTGAAATGGCTTCCGGAGCCCGGACGGACCCCTTTGAGGGAGGAGGGGACCTTCTATGCCTGGACGGCGTGGGAGACCCCGGAGGGCTGCGAGGGTGCGATCCTTCCGGAAGAGACGGTCCTCCTGGACGGCTGCAGGCCGCGGCGGGGGGATAGGGTTTCCCCAGGCAGGCATGAGGTGCTGCTTTTCGGGACGCTTTTGAACCTGCGCAGGGCTGTGGAGGGGCTTCCAGGGCGCATCGTCTGTCCGGTGCACCGTTTTGGGGATGACCGGCCTCTGCTGGTCCTGGGCCCGTGCGCCAGGGCGTGCGGGGATCCCGCGGCCCTTGCGCGTCTTGGCGCCCTTTATGAAGACACGGCCTGGAGACCCGATGCGGAAGGGATGCGCCTGAGACCTTATGCCGAAGTGCCGCTCTTTGGCCGCTGGACCTATCCGCTGGGGGTCACCCTTTACGGCCTGCTGTCAGCCGGGCGTGCCCTGGAGGAAAAGAGCATTGAGAACTATGTTTTGCGCCATGTCCGTCAGGTGACGGAAATCCAGGCGTATGCCCTTTGGGATAGGCAAAAATGGGGATTTCCCGGCGTGAATCAGCAGCTGTGCTGGCTGGATGCCCTGGATGACTGCGGTTCCTTCGGCTCCCTGATGCTGGAATGTGATCCGGAAGGCTGCTCCCCTTCCATCGGGAGGATCGCGGACAGGATCGGGGCGTACATGCTGCGCGAACAGCCCCGTACATTGGACGGGACGTTCTGTCGGTGCGCCCGGCGGCGCACGTTTCTAACGGGTGAGAGACCCGAACCCGCCCGGT
>CAMJUL010000112.1 GCA_946408995.1 uncultured Clostridia bacterium | reverse complement strand
GGTACGCACGGTGCGGTGAGAGGACGGGGGCTAATCACCCCCTCCTACTCGATTCGGGATGACACGGTCTGGGCAGACGACCTGTATATGTCCATCCCCTTCCTTTGCAGGTTTGCCGAAAGGACGGACAGGCCGGAGGCACTGGAGGAGTGTGTTTCCCAGCAGCTCAAATACAGGGACCTCCTGTTTATGCCGCAGCGGAAGGTCATGGCACATATGATGTGTTTAAGGCAGGGCAAAAACAACGGGATCCCGTGGAGCCGGGGGAACGGATGGGTGATCTTCTCCCTGAGCGAGCTTATGATGCGGCTGGAGAAGACGCACGCGGCATATCCCCGGCTCCTGAGGCACTTTGCCGACCTGACGGAGGGGTATCTGGCCCTTCAGGACGAAAACGGCCTGTGGCATCAGATCCTCGACGAAAGGGAAACCTATCCGGAATCTTCCGCGACGGCGATGTTCATCTGCGCCTTCGGCAGGGGGGTCCGCTGCGGGTGGTACCCGCCGGAGAGGAGGCGGCGCGCGGCCGACGCGGCTGTCCGGGCCTGGAAGGGCCTGACGGAAGAGGCGGTGGACCGGGAAGGCAACCTGTACGGGGTGTGTCAAGGGTCCGGTTTTTCGTTTTCGCGCGCTTACTACCGCACGCTGATGTGGAATTTCAACGATACGCACGGGATCGGCATTGTGATGCTGGCCGGCGTTGAATTGATGAAAATGCTGGAGGAGGAACCCGCCGCGGCGCTGTCCTTGAGGTGAACGGCGCCGGAAGATGTCCAGGCTCATTCTTCCAAAGGAAGCTTAAAGACAGAGGCCGCTTTTTCCGTCAGGGCTCTTCCGCCCGCAGACGGGACAAAAACACGGCATTCGGGATCCGAGACGATCTCCTTGAGCCTGCCGTAAACGGGATAGGGGACCGCAAGCCTGTCGTAGACGCTCAAGCGCGCCCCCAGCAGGTACTGGGGAGCCTGTCCCGTTTCCAGGGGGGAAAAGGCCATGGACAACGCCTCTTCCCCGGTGATGATATTCATCAGCTCCACCGCGAGCGGACGCTTTGCGGGATCCACGGACGCGTTGACGCTGGCGATGTCCGCGTACAGCATGGGGATGTCCTTTTCATCGGACATGGAGAAACGGTGAAATGCCACTTTTTCCGCGTCTTCGCCCAGGACGGACAGGGTCTCGCTGTATCCGATGAGGGCCCTTCCCGTGCTTGAGGCGAACCATTTGCCGCGGATGTAGGCGTCGCCGGACGGGTCAATGGCGGTCATCTGGGCTTTGCCGGCCATGGACTGTACCTTCAGAAGGGTTTCCATAATGACCGGATCAAGCCGGGCCGCCTCCGGGATGTCTTCCAGCGGGGCATATTCCTGGTCCAAGTCCACGCGGGTCTCCAGATACCAGAAGGCCAGCGTCTGCCGATCCGGGATGGAGACCAGAAGTGAATCCTGCCCTGCGGGTGGCACCCCGGGATCCGCGCAGACGCCGATGGACCGGTAAAGCGCGCCGATGTTTTCGGCGTTTTTCATTTCATCGTCGCCCTCGCGGCAAAACAGAAGGTTTGCGCAAAGCAGCTGCGGAAGGGCATAAGGGACACCGTCGGCGCAGCAGGCGGACAGGGCGCAGGGGATCAGATCTCCGGGGCGCTCAATGTCCTCCTCCGCCAGGGGCATAAGGCAGCCTTTTTCCAGAAAATCATACAGAAAGACGGAATCATATACAAAAACATCCAGATCCTTCGGGGGATCCTCCGAATAACAGTCCCATTGGACAAAATCCAGTTCCACTTCCGGATGACGCTGGTTCCATACGGATCCGATGGCCTGTTCAAACTGTGACAGATCAGGGCCATAGGGGTAAAGCGCGACGCTGAGATGGAAGGGGGCGTCCGCCGTGCCCCGCGGTGTCAGGAAAAACGCGGCGGCGAGCGAAAGGCTGAGAAAACGAACAGCCGTTTATTTGAAACGGCTGAGGAAGGGGGGCTGCTTTGAGGGAGTTTGTTCATTTTGGCCTCCTTTTCGCGAGGATGTTTTCTCCTCGAACGGACGGGCAGGCTTCCTTCCCCGGGGAAAAGGCCTGCCCTGGGGAGGAATTTGACCGAAGGGACAGCGTCCGGACGTACAGAACCCCCCTGCCCTTTCCAGGGGAGGGGGGTTCCGGGACGCTCAGAAGCATTTATCCATACGTTCTTTTTTGCATTGCTCGATCCTGCCACAGCGGTAGCACAGTTCATTGTCGCAGATCCCGTCCTTTTCGAAACAGGATAGAATGTTGTTGACGGTCGTTTCCGCGATGTTGTTCAGAGCCTCCTCCGTCAGGAACGCCTGATGGGAGGTGACGATGACGTTGGGCATGGAGATCAGGCGGGCAAGGAGTTCGTCATTGAGGATGTGTCCGGAGCGGTCCTCAAAGAAAATATCCGCTTCCTCCTCATATACGTCCAGGCAGGCTGCGCCGATCTTTCTGGCCTTGATGCCTTCAAGCAGGGCCTCGGTATCAATCAGGCCTCCCCTGGAGGTGTTGACGATGACGACGCCTTTTTTCATTTTTTCAATGGCGGCGGCATTCAGAAGGTGCCTTGTTCCATCGGTCAGCGGGCAATGAAGGGAGATCACGTCACTGAGGGCGAAGAGCTCGTCCAGCGGGACGTATTCGATTCCGCTGTCCTTTGCCGGATAGGGATCATAGGCGAGCACCCGCATGCCAAAGCCGCGGCAGATATCGATAAAGATCCTCCCGATCTTGCCTGTGCCGATCACGCCCACGGTTTTTCCGTGGAAGTCAAAGCCCGTCAGGCCGTTCAGGGAAAAGTTAAACTCCCGCGTCCGGTTATAGGCCTTGTGGATGCGCCGTACGTTGGTCAGCAGCAGGGCGATGGCATGCTCCGCGACCGCGTATGGCGAATACGCCGGGACATGCACCACATGGATCTTGCCGAAGGCGGCCTGCACATCCACATTGTTGTACCCGGCGGAGCGCAGGGCGATCAGACGGACGCCGTATGCATACAGCTTATCAATGACGGAGGCGTTCACCGTGTCGTTGACGAACACGCAGACGGCGCTGCAGCCCTTTGCCAGTGCCACGGTGTCTTCGTTCAGCTTTGTTTCAAGGAACCTGAACGCCAGGCCGTGCTCGCTGCCGAAGCGCTCAAAGGAGGGCCTGTCATAGGCCTTGGTATCAAAGAATGCGACTTGGATCATCTTTTATGCCTCCTTAAGTATTATTGCGCGTCGGAAGCTGCAGCCATCTTCCATTGGATCAGCCGGACCAGGATGGGCCGGAGCTTTTTTGCCTGCTCCGACAGTTCGTATTCCACCCGCACCGGCACCTCCAGGTATTCCTGACGCAGCACCAGATGATCCCGTTCCAGTTCCTTGAGGGTCTGGGACAGCATGGTGTTGGAAATGCCCTGAACGTTATGCAGCAGCTCATTGTACCGGCTCGCCCCGTTGGCGGACAGAGAACAGAGCACGGGCAGCTTCCATTTGCCTCCGATGCTTTCCAGGGCGGATTGAAGTGCGCATTGCGCAGCGCACGGACAATTGTGATGTTGTGACATGGTTCCCCTCTCCAGATACGTTTTTTCTTCCTTGCTCCGGTTTTTTTCAGGCATTGACAGATGAAACATCATCCGATACAATCATAGCAGATAAGAATTCCGTTGTAAAGACTGATTACTTATTTAAATGATTTAAGGGAGGAAACATTCATGGGCAAGAAGCTGGTTGCGTACTTTTCCGTCAGCGGCACGACTGCCGGGGCGGCGCGGGAAATCGCGGCTGTGGAAAAAGCCGATTGTTTTGAGATCAAGCCTGCGGTCCCTTATACCGGGGAGGACCTGGACTGGACCAACAAACAAAGCCGCAGCACACTGGAAATGAGCGACCTGAACTGCCGCCCGGCCATTGAGGGCTGCGTGGAAAACATGGTCCAATATGACGTGGTGTTCGTTGGCTTTCCCATTTGGTGGGGGCGGGAACCCAGCGTGGTCGACACCTTCCTGACGGCCTATGATTTCGGCGGCAAGAGGATCATTCCTTTTTGCACTTCCGGCGGCAGCGACATCGGCAGGACCTGCGATCGGATAAAGGCGCTTGTAGGGGAGGCGACCTGCGTGGATACCGGAAAGCGGCTGGGCGGAGCGCTTTCCCAGGCGGATCTGAAAATCTGGACCGGAGGCCTGGACCTGTGAACGGCCTGGAATTGATCCGCCATCGCAGGAGCGTGCGCACCTTTGACGGGGTTCCTCTGCGCCAGGAGGATGCCGAAAAGGTGCTGCGCTTCGCCGAGCGGGTGGAGACGCCATTTGACATCCCCATCACCTGGAAATTGCTGAGCGCCAAAGAGGACGGCCTGTCCTCCCCCGTGATCGTGGGCGCGGATACCTTCATTGCAGGGAAACTGCAGCGTCGGCCCCACGCGGAGGAGGCCTTTGGCTACGCCTTTGAAAAGGTGGTGCTGTACGCCGAATCCCTGGGACTTGGCACCACCTGGATCGCCGGGACGATGGACCGTCCCGCCTTTGAAAGGGCCATGGAACTGAAGGCGGATGAAGTGATGCCCTGTGTCAGTCCCCTCGGATATCCCTCCCAAAGGATGTCCCTTCGGGAAACCCTCATGCGCAAAGGGGTCCATGCGGACAGCCGCAGGGCGTTTTCAGAGCTGTTCTTTGACGGGCGCTTTGACAGGCCCCTTTCGGAGGATACGCCTTACAGGGACGCCCTGGAAATGGTTCGCTGGGCGCCCTCCGCGGTCAACAAGCAGCCCTGGCGCGTGGTCATCGACGGCCCAAAGGCCCATTTTTATGAAAAGAAAAGCAAGGGCTTTGCGGATGCCGGCGGATGGGACCTGCAGAAGGTGGACATGGGCATCGCCCTGTATCATTTTGCAGTACGCCCGCCATGGGCAATAGCTTGGTGGTGAAAGTCCACTACACGC
>CAMJUL010000111.1 GCA_946408995.1 uncultured Clostridia bacterium | reverse complement strand
GCCTACATGGGAAAGGGGCTGCTGCAGATTTTGGTGCTTCTGCAACAGCCCCTTTTTCAGTTGTGCCCGGCGCGTCAGTAGCCCACCGCCGCCATGGCCTGGGTCAGCCGGCTCATCTGGCTGTAGAGCTGGTCCCCGGTGAAGGTCCCGCCGGAGAGGGTCTGCCCCAGGGCGTTGTAGGCGTTGACCAGTTCACTGTACCCTTTGGCTTCGGCAGGGGTAACGTTCAGAAGGGACAGGGCGCTGGAAAGGAGCGCGTAGGCGTCCTCAGTCAGCGTTTCGTCCGCCTGGAGCACGCCGTAGGGCTGGCCGGTCCGGTGGGAAGTGCAGACCATGGACTGGATCAGGGCATTGTTGGTGTAGCTGTCTGAGGTAAGCCTCAGGGAAGCGAAGCGGCCCAGGTAGTCTGACAGGACCCCTTCGTAGCGGGTGCCGAGGAAGGGATACAGGGGATGTCCCGGGGGGATCAGCACCACCGACCGGGTGACCCGGTTGGGGCAGCCTTCCCCGGCCAGGAGCCCGGTGGAGGCGCACAGGTCCAGGGACATGTGCATCTGGCAGGAAACAGAGGGAACGCTCTCCCTGGGCCACCAGTCGGTGACGGTGCCGTAGCCGTTCAGATCGTTTTTGCAGGCGTCCGTGGCCAGCTGGCCGGAAACGGCGCAGGTGGTCACCTGGACCAGGCCGTAATCGGAGCCGGTGCCCTCCATGATGTCCCGGCTGGCCTTGTTTTTATCCAGATGGATCCGCTCCATGAAGGCCTGCCAGAGGGCGGCGGCGCTGCTGCCTCCGGTGGTTTTGGACGACAGGGGCTTGTAGTTGTCATGCCCGATCCATACCGAGGCGCAGTACCAGCCGGTCATGCCGGTGAAGAAGACGCCCCGCTGGTCCGAGTTGGTGCCGGTTTTGCCGGCAACGGTCTGGTTTTTGATGCGGGCCTTCGTGCCGGTGCCGGAGGAGACGGCGTCCTTGAGCATGTCGACCGTCAGCCAGGCCGTAGAGGGCTTGAACACCTGCCGCCTTTCCTGGGTCTTGTGGGCGTCGTAGAGGGTGTTCCCGGCCCGGTCGGTAATGGCCAGCACGCTGATGGGGGACTGGTAGACCCCGCTGTTCCCCAGGACGCCGAAGGCGACGGCCATCTCCAGGGGCGTGATGCCGGAGGAGCCCAGGGTGACGCCGAAGGGGGTCCTGGAGATGTGGCTTTCGCTGACCCCCAGTTTGAGCAGGAAGGAGGCGCTGTTCTCCACCCCCACCAGGTTCATCATGCACCAGGCGGCGGCGGTATTGTCCGACTTGCTCAGGGCCGTGCGCATGGTTTCCGGGCCGCGGTAGCTGGAGCCGCCGTAATTCTTGGGCCAGGAATCGTTGCCGTCGGAATCCTTCCAGCCGGCGATGGGCAATTCCATGTTATAGAGGATGGCGCCGGCCCCGGCGCCGTTCTCAATGGCGGGGGCGTAGACGGCGATGGGCTTGATGGCGGAGCCTACGGGCATATTCATGTCCGTGGCCCGGTTCAAAGTTTTTCGCTGGACGGGCCGGGTCCTGGAGCCGACGATGGCCATGATCTCGCCTGTGCGGTAGTCGAGGACCACCGCCGCGGCCTGCGGCTGGACCACTTCCTCGTAGGTGCCGTCGGCCTTTTTCGCGCGGTAGACCCGGTCAGAGGGGTCCCTGAGGTCCGGCCAGCCCTTCCAGGCATATACGGTCTCCTCCACCGCTGCCTGGATCTGTGCGTCCATGGCCAGGTACAGGCGGTACCCGCCGGTCCTCAGGTCGTTTTCGGCCTTGACGCGGTTGGCGGAGGTGTTTTCCATGCCGTTGATCTCCAGCAGGATCCCGATGGCCTCCCGGACGGCGTATTCCACGTAATGCGGGGCGGCATAGAGGCTGCCGCTGTCGGGGGAATGCTCCAGCACACCGGCCGTGGCGGGGTCAAGGGCCTGCTCGTATTCCTCCCGGGTGATGAACTGGTTTTCGTACATGCACCGGAGCACGTAATCCGTCCGGTCGTTGGTCAGAGCGGGGTAATCCACGGCGCCGGACTGACGGGTATAGAAGTTCCTGCGGGGATTATAGTAATAGGGACTGTTGCAGATCCCGGCGAGCATGGCGCATTCCCTCAGGGACAATTCCGACAGGTGGTCCTTGCCGAAATACCCGTAAGCGGCGGTCTTGATGCCGTAATAATCCTCACCCATGTAGATGGTGTTCAGGTAGCATTCCAGGATCTGGTCCTTGGTGTATTTCTGCTCCAGCTGCATGGCCAGGTAGGCTTCCTGGATCTTGCGCTTGTAGCTCTGCTCGCTGGAAAGCAGGGTGTTTTTGATCAGCTGCTGGGTGATGGTGGACCCCCCCTGGGAGGAGCCGGTCATGGCGTTTTTGACGAAGGAGCCGACGATGCGCTTGATGTCGATGCCGTTGTGGGAATAAAACCGGGCGTCCTCCACGGCCACGAAGGCGTTGCGAAGCTGGGGCGGCACGGTGGTGATGGAGACCATGATGCGGTTCTCGGTCCCCCGGTATTCGGTGATCAGGTTGAAGGCGGAATCGTAGATAAAGGAGGTCTGGGCCTGGTCGTCGAAGGCGGCAAGGTCCAGGACGGGGGCGGTGTCCACATAGGCCCGGGCGATGCCGATGACGGCACCGAGGCCGGAAAGGCCCAGGGCCAGGATGAGGATCACCAGAAGACGGATGGTGTTGACCGCGACGGCCACGACAAAACTGGGCTGGCGCGGGGTCTTCCGGAAAAGGGTGCGGGCTTTTTCCCGGTCCGGAGGGGACGGGGCGTCTTCCTCCCAGCCGGGCAGAAAAGCGCTGCCCTCCCGGGCGTCCTCCTCCCCGGGGGAGGAAAAGCGGGCGGGTTTCCTGTGAGCCATGGACGCAAGCTCCTTTCGCTGGACTTGAACAGGCGTATTATACCATAAGGAAGGAAAAATGCGAACGGGAAAAGGTGTAAATGTTCCGTCCGTCCTGTTTATGCCCGTCCCGGGGGGCGCAAAAGGGCGCATTAACAGGCTTTGTGCCTTGCTTTTTGCCGCGGAGCATGATAAAATAGAAGAAGAAGGTCAGTTGGATCCGGTCTGTCAGGAACCGGGGGATTTTTTCTTGACAGAAACCCTTTTGCGCATTAATATCAAAGGTGGATTTTTGTTTCCGGTCCGATGCTTTCCCGGTGGGCAGGACGGCCGGAAGGGAGGGAACGCAATGATTAACGCCCGTTCAAAGGCATTCGATACATTGCTGGCGGCCTTGCTGGCCCTGTTCGCGGTTCTGTTTCCGCTGACTGCCCATGCGCAGTCCCTGGACATGGTAGCCTTTACGATGGAAGCCTCCGGGACGGAGCTTTCCGGGCCCGGGGAGATTCAGATCTCGGCAAGGGTCACCAACACCTCCGATCAGGACATGGCCTATCCGGTATCCCTTTACGGCCCCTCGGGCGACATGGTTTCCGCCTTCGGGGAAAATGGATCCGTTTATCTGAAGGCGGGGCAGTATTTCTCCTGGAGCGGCACCTACGCCGTGACGGAGGAGGATCTGGACCGCGGCAGCGTGACCTTTACCGTTCGCTACAACATGGAAGACGCGGAAGGCAACATTTACGAGGTCATGCAGGAAGCCGGCATCGTGCTGACCTATCTTGGGGAGCGGGTATCCCTGTCCGTGACCAGAACCCTGGAGCCGGAGGTCTGCCGCTCCGGCAAGGTGGCCAGTGTCATCTATGACCTGGTGAACAGCGGCAACGTGGAACTGACCGATATCAAGGTGACCGAGAGCATGAACGGCCGCACCCAGACCGTGGGCCATCTTTCCCCGGGGGGCAGCCAGAAGGTGACCTTCACCGCCACCATTCAGAATACCGACCTGACAAGCTCCGCCAAAATAGAATACAAGGCGGAGGGGGAAAAGGAAACCTTCAAAAAGGAAGTCGAAGCCGTGACCATTCCGGTGGCCAAGCCGGATTTGAAAATGAGCCTTTCCGCGGTAACGCCCAACGTCAATATCGGCGAAACGGCCATTATGCGGATCACCTTCATCAACAACGGAAACGTGTCCTATTCCAACGTGACGGTCAGGGACGCGAAAAAGGGCGAGGTCCTCACCGGAATTGAGATCCCCGCGGGTACTACGGTGGAACGGGACAAGGAGTTCACCCTGACGGAGCCCACCACCTTCAAGTTTACGGCCCTCCTTTCCGACAATACGGGCGAGACCCGGGAGATGACCTCCGAATCCATTCCGGTCCAGGTCTACGACCCGCAGAACACCCTGATCCTGACGCTGGACCTGACATGCGATCATGAAACGCTTTCCGAACTGCCGGCGGTGGTGCGCTTTACCCTGAATGTGACCAACAACGCCGACAACGAGGCGAAAAACATCAAGATCACCCACGGCAGCGTGAACATTACCAACATCGCCTCCATCGCCGCCGGACAGACGGTGAAACTGGAGCGGGATGTGCAGATCAGCCACACCGGCCAGTTCCGCTTCACCGCCTCCGCGTCCGACAGCCTGGGGAACAGCCTTTCCTTCCAGTCCAATACGGTGCAGCTGAGCTACGCCCTGCCGACGGCAGAGCCCACCAGCGTTCCTGTGCCCACCGTGGCGCCGCTGGTGACAGAACCCCCGGTGACCGAAGAGGACCTGAACCCCATGCTGGTGCAGGGCAGGCAGATCGCAAGGCTGCTGGCGATGATCTTCGCCGGCCTTCTGGCGGCGGGGCTGATCCTGCTGATCGCGGCGGCCGTCAGCCGGGCGGTCAGCAAGAAGCGCAGCGACAGCGCCTACGACCATCTGGACCTGGCTGCCCGCAGGGATTACGGTCGGGATCCTGACGCGGAGGAGGACGACGACGAAGCGGCCGGGGAAGCGGAAAAGGAAGAAGCGCCAAGCGTGGTCCGCGGGGACCGGGACGAAGTGACCGAAGAGGAAGTGACGACGCTCCGCAGCGGCGTGACCCGGGCGATGGTCCATGATCCCCTGGATGTGGACGCGCCGGAGCCGGAGGTGACCGAGGAGGACGTCGTGAAGGCGCAGGAAAAACGCGGCCAGGAGCAGGAAGCCTACGAAGACGACGGCTTCCGGGTCTCCCGCAGACGCGCTGAGGCCCCGGCGGAGGAAAGCACCGCGAAGGAGCCGGAGCCCCCTGCGAAGGAACAGCCTGCGGAAGAAGAGGACAAGCGGCAAAGAAGGGCCGCGCGACGCCGCAGGAACGTGCAGGACGGCGAATGATCTGCTTTACGATCTGTATTGAAGGACGGGCAATCGGGCCCGTCCTTCTTTTAGCAGTACGCCCGCCATGGGCAATAGCTTGGTGGTGAAAGTCCACTACACGCTTGG
>CAMJUL010000110.1 GCA_946408995.1 uncultured Clostridia bacterium | reverse complement strand
TCTTCTTCTACGTTCCCCTGATAACTCAATTCTCCCAGAACTACTTTACACTAACAAAAAAGGCCCGCCGCCCGAAATCCCTCCCGCTCCGTGGACGGAAACGGAAATCGATGTTATAATGGAAAAAAAAGGACCCATCCCGCCGTACCCATTCAAGGAGGACCCCATGATCAACAACGATAAAGGCATCGTAGACCTGAAGCACCAGATCGCCACCGAGATCTGCAGACTGGCCTGGGCAGGCACCCTGGACGAGGAGCACAAGGAACAGATCGTATACGAGGTCAGCCCCGGGCCCAAGCCCGTATACCGGTGCTGCGTATATAAAGAGCGGGAGATCGTGCGGCACCGCATCCGCCTGGCCTCCGGCCTGAACGCGGACGTGAACAGCCAGACGAAAAACGTGGTGCAGGTCATCCAGCCCGCCTGCGACGACTGCCCCGCCTCCACCTATTCCGTGACCGACAACTGCCGGTTCTGCCTGGGCAAGGCCTGCCTGAATTCCTGCCGGTTCGGGGCCATCCGTCAGGGGGAAAGGCGCATGCACATCGACGCCGCCAAATGCAAGGAGTGCGGGCTGTGCGCCAAGGCCTGCCCCTACGGCGCCATCATCCATCTGGAACGTCCCTGCAAGGTGGCCTGCCCGGTGGGCGCCATCGCCTGGGACGAATACGGCTTTTGCAACATCGACGAAAGCAAATGCGTCCACTGCGGGCACTGCATCCACGCCTGCCCCTTCGGCGCCATCGGCAGCCGGATCTTCCTGGTGCCGGTCATCGAGGCCATCAAGGCGGGCAGGCAGGTCTACGCCATGTGCGCCCCCGCCAGCGAGGGCCAGTTCGGCAAGGACATCGGCATGGCTTCCCTCCGCCGGGCCCTGAAGGCCGCAGGCTTTGCGGACATGGTGGAGGTAGGCCTGGGCGGCGACATGACCGCCGCCTACGAGGCCCGGGAATGGATCGAGGCCAAGAAGGAGGGCCGCAAGATGACCACCTCCTGCTGCCCGGCCTTCATCAGCCTGCTGCACCACCATTTCCCCAAGCAGTACGAGGAAAACAAATCCGACACCGTCTCCCCCATGGTGGCGGTCAGCCGCTACCTGAAGGCCATCCACCCCGGATGTGTCACGGTGTTCATCGGCCCCTGCATCGCCAAGAAGGGCGAGACCCTGAACGAGTTCATCGCCGACAACACCGATTACGCCCTGACCTTCGGGGAGATGCTCAGCCTGCTGGAAAGCAGGGACATTGCCCTGGAGCCCTGCGAGGAGGACTATCAGGAGGCCTCCCTGCACGGCAAGAAGTTCGCCGCCTCCGGCGGGGTCGCCGCCGCGGTGCTGGAAGCAATGCGGGAGATGGGCGAGGACACCTCCGGCATCACCCTGATGACCTGCGCGGGCGGCGCGGAGTGCCGCAAAGCCCTGACCCTGCTCAAGAACGGCACCCTGAAGGAAGACTTTGTGGAGGGCATGATGTGCCCGGGCGGCTGCGTGGGCGGCCCCTCCAAGCGCAAGGCCGAACTGGAGATCACCCGGGTCCGCGCGGACCTTTTGAGCAAGGCGGACGGGCGGAAGATCCTGGACAACCTGAAGGACTACCCCATGGACCAATTCAGCATGTTCCGGGACGGACACCGGGAATAAAGCGCCGTCGCATCCCCCGATGTCCTTTGGCCGCGCGGCCGATCCAAAACCCTTTTACGGCACCCTGCCCGGACGGGCGGGGTGCTTTTCGGTCTCTTTTTCAAACTTGTCATCCTCCGGCTTTGGCGTTATAATGGAGAATGAGCGGGTATCTGTCTGCCCGCCATGAAAACGCAAGGAGCCAAACGATCATGAAATTAGGCGTTGTAGGTCTGCCCAACGTAGGCAAAAGTACGCTTTTCAATGCCATTACCGGCGCCGGCGCCCAGGCCGCCAATTACCCCTTCTGCACCATTGAGCCCAACACCGGCGTGGTCGCCGTGCCCGACGAGCGTCTGACGGTCCTGGCGGACATGTACCACCCCAAAAAGGTCACCCCCGCCTCGGTGGAATTTGTGGACATCGCGGGCCTGGTCAAGGGGGCCAGCAAGGGAGAGGGCCTGGGCAACAAGTTCCTTTCCCACATCCGGGAGGTGGACGCCATCGTCCACGTGGTGCGCTGCTTTGAGGACGAAAACATCATCCATGTGGACGGCAGCGTCGACCCCGCCCGGGACATGGAGACCATCAACCTGGAATTGATCTTCGCGGACATGGAAACGGTCCAGAAACGCGGGGACAAGGCCCAGAAGCTGATCAAGACCGGCGACAAAAAATACGCCGCCGAAGCGGACCTGGCCGCCCGGGTCCTCAAGCACCTGGAAAGCGGCGCCCCTGCCCGCACCTTCCCTGCCACCGACGAGGAGGCCGCCGTCATCCGGGACTGGTTCCTTCTGACCTCCAAGCCCGTCATCTACGCGGCCAACATCGCCGAGGATGCCCTGGGGGCGGATGAAAACGACATCCCCTTCCTGCGCAGCGTCCGGGAAAAGGCCCGGGCGGAGCAGGCGGAGATGCTGGTGATCTCCGCCCAGATCGAGGAAGAGATCGCCGGCATGGAGCCGGAAGAGAAGCAGGAGTTTTTAAACGACCTGGGCATCGGGGAGAGCGGCCTGAACCGGCTGGTCAAGGCCTGCTACCGGCTGCTTGGGCTGATCAGCTTCCTGACCGCCGGCGAGGACGAGTGCCGCGCCTGGACCATCAAAAAAGGCACCAAGGCCCCCCAGGCCGCCGGCAAGATCCATACGGATTTCGAACGCGGCTTCATCCGGGCGGAGATCGTTCCCTTTGAGGTCCTGCGGGACCTGGGCAGCATGAACGCCTGCCGGGAAAAGGGCCTGATCCGTTCCGAGGGGAAGGAATACGTCATGCAGGACGGCGACGTGACCCTTTTCCGATTCAACGTATAACACGAGGTCGATATGCCGCACATTGCTTTTCTTGTCAAACGGGCCCTGAAAATGGACTGGAGGCGGATGTACGAGACCGCCCGATACCTCCACCGGAAGACCGGGAAAAACGTTCCCTGGCTGATGAAGGACATGCTGTCCTGCGCCGTCCGCTACAACGCGGGGTACATGGATTACAAGATCGCCGAAATGTACCGTCTGGACGACCGGCAGAAGCGCACCGTCATCACCCGGGGTGTTTCCAACGCCATCGTCCGCAAAATGAACGACAAGGCCTACTGGCATTTTTTTGACGACAAAACCCAGTTCAACACCCTCTTCGCCCCCCATATCGGTCGCCGCTGGCTGCGCCTGGACGCCTCCACGGACGAAAAGGCCCTTGGGGAATTCCTCTCCGGCCTGGAAAACTGCCTCTACAAGCCCCTCGAGGGTTCCTCCGGGCAGGGGATCGTCAAATTTGCCAGGGCGGACTGGGCGGACGAAAGCGCCTTCCTTCAAAAGCTCAAGGGCATGGGAGACGCCATCCTGGAGGAGCTTTTGGTCCAGCACCCGGTCATGGCCTCCCTGTGCCCCACCTCCGTCAACACCATCCGCATCGCCACCATGCTGGGGGACAAAAAAGAGGGCATCGTTTACGCCTTCATCCGCATCGGCAACGGCAAGGTGATGGACAACGTGGACTGCGGCGGCATGGCCGCCCGGGTGGACCTGGACAGCGGCGTACTGAAAACCGTCGCCGCGGACAAGGCCGGGAACGTTTTTGAGAACCATCCCATCACCGGCACCCCCATCGTTGGCTTTGCCGTCCCCTACTGGGAAGAGGCCAAAAAGATGTGCCTTGAGGCCATGCGGAAGGTGCCCCAGGTGCGTTTTGTGGCCTGGGACGTGGCCATCACCCCCACGGGGCCGGTCTTTATCGAGGGCAACTCCTTCCCCAGCCACGCCGTGCCCCAGTTCGCCGCCCATTACCCGGACGGCATCGGCATCCTGCCGGTTTTTGACGAGTTCATCGATATTTCCGCCCTGCGGTGAAAAAAGCGGGAAGCTTTCACCCCGCTGCCCCGTTTACTTGTTGTCGACGTAACTTCCCTGACTGAATGAGGAGATGAAACCATGGATCTGCTTAGGACATTGCTGCTTTACATGACGGTGATCCTTTCCGCCAGTACGCAGGCCTCCCCCCAGGTCACCCCCCTGACCCCTCAGACCCTGCCGACGCCCACCCCCTTTGTGACCATGGCGCCCTATACGCTTCCCACTGAGGCGGCGTTCATCACTGCCATCCCCACCACGGCGCCCACGGAAGCAACCTACGCCACCATCTCCATGGGGGACCGCGGCACCCAGGTGCAGGAGCTGCAGCGGCGTCTGAAGGCCCTGGGCTTCCTGGACGGCAACGCGGACGGCATTTACGGCTCCCAGACCCGCAGCGCGGTCCGGGCCTTCCAGAAGGCGGCCGGGCTGACCGTGGACGGCGTCGCCGGCAACCGGACCCAGCAGCTTTTGTATTCCGCCTCGGCGCCCTCTGCCAACGCCGGCGTCACCGCCGCGCCCCGCAGCGCCCTGGTCACCATCCAGTACGTCACCTCCGACGGCGTGCTCCTGCGCCAGATCAGCAAGGAATTCCCCGCCTCCGGGTATGTGTTCGCGGACCAGAGCCTGATCTCCTCGGCGTATACGGTCCTTCCGCCCACCAGCTATCAGATCCTGGTGCAGAACGGCGCCGCCGTCCCGTCCACCGTGACCTTTACCTGTGTTTCCTCCGTCACCGCCACCCCGACCGCCGCCCCCACCAGCGTGCCCAGCGCCGTGACGGTGCCGGTGCGCTATGTGGATCAGAACGGCACGCTCCTGTATACCGACTATACGGTCCGCCTGTACCAGAGCGGCACCATTTACGCCAATTCCTCCCGGGTCCCCGCGGGGTACACCCTGGTTTCCAGCGCCTCCCAGTATGTGCGCGTTTCCGGCGGAGTCGCCTCCCCGGCCTACGTATCCTTCACCTACCGGAGTACGGCGACCCCCGTGCCCACGGCCGTGCCCACCGGCACGCCGGTGCCCGTCGCCAATGTCCAGGTGGTCTATCAGGATCAGAACGGGTACGTGCTCAACACCGACGTGGTCTCCATGAGCACCACCGGCAACGTTTACGCCCGCTCCAACATGGTGCCCTCCGGCTACACCCTGATCTCCGCCGGTTCCGTCAGGGTCACGGTGGTGAACGGCTATGCCTGGCCCAGCCGGATCAGCTTTACCTACCGCATGGACATGACGCCGGTCCCCACCGCCCGTCCCACCGCCGTCCCGACCCAGGCGCCCACCGCCCGGCCTACGGACGTGCCCGTGCAGACGGTGTTCGTCAACGTTTATTACCGGGACCAGGACGGCCGCACCCTGAACACCGTGACCCTGGCCCTGAGCGGCAACAGCACCATTTACGCCAACAGCGCCCTGGTGCCTGAAGGATACGTGCTGACCAGCGCCGGAAGCGCCCGCGTGAGCGTGTACAACGGCGCCGCCTATCCCTCCGAGGTCGTCTTTACCTATCTCAACACCCGCACGCCGGCCCCCACCGCCGTCCCCACCCAGGCGCCCACCGCCCGGCCAACGGACGTGCCGACGGCCGTGCCCACGGACGTGCCGACCGCTGTGCCGACAGACGTGCCGACGCCCGAACCCACCGAGGTGCCCACGCCCGTACCCACCGAGGTGCCCACGCCCGTACCCACCGAGGTACCCACGCCCGAACCCACCGAGGTGCCCACGCCCGTACCCACTGAGGTCCCGACGCCCGAACCCACCGAGGTACCCACGCCCGAACCCACCGAGGTACCCACGCCCG
>CAMJUL010000109.1 GCA_946408995.1 uncultured Clostridia bacterium | reverse complement strand
CGCATGAGCGGTGGTGTGGGAGGACGGGGGTTAGCCACCCCCTCCTACCCGATTTCGTCAGCGTCCTGCGGACAGGAGCCCGTGGACCAGGGAGCGGGCAAGACACTTTACGGCCGGGTCGTCCGGAGCTTCCCAGAGCCGGGCGGTGAGGCAGACCTCCCCGTCTTGCCGGTACAGGATGCCAAGCCTCCGGGCCCGTTCCGGGGTATCGATCATCTGGACGGCGGGGGAGGGACATTGGATGGGTTCGCAGTGGGCAACACGGAGCGGGCCGTACCACAGGGGGGTGGTATACGTCTCCGTGGGGAAGAGCGACAGCAGCGGATCAGCGGGGTCGATGCACAGCCCCAGGGTGCCGACGGGCTCTGGCTTGCCCATGCCGCGGGAAATGTCCCGGAACATCCTGTAGCACCAAAAATCGGAGGCGTATTCCGCCGGCAGCTTTCCCTTGGGGTCCGGGCAGCGCAGGAAGGGGCCCGCTGCGGGGGCCTTCTCCCCTTCCCTCAGGAAGGGAATGAACCCCTCCCCGGTTCGGATGCCGTCCCGGGTGATCTGGACCGGAAGGCCGCTGAGAAACCAGAGGGGCCAGGTCTGCACATGCCCTTCCGCGGTGCGCGCCTCCAGGGCATACCGGCCGGAGACGCGGACCTCGACGGGGGGCGTCAGGACCCATTCAAGGTCCGTCAGCCGGTTCGAAGGGGTTCTTTTTGTCTCCAGGGTCCCCTGGCAGCAAGGCCCCTCCGGGCCAAGAAGCCGCCAGGTGATCCGGTGCCGCAGCACCTCAGGCCGGCATTCGGACACCTGAAGGCCAAAGCGCAGGCGGGTGCCGCCGGGGAAAACGAAGCGGTCCAGACGGGCAAGGAGGACGGTTTCCCCGCAGAAGGAGCGCCATTCCTCCGGGGAAATCAGGCCCTTGCTGTCCATCATAGCGTCCAGGACCCCTACCAGGGCGACCCCCTGACCGGGGTAATCCTGCAGGTCCAGCAGCTGGAAGCCTGAAAGGGAGGAGGTGCGCAGGGCGGTTTCGATTTCCCGGCGGTAGCAGTCGCAGGCCAGCTTGCCGGCGGCGCGGAAGAAGCGGGGCCAATCGGCGTACAGACCGTTCCGACTCAGACGCTCCCGCCAGGTGTCCAGGTACAGGGGCCGGAGGGGGCCCGTGTATTTGGCCTCCTCGGCAAAATCCGGATAGAAGGAATACTGCCCGATCTCATGGGAAACAAGGGGCAGCTTCCGCTCATGCCCGGCGGCCGTCCCGTCAAGGGAGACTGTTTTGACTTCCGTGCCGTATTGGATTTGTATTTCGCTCCCGGTCGCCTCCTCCGGGCCCGTGCCGCCATCGATGATCTGATCGTAATCGGAGACGGATTCCGGCGCGGTGGTCTGCACGATGCCCTGGGGGGCGTCGCACATGGCGTAGGAGCCACGGAAGAGCCGCTTTAAGGAAAGGCGCACCCCCACAAAGACATCTTCCTCCGGCAGAGGGGCGGGTTGAAACTGGAAATTGTTAGAACCCGCGGTGTAGAGGAGGTGGGGGTGCTCCGCCCGGTAGGCGCGGAGCCATTGGGACATATGGTCCCGGCTGCCCCACAGCTCGTTCCCAAGAGAAAAGAGGAAGAAGGAGGGGTGGCCGCCGAATTCCCGAAGGATCCGCCATCCCTCCTGAAACAGATACCGGTCCGCCCGTTCGTCGTAGCCTTCCTCCCCGGGGGCGTGAAGGGAACCCCAGAAGGGCAGCTCCGGCTCTAGGAGCATGCCCAAATGGTCCGCGGCGATGAAGGCGGCCTCCGGCGGGCAGCAGGTGTGGAAGCGGACGTGGTTGAGGCCGTACTCTTTGAGGGTCTTCAGGTACGATGTCCAGGTGTCTTCATCCGTGGGGGCAAATCCGGTCCGGGGGAAGACCAGGGCATCGTGCTTGCCCCGGAGAAAGACCGGTTTTCCGTTGATTTTGATTTGCCTTCCCTCGGCGGAGAGGGTCCGCAGGCCAAAGGCGCCTTCAAAGGTGTCTTCCCCAAGGCGCAATGTCCACCGGTGCAGCGCGGGACGTTCGGGGTCCCAGGGCGCAGGCGGCTCGGAGAGGGGGAGCAGACAGTCGATGCGCGACGCCTCCCCCAGGCGGAAGGACGCAGGCTTCTGACCGTCAATGGCGACGTCGAAGGGCTCTCCGGGGACGGGCTGCCCCAGAAGATCGCATTGGAAGCGCAGGGAGGCGCCGTCTTCGGTCATTGTCACAAGCACATGGACGGGGAAAACCCGCCCGAAGGCGATGGACAACTCCCCGGTCACGCCGTTCCAGTTGGTCTGGGTGTCCTTGGCGGTCATGTGGCCTCCGGCGATGGGCAGGGAAGCGTTGTCCACCAGCAGGGTCAGGGTGTGTTCCCCCCGGGTCAGACGGGGGATATAATACCGGTGGGGAGTGCACAGGGAATCCTGCCGCCCCGCGTGGGCCCCGTCCAGCCAGATCCCGGAGATCCGGGTCCGTTCCAGGGTCAGCAGGGCTGGCCCGTCACCGGGGCAGGAAAAGGTCCTTTGGTACCAGGCGCGGCCGGCAAAGGGATGGGTCTCGGTCAGGCATCCGTCTTCCCGGACGGGGTTTGCCGGGCCAAGGCCCGCCAGGGAGGTTGTGCCGGGCAGCTGGATGCGGTCCGGGAAGGCCCGGGGCGGATTGCATTCCGTCCTGTCCTCAAGGTTTGCCTGCCACAGGCCCTGAAGGGATAAGCGCGTCATCTGGATCTCCTCCGTTCTTTACAGACAGAACAGGGCACTTTTCAGACGGCGGGGGCGACATCCTGCCCGCAGTCCCTGTACAGTCTGGACGTGTTATTGTACAATGGGGGAAAGCGCAGGGCCGCGCCGGCAGAGGGCACGGCCGGAAAAGAGGGTCGGCATGGAAGAAACACGGAAAAAATTCGGCTGGACCGAAAAGGGAATCATCGGGTTTGTCTATTGTCCCATGGGGGCGGTTTTCCTTTTGCTGGGGCTGCTGCTGTACCGGTTCCTGCCCGAGGAAAACGAGGCGCGCAGGGTCTTCCTGTGCTGCTTCGGGGGGCTGGGGGCGGTCTTTCTTGTGATTGGCGCGGTCCTCCTGGGGCTTGACCTGCGCAGGCGGGCGCGCTGGCGCAGGGCGTATGAAGGGGGCGTCTGCGTCCGGGGGACCATTGCCGGGTTTGCCGGGAATACCCGGGTAAACGTGAACGGGCGCTCGCCCCTGCGGGCGGAATGCCATTATACGGACCCGGACACCGGGACGCTCCATATCTATTACAGCAGATATCTTTATTTCCATCCGGAGGGCCTGACGGGGGCGGAGGTGCCGCTGTACCTGGACCGGGAGGACATCGGGAACGGTTTTGTGGACATCGACGCCGTCCTGCCGAAGGTCGTGTTCCACAAGGCATAGTCCCCGGACCATTATATCATCCTGTTCCGGCGGAAAAAAGGCATTTGGCTCCGGACATCGAATAAATACAGGGATGCCTGATACCCATGGCCCGCGCGGGAGGGCTTTTTTGCGGAAATCAGAGATGGGAGGAATACAGGAATGCTGAAGATAACCCGGTTTACTGTGGAAAACCGGACGGAAGGATGCGTAACGGACGCGCCCAAACCACGGTTCGCCTTTGCACTGGAATCGGACGGTCAGAATGTTTCGCTTAAAAAGGCGGTCCTTAACGTCAACGGATGGGAGACGGAAACCGGGGAGCAGATCGGCATCGCCTATGCCGGCAAGGCGCTGGCCCCCTTCACAAGGTACCGCGCCGTCCTGCAGGCGCAGGATGACCGGGGAGAGGAAGCCGAGGCGGAGGTGACCTTTGAGACGGGTCGCCTTTCGACCCCCTGGCAGGCGCAATGGATCAGCGACGCGGCATACCGTTTTACCGAGAAGGGGGTTTCGCCGCGGCCGATGGTGTTCAAAAAGGTTTTTCGTCCGCGGAAGGCTGTAAAGCGGGCGCTGATCAACGCCACGGCCGTCGGCATTTACGACCTTGCACTCAACGGGAAACGCCTGAGCGAAAGGTATTTCGCGCCGGGCTTTACCAGCTACGCCCATCAGCTGATGTACCAGACCTATGACGTGACGGGGATGCTGACGGGGGAGGATACCCTGGAGGCCACCGTGTGCGGCGGCTGGGCGGTGGGCAGCTTTGTGTTTACCCGCGCCAACCGTCTGATCCACGACCGGCAGGCGTTCCTTCTGGAAATGCGTCTTGTCTATGAGGACGGGACGGAAGAGGTCCTTGGCACCGACGACACCTGGGAGGTGACCCTGGACGGACCGGTGCGCATGGCGGATTTTTATGACGGCGAGACCTATGACGCCACCGTGGACACTGCCGGCGGGGCCTGGCGCCGGGCGGCCGTGGAGTCCCTTAAGATCCATCCGAGGCTCCTTGCGGACGACGGCGAACCCGTGACGGCCATCCGGGAGATGAAGCCCGTGTCGGTCACGCGGGGAAAAGACGGCCTGATCTACGATTTCGGACAGAACTTCGCAGGGGTCGTGCGCCTGGAGGTGGAAGGGAAGCGGGGGCAGCGGATTACGGTCCGCCATGCGGAGATCCTCAATGACGACGGGACGCTGGATACCCGTTTCCTGCGTACGGCCAAGGCCACGGTCCTTTATACCTGCCGGGAGGGCCGGCAGGTCTACAGCCCCCGATTCACTTACATGGGCTTCCGCTATATCAGCGTGGAAGGGGCGGAGGAGAACCGTCTTGCGGTCACCGCGCTGGCCCTGTCCTCTGCCCGGGAGGAAACGGGTTTTTTTGAATGCTCCGATCCCATGCTGAACCGGCTGCAGCAGAACATCCTCTGGAGCAGCCGCAGCAACCTGATGGACATCCCCACCGACTGTCCCCAAAGGGACGAGCGGATGGGCTGGACGGGGGACATCGCCGTTTTTGCCCCCACGGCCTGCTTCAATTTCGATATGTCCCGGTTCTTTGAAAAGTGGCTCAGGGACATGCGCAGCGAGCAGTTCCGGGGCGGGGGGATCCCCAACACCGTCCCGCGGCAGGGATACGGTTTTCCCACCACCATGCCGGACATGGCGGTGGACTGGTGGGACGACGCCTGCGTGCTGGTGCCCTGGGCGGAATACATGGCCAGGGGGGATCTGGAAACGCTCCGGCGGAACTACCCCATGATGAAGAAATACGTCAAAGCCCAGCTCTTCTGGGCCGGGCTAATGTCCTTCGGGAAGAACCGCTATATCTGGAATACGCCGGGGGTGTTCCATTTCGGGGACTGGGTGGCCCCGGATGTGCCGAAGATGAGCCAATGGCAGGGGCGGGCCAAATGGACGGCCACCGCCTCCATGAAAAACATGTGCTCCCTGGTGTCCCGGATCGCAGATATCCTTGGGGAAAAGAAGGACAAGGCGCGTTACGCGGCCTTGGCGAACCGGGTGTCGGAGGCCTACTGCGCGGTGCTGACCGACGGAAACGGGAAAATGCTGGAGGAATTCCAGACCGCCTATGTGCTGCCACTGTACCTGGACATGTTCCCGGATGAAAAGACCCGTCAAAAAGCGGCGGATCATCTGGCCGCCCTGGTGGAAAAGGCCGGTTACTGCATCGGGACCGGATTCCCCGGCACGCCTTATATCCTGTTTGCCCTGGCGGACAACGGACACGCGGACACCGCCTTCCGGATGCTGATGAATACCAAATGCCCCAGCTGGCTCTACGAGGTCCGGGCAGGGGGCACCACCATCTGGGAACGCTGGGACGGCCTGGACGAAAAGGGACACTGCCCCATCGGGGACGACGGCACCGGCGGCATGATCAGCTTCAACCATTACGCCTCCGGTGCGGTGGGGGCCTTCCTGTATCAGCGTCTGGCGGGGCTGGAGCCGCTGGAGGCGGGCTACCGGCGCTTCAGGGTGAAGCCGCTTCCCGGCGGAGGGGTGACCAGTGCGCGCGCGAAGGTCCTGACCCCCTACGGGGAGGCGGAAAGCGCTTGGGAAATAAAGGGGAACACCTTTGAATTGTCCGTGAGGGTGCCGGTGGGTTCGATCTGCGTTGTGACGCTGCCGGACGGGCAAAGCCGCACCGTGGGCAGCGGTTCCTATCATTTTACATCGGAAGGATAAGCCTTGCCTGGGGACAAAACACCGATCCCCTGCCCCTGAAGGAACAAGCCGGAGGGGGCAGGGGATCGGTTTTGGGTGCGCCCGGCGGCGCACGTTTCTAACGGGTGAGAGACCCGAACCCGCC
>CAMJUL010000108.1 GCA_946408995.1 uncultured Clostridia bacterium | reverse complement strand
TTCCAAACTAACTTCCATCCTTTTACCACTGTGGAAGTTACTCTGAGAATTTACGGGAAGAAGAAAAACGTTGACGGAGGAGGCGGCTGTATGATATAAGGGAAACTGCGCCCAAGGGGCGCCGACAGTTCATTGGTACCTTCCTGTCGTAAAACAAAACCGGGACCCTTTTTTCGTGGCGAAAAAGCGGGATCCCGGAGGGGATCTTTTTTTGTGGAGGAACGGATATGAAAGCGCTTGTTCTTTTCAGCGGCGGCCTGGACAGCTCCGTGTGTCTTGCCATGGCCGTGGAGAAATACGGGGCGGCGGAGGTCCTTGCCCTGTCGGTCCGGTACGGACAGAAGCACGAAAGGGAGCTGGAGGCGGCAGAGAGCGTGGCGGCCTTTTACGGCGTCAAGAAGACGGACCTGGACCTGGGGGCTGTCTTTCAGGGGAGCGGCTGTACCCTGCTTGCCGGGGCGGCGGAGGAGATCCCGAGAGAGGATTATGCCAGCCAGCTCAGGGAAACGCTCGGGGCGCCGGTCAGCACCTATGTGCCCTTCCGCAACGGCCTGTTCCTTTCCGCCGCCGCCTCGGTGGCCCTGAAAAACGGGTGCGCCGAGCTCTGGTACGGCGCCCACGCGGACGACGCGGCGGGCAGCGCCTATCCGGACACCAGCGAGGTCTTCAACGAGGCCATGTCCAGGGCCGTTTTTCTCGGCAGCGGAAACGCGCTGCGGTTGGTGGCGCCCTTTATCGGCGCCTCCAAGGCGCAGGTGGTGGCGGAAGGGCTCCGGCTGCGGGTTCCCTTTGAAAAGACCTGGAGCTGCTATGAGGGAGGGGAAAAGGCCTGCGGCGTCTGCGGCACCTGCCGGGACCGCCTGCGGGCCTTCCGGCTGAACGGGGTCCGGGATCCCCTTGAATACGAAACGGAGGAAGCGGAATGAACGAACTTCTTTTTCTTGCCAGCGTGCTGTTTTTCCTGGCCTCGGTGCTGGCGGTCTACGCGCTGTTTGGCAAAACCGGGCTTTTTATCTTTACGGCCTTCGCGACGATCCTATCCAACATCCAGGTCTGCAAAACGGTGGACATCTTCGGGCTTTCCACCACGGCGGGCAACGTGCTTTACGCCTCCACCTTTCTGGTAACGGATATTCTGAGCGAGGTTTACGGCAAAAAGGAGGCTGCGAGGGCGGTGAAATACGGCCTTGCGGTCACGGTGCTGTGGATCGCGGGCACCCAGCTGACATTGCTGTTTGTGCCAAACGCCAACGATTTTATTTCACCCAGCCTGCAGACGGTGTTTGGCCTGGTGCCGCGGGTCGCGGCCGCGAGCCTCGCGGGGTATGTCTGCAGCCAGACGCTGGATGTGTTTTTGTATCACTTTATCTGGAACCGGACCGGCAGAACCCGGGCGGGTCTGTGGATCAGGAACAACCTGAGCACGCTGACCAGCCAGGCGGTGGACACGCTGGTGTTTACCACGCTTGCGTTTCTTGGCGTTTATCCAGGGGAGGTCTTTGTGTCCATCCTGCTGACGACCTACCTGTTCAAGGCGGTGGTGGCGCTTATTGATACCCCGTTTTTGTATGCCGCGAGGAAGATCCGTCCCCGGGAGGATGCCTGATGGGCGCAAAGCGCGTAAAGCCCGGCGGGGAAAAGGCTTGTATTTTTCTTCCGCCTGCCCTACAATAGAGGCAACACACCTGGGAGGTTGAAGCCATGGAGGAATGGGACGCCTATACGTCGGACGGCCGGCGGACCGGGCAGACCCTCTTCCGGGGGAGAAAGATCCCCGGCGGGCTGTTTCATATGGTATGCGAGGTGCTTCTGCGCCACAGCGACGGGAGTTATCTTTGTATGAAACGGGATGAAAGGAAGCCCATTCACCCCGGCAGCTGGGAGATCACCGCCGGGGGGTCCGCCCTGAAGGGGGAAGACGCTCTGCAGTGCGCCGGCAGGGAACTGCTGGAGGAGACCGGGCTGAGCTGTCCGGAACTGCATCTGATCAGCAGGACCGTCTGGCCGGAGAACCGCTGCATCTTTTTTTCCTACTGGGGGGTCTATGACGGCCCGAAGGACGCGGTGATCCTTCAGGAGGGGGAGACCTCGGATTACCGATGGATCAGTCCGGAGGAGTTCCGCCGCTTTGTAACGAACGGCGAGATGATCAAAAACCAGCGCAGGCGGTATGCGCCTTATCTGGAAACGGCCCTGAAGGGATGAAGCGTTTTCCGAAAGCTTTCCATTCCTGCGGCAAAGTGTCCCCGGCACAAAAAAACGACGCTGCCCGGGCGGCCTGACGAAAAACATCAGACTGCCCGGGCAGCGCCGTTTTGCTGATTACTCCCCGGTCCTGCGGCAGACGCTGACAGCGACGCTTCCGTTCTCCGCGCTTTCGCCGAAGGCGTCCTTCCCCCCCTCGATGGAGCGGATGACGCACAGGGTATCGTCGTCCGGGGTCAGAAGGCTCAGGGTGCCGGTCTTCAGAATCCGGCTTTCCGCGCGCTCGAGCAGGATGCTGCGGACCTGCTGAAGGAAAGCGGTGTCCTCATGTCCCCAGGGATAGGGCCCCCGGTTGAAGGGATCCCCGGCCCCCCACATGCCGGCCTCGTCCCCGTAGTATATGCAGGGAATGCCCGGAAGGGCGCAGAGGATTCGCAGCATTTTCAGGTAGCGTTCCTTGCCCAGGGCCAATTCCTCCGGGGACAGGGAGACCCGGCCGCGGTCCTTGGGGGGAACGGACTCGAAATCCTTTCCCGCCAGCACGTTGATGGCCCTGGGGCGGTCATGGGTGCCCAGCATGTTCATCAGGCTGTAATAGAAGGGTGGGGCGTAATTTTCCTTCTGGCTCTCGATGAGCCTTGCCAGGGTCCGGGAGCCGGATTTGAAGGTCAGAAAGTCCATCAGGGCGGTGCGCAGCGGGTAATTCATGACACAGTCCAGGGTGTCCCCGGCGCAGTAGCAGCGGGTCTCGCCCCAGACCTCCTTGTGGCTGGCGTCCTCCCAGACCTCTCCCAGGATGGCGGCGTCCGGCTTTTCCCTGCGGACGGCAGTGCGGATCTGGCGGAGCATGTCCATGGGCAGCTCGTCCGCCACGTCCAGGCGCCAGGCGCTGGCGCCCTTGCGGAGCCACCTGCGCACGATGCCGTCCTCCCCCAGGATGAATTCACGGTAATCCGGGTCGTCCTTGTTCACGGTGGGCACGTTGTCGATCCCCCACCAGCAGGCGTATTTGTTTGGGAATTTCTCAAAGGTGTACCATTTGAACCACCGGCTGGTGTGCCCCTGATAGGCGCCCTTTTCCGGGAAGGTCCCGTAGCGGTTGAAGTAGACGCTGTCGTCCCCGGTGTGGTTGAATACGCCGTCCAGCATCACCCGCATGCCTTCCCGCTCGGCAGCGGCGCACAGGGAGCGAAAATCCTCCTCGTCCCCGAGCAGCGGGTCGATGCGGGTATAATCCCCCGTATCGTAGCGGTGGTTGGAGCGGGCCAGAAAAATGGGGTTCAGGTACAGGACCGTGACGCCCAGGCTTTTCAGGTAGGGGAGCTTCTGCTCGATGCCCTTCAGGTCCCCCCCGTAAAAATCCAGGGCCTGGTTGTCGGTGCGGGAATTGGGCATCATGATGGGCGTTTCGTCCCAATTCTGATGGATATGGATCTCCCGCCGGGGGCTGGAGGGCATCTTCGAGCGGTGGAAGCGGTCCGGAAAGATCTGATACATGATCCCGTCCCTGAGATAGCGCGGCACGTCGAAATCCGGGGCGTAAACGGTGATCTGGAAGGCCCTGGGCTGCTGGGTCTCGTGCCCCTCGCCGCCCAGCCCGTCCTCCGGGGCGCCCACAAAACGGACGCGTCCGTCCCGGTCCACGGCCCGAAAATCGTACCAGACGAGGCCGGGCTTTTCAGGGGCGGCGTAGTCGATCTCAAAGGCGTCCTCATGGATGCGCGTCATGGGCAATTCCGCGTGCCCCTCCGGGGTCCAGACCCTCAGGAAGGCTTCCTGCACGGAGGAGGAGGACAGCAGGCGCAGGGAAACATGGCCTCCCGCTTTCAGGGGCCCCATGGGGTTCCGGCAGGCGGAGGAACGGCTGTTATGGTAAAGAGGCATGGGTGTTCATTCCTTTTGATTACAATTTGGGGACGGGGCGGCCGACAGCTTTTTTTTGATCTCCGCGGCGGCACGGAGCATTTCCCTGGCGTGGACGGAAGCGGAGGCGGCGTCTCCGCCGAGGATGCGGCCGATCTCCTCGACACGCTCCCCGTCGGACAGCGGGCGGATGCGGCTCAGGGTCCGCTCCCCGTCAAAGGATTTTTCCACCAGGAACTGATGGTCCGCCATGGCGGCGATCTGCTGCAGGTGGGTAACGCACAGCACCTGATGAGAATGGGCGATGACGGCCATTTTCTCCGCGGTAACCTGGGCGGCCCGTCCGGAAATGCCGGTATCGATCTCGTCAAAGACCATGGAAGGGATCGGGGAATGGTCCGCGGCGGCGGCTTTGATGGCCAGCATCAGCCGGCTCAGCTCTCCGCCGGAAGCGGTCCTGGACAGGGGCTGGGGTTCCTCCCCCCGGTTGGCTGCGATGAGGAAGCGGCAGGTCTGTCCGCCCTGGGGAGAGGGGGCAGAGGCGGCCAGGGAGGCCCGGAAACGGGTGCCGGCCATGTTCAGGTCCTGAAGCTGCTGTTCAACGGCCTTTTCAAAGGCCGCGGCCACGGCGGCGCGGGAGGCGCAAAGGGCATCCGCCGCCCGGTCATAGGCCGCCCGGGCCTTTTTTTCCGACTCCTCCGCCAGGGCGATGTCCGCGTCCAGGGAGGACAGGCCCTCCAATTCCTTTTCGATGGCGGCAAGGCGGTCCAGCATGTCCCCGGTGGTGGCGCCATAGCGCCTGGAAAGCCGGCGGATCAGGTCCAGACGGGTCATGACCTGCTCTTCCCGTTCCGGGTCGGCTCCGATCTCATCCAGCAGGGCCTGGAGCGTCAGTCCCATGTCCTCGGTTTCGTAATAGGCGTTCTGGGCGCGCTCGTGGAGGGCGGAAAAATCCCCGCCCAGGGCGGCGATCCGCCTCAGGGCGTCCGCGGCGGTCCTGAGCAGGCTGACCGCGGAGGGCGCGTCCCCATACAGCGCGTCGTAGGCTTCCCTGGCGGCGGAGGAGATCTTTTCGGAATTGCGGAAGCGGTCCCGCTCCTGCTCCAGGGCGGTTTCCTCCCCCCGCTGAAGGCGGGCGTTCTTGAGTTCCTTGCGCTGAAGTTTCAGGATGTCCTCCCGGTCCTGCTTCTGACGGGACTGTTCCCGGAGGGAATCCAGCTGCTTTTTCAGCCCGTGCCACCGGGCGTATGCTTCGGTGGTCTCATGGATCAGGCGCTGGTGCGCGCTTCCCCCGAAGCCGTCAAGAAAGCGCAGATGCTGTTTTTCGTCCATCAGGCTCTGGTGGGCGTGCTGCCCGTGCAGGTCCATCAGGTGGGCGGTCACCGACTGGTAGGCCTGCAGGGAAACGGCCAGCCCTCCGACGCGGCAGACGCTGCGCCCGCTCTGGCTGATTTCCCGGGACAGGATCAGCGGCTCCCCCTCCCCGGGAAGCAGGTCCAGGCTGCCCAGCACCCTGGCGGCCTCCGGGGCGTCGGAAAGGTCAAAGAGCCCTTCCACGAAGGCCCGGTCCTCCCCGGCCCGGATAAGCTCCTTTCCGGCGCGGCCGCCCAGCAGCAATCCCATGGCGTCCACGATCAGCGATTTTCCGGCGCCGGTTTCCCCGGTCAGCACGTGCAGGCCGGACTGGAATTCCACGTTTGCCTGGTCGATCAAAGCGATGTTTTTTACAGTCAGTGAAATGAGCATGTCATCCTCGCATGCAAAAGCGGGCCAAGAAGGTGGCCCGCACGCAACGGTTCATTTGATGATTTTGCGGAAATGCTCGGAAATGGTCTGGGCCTCCGTCTCGTTATGGACGATGACGAGCACGGTGTTGTCGCCGGCCATGGTGCCAAGGACCTCTTTGAGGTGCATGCCGTCCACCGCTTCGGCGGCGACATTGGCGGAGGCGGGGATGGTTTTGATGACGACGATGTTCTGGGCGTATTCGATAGAGATCACCGTGGCGACAAAGATCTGCACGAACCGGTCGCTCATGGCGTGCTGGGCCTTGTCCGCCAGGGCATATTTATACGTGCCCCGGGGGGTGAGGACCTTGAGCAGCCGAAGCTCCTTGATGTCTCTGGAAACGGTGGCCTGGGTCACGGTGATGCCGTTTGCGCGGAGCGCTTCGGCGAGGTCCTCCTGGGTCTCGATATCCCGGTTTTCGATGATGGACAGAATGGCCGCCTGGCGTTCGTTTTTCATGGATCCCCCTCCTGGACGTGTCGGGTGCGGAACGGAATGGAACGGGTGCATATTCATGCGGTTAAGGGACGCATGAGAAGAAAACGGACAAACCGGGAGACCGGAAAAGTCTCCCGGATGGAGACGTGACGTCCGTGCCCGGGGATTATACCATAACCGGAATGAATAAACAAGAGAAAAGCGCCTTGACAAACCGGAGCGGAATGATAACATGAACACGTGATAACGCCTTCCGCGGGCAGACAGCGAAGAAAAAGCGCCGGAACAGGGAACACGGTAAAAAAAGCGAAAGGAAAGCGCCGGAACAGGGAACACGGTAAAAAAAGCGAAAGGAAAGCGCC
>CAMJUL010000107.1 GCA_946408995.1 uncultured Clostridia bacterium | reverse complement strand
CCTCAATCGCCGGGTGGCTCTTCGGGGCCGATACCCGAAATGTCCTCAATCGCCGCAGACCTTCTGATAAGGACGGCCCAAAAGCCTTCCCCTCTGGGGACTTGTCAGGTCTCGGCCCCCTCAATCGCCGGGTGGCTGTCGAAACCGATATTCGACAAATCCTGACCAGCCTCCCGGCGTCTGAGGGAAGGTGGCAGGCCCTTAAAGGCCTGACAGAAGAGGTCCTCGTACGGACGGGGAACAGGTTTAACAACCCTTTCAAGGTACAAACGCGAACCCGGGGGATGACGTGGAACTCTTCCGGCTTACTCTAAACTATCCACATCCCACAATTTATCCGATCTTCGTTGTCTGCTGCCGACAGTCCCGCCGTCCTGCTCCGCTCTACTGCCAACTGCTCCGTTTTGTCCGATTTGGCATTCGAAATGCAAATTTCCTCTTGAAAAAGGGACCTGTCCCATATATAATATGCGCAAGACAAGGCTGTTTGCGTAGGATAGAAACGGACGTGCGGAAATGACCCTGTACAAATAGATCGGACCGGGCAGGGAGGGGAAGGCCCCCTCGTCAGGAGGATACGTGTTTTTTGCTGGCATCGATGTAGGCGGGACCACCGTCAAAAGCACCATCATGAACGAGTTTGGGCGGATCGTATATCAATCCACCATCGGCTCGGTCAAGGGGGATCCGGATCAGCTGGCGGCGAACATCGCCGCGGGGCTCTCCGGCTTCCGCAGTCCCATTACCGCGGCGGGTCTTTCCTGCGCGGGCAAGGTCAACCGCGAGACCCGGCTGATCACGGCCACCAACCTCAAATGGCTGGAGGTCCCCTTTGAAGCCATTATGGAGGACGCGCTTGGCTGCCCGGTAACGGCGGACAACGACGTGGCCGGGGCCCTCTACGCGGAAAGCCGCGTGGGCGCCTGTGTGGGCGAGCAGTATGTGGCGTATATTTCCCTGGGCACGGGCATCGGCGGCGCCTTCCTGGTGGACGGGAAGCCCTTCAGGGGGTACAACAACACCGGCGGCGAGATCGGGCACATGATCACCCACGCCGGGGGCAAACCCTGCCCCTGCGGCGGCAAGGGCTGCTTTGAGCAGTACGCTTCCTCCAGCTCCATGACGCGCCGGGCCGGCGTCCCTGTGCGGGAGATCTTCCGCCAGGTCCGCAACGGCAATCCGGAGATGATCGCCCTGCTGGACGATTACGTCCACGAATTGTGCATCGGCCTTGCGGGCATCGTGCACATCTTTGGGCCGCATATGGTGGTATTGGGCGGCGGCATCGGCAGCGCCGGGGAGATCCTGGTCAGCCGGGTGCGGGAGGAAATGGAGCGCAACTGCCCCTCCCTGCCCCACAGTCCCATGCCGCTGTTCGTGGCGGCGCAGCTGGGCAACCTGGCGGGCTCCGTGGGCGGATGCTTCCTGGCCGGGGACATGGTGGGCGTTCCCATCCACGTGGAGGATATGGACGCCCTTCTGAAGGCCCGGGCGTAACAAAAGAACGGAATACAAAGAAGGCGCTGCCGCGGCAGCGCCTTTTAAAATGGATTTTTGCACCTTTTTACACTTTTCTGCAATAGGATACCGCCTTTGCGTGAAAATACCGATAGCAGAAGGCGGCAGGATTCCGCTCCGTTCTGCCCGCCTGGTAATGCGGCGGAGGAAAGAACAAGTACGAAGCCGGGACAGCGTCTGAAGCCTTCTCCATCAGGAGAAGGTGGCAGGCTCTAATAAAGGGCCTGACGGAAGAGGTCTTCGTAACGCCCTTGGCCAGCACGCCTTTCAAGATACGGGTCCAAGGCTGTCTCTCCGTCCGGGGCTCCTCAATCGCCGGGTGACTCGTCAGGGCCGAGACCTGACACATCCCTCAATCGCCGCCAGACCTGCTGGTGAGGACGGACCAAAAGCCTTCTCCATCAGGGGACTTGTCAGGTCTCGGCCCTGACCAGCCTCCCGGCGTCTGAGGGAAGGTGGCAGGCTCTAATAAAGGGCCTGACGGAAGAGGTCTTCGTAACGCCCTTGGCCAGCACGCCTTTCAAGATACGGGTCCAAGGCTGTCTCTCCGTCTGGGGCTCTTCAATCGCCGGGCGGATGAGGGATCCCCGGCTGTTTCCGTTATTCACAGTATTGCCGTCCGTTCCACAAAAGGCAGAGCGGCAGGGTGAGCGCGCTGCAGCCCTCGCAGTCGAACCGGCTGATATTCTTAAAGGATGTTTTGATTCCCGGCCGGGCTGGTAACGCCGGCAAAACGCCTTGAAGCTTTTGACCCGCGTATTGTCCGCGGACTTGACATCCATGGAGATACTTGCGTTTTTCATAGGATCTTTTGCAAAACAGTTGCGTTATTCATACGAAAAAAAGCGATCGCCCGATGCCGTAATGGTCCTCTTCACGTCATTCCCTGCCCGGTCATGATCTGGCCAAATCAGCCGGGAAAAAGGCAGAAAAACCCTTTTTGCTTATTTAATATATGAAGAAAAATACCCGGTTTTCGCGAAGCCCCCCCTACAAAATCTTGTAATATGCGCATTAAAAAAGTCGAAAATGTTACAAGATATTACGAAATACTTAAATGTTACCAATCTGTGAAGAAAGACTTTCAATTTGTACCAAACAGTGATAAAGTAAAGCAGTAAATATGGCATAACTATGCCCTTTTGGAGGTATGGATCCAGATGGAGTTGTGCTTTGTGACGGTCCTGCTTGCGGTTTTATTCGCAATGGTGACTGTGCTGGCAAGGTATTTTCCCCAGGCCCGGGGCTTTGGTCCGGCCGGGGGACGGCGTCCCGCCGCCGCGGGGCCCGGCCGAATGTGTCCGGATCCAACCGGTCCCGTTCTGCTCGGACGGGCCAGGGGGGCCCCGGACCGACGGAGGGCCATCGACACCGGTCCCGGCATAATACGAGGGGACGTTTAGGAGGAAATACGGAGTTTCTTCCATTGAGATAGATCGAAATTCATGACGAAGGGGAAGTTGAGTTATGAAGAAGAATTACATGCGTTTGCTGGCCTTGCTGGTAATAGTTCTGGTGGCACTTTCTGCTGCTGGCACTGCCCTGGCGGATTACAGCAGCGACCTGGGCACCTTCCTGAGCGCGGTTGCTATTAATGGAGAACGTCTTGACGGCGCTTCTTCCGCCGATTGGGGCACCGTGATGGCGGATACGGATTACAACTTTACGCTGCGCTTCAGTGAGACGCAGCCGACCCCGTGGAACCATGGCGGTCATCAGATGTATGGAGATACGATGACCTACACCCTTCCTGCAGGGATTAATGTGCCCAATATTACCAACGTGCCGCATACCCTGACTGTGCGGGACTGGTTTGGCAGAAGGCATGTAATCGATGGCAACTCTTTTGATATCATCGATGGAGTTCTGTACTATCATTTTAGCACAGATCCCAAAGATCAGGCGATCATCGACCAGGCCCTTAACCTGTATATGGACCTGAGCATCAGCGGCACCCTGACACAGGAAGAGATTCAGTGGTCTGATGAGATTTCCCGTACTGTGGAGATTGATGATAACCATGATGTTACCGTTACCAAAGAGGGGTATTATGATATCAACGACAACAAGATCCACTATACGGTCACGGCGACCAGCGTTGGCAAAAATAGGAATGTCCGACTGAAGGACGAATTGAAAGGCACAGCCCTGAATCTGGACGCTGCAAGCATCCAGGTGAGTTCTTCCACCGGAGACACCAGCGATGTGTCCACAACCACCGGACCGAAGCACTTTGATGTTAATGTCACCGAGATGGTGGACGGAGAAACCATTACCATTCAATATACTGCTTCTGTGGATACTTCCAAATTGACCGGCAACGGAACGGTGGAACAGACACAGAACGATGTAAAGGTCAACGATCAGCCCAAAGCTTCCAAAGATTTTGCCA
Organism: uncultured Clostridia bacterium; assembly: GCA_946408995.1. GTDB lineage: Bacteria > Bacillota > Clostridia > Christensenellales > Aristaeellaceae > RUG756. Next base: position 3,363 of record CAMJUL010000107.1, on the reverse strand, counting down.
ACAACATCCGGTATACCGGTACGGCCAAGACGGCAGGTGAAATCGGCGAAGCGGTGGACGGCAAGGTGACCATTCCGTGGACCATGACGTTGAACCCCTATAACAATGCGGACATGACAGGAAATACGGTCCATGACAGCATTGTACCCACTGCCAATGTGCCTATGTTTTATTCCGGCACTGGTATTACCGTGACCAAGACGGACAGAAACGGCAATACTGCGGAACCAGAAACCATCCCGTGGGAAAATCTGACCAGTTATTCGGCTACAAACTGGAGCTGGCAGCTGCCTGCCTCCTACAATGGATTCAACAAGATCACCATCACCTATACAACGGAGGCGGACGTTTCCGCTTTGGGTGAGGGTCAGTCCGTCACGGTCAAAAACGACGGCGGTGACAACTACGGTGATACCAGCGGCCAGGGCACCATCGGCGGAGGCGGAGAGGGACCTGGTCAAGAAGTTTCCGGGGGCGTTTCCAAATCTGTTGTGGAAACCACACAGGAGAAGATCTCCTGGAAATCGGTGTTGGATGTTCGTTCGGAAGGCTACGACTCTGCGTATATCGTTGATACGCTTCCCGGACAGCGTGCGGTCGCTACGATTTTCGATACCCTGGATGAATCTACTTTACAGGTAGAAGGCTTGCTGCCTGGCGAGAGCTACAAGGTAACGCCGGAGTATACTGAAGTTTGGGTTGACAATGTAAAATACCAGATTGTAAACGGCTTTAAAATCACATTTTATAAGGATGATCTGCAGGTAACGGAAGGCCTTCTGGCGACGGAAGACGGGCAGGACCGTCAGATCACCGTGACCTATGATGCCCTGATCAATCCTGAATGGCTGGATAAGGTCAGGGAGGCGCGTGCCGAAGCGGAAGCTAAAGGTGAAAAATTCAATAACTGGATGCAGACGCACGTGAACAGTGTCAATTTCTATTTTGACACGGGAAATGCCAACAGCTCGGCTGAGACGATCCCGCTGGAGAACCGGGTGGACAAGTCCCAGACCAATAAAGGGACTTTGACAGGAACCGGGAGATATGACGGCCTTACTTTCTATGAATTTGATGTCAAGATCGAGACCAACTCTGCAACGGTTCCCCTCGAGATCGTAGACAAGTTTGATACGGACCTGTTCACGGTCATTAACGACATTGATTATCTGAAAGCGAAGATCTATGGCGGCGGGGCAGACTACCAGGGATCTGACGAAAAAGTTCCGGTAGTGACTCCAACAGCGGATGGAGCAACCTTCACCGTTAATACGCTGCCGACTAATAACGGGGTATTTTCCAACTATTACAGACTGCATTATTGGCTTAGGGTCAAGGACGCGGAAGCTGAGGCGCGCCTAAAAGAAATGGCGGCCTTCAATGAAGGCAATAATTATTGGACCAAGAATACTGTCAATACGGACTACGGCGATTCTGAACTGGATTTCAATTATGAATACAAAGGGATCCAGAAAGAAGACCTGGGGGTGGATGAAAACGATTATCACACCTTCCGGATCACCATCAACCCGGGCAAGATGGATCTGGGAGACGAAGAAACTTATGCCGTCACAGACACCTACAAAGGCCTGACGGTAGACTTCAGCACGATTGAGGTGGTGACTGATCCTTCCGACGCTGAAGTGGATTATGATGCCAGCCAAAGCGTGATCACCTTCAATATTCCCGACGAAACGAAGGTGACCATCACCTATAAGGCCCGCGTTATCGGCAACGGCAAGGTGAAGTATTCAAATACCGTGAGCCTGAAGGGACAGGAGGCGACCCAGTCCGGCGAAGAGGATGTAAGCGGATCCGGCGGCGGCAGCGCGATTACCATAAACGTCATGAAATACAAGGACGGCAACATGGGCAAACGTCTGAAGGACGCTGAGTTCAAGCTGTTCTACTATGAAACGGACGAGCCGGTATATCCGATGGATCCGTCAACGGGCCATCCGGATCCATCTCAGGGCCAGATTACGATCAAGACAGATTCGGACGGTATGGCTAAGATCACCGGCCTGAGTGCGGATGTCAAATATTATCTGCTGGAGACGGCAGCGCCCAAGGGGTACCAGATTGACGATACAAAGTGGACCTTTACCCTGACGGAAGACCCGGGTGAAGTGGATTATGCCTATGGTGTGTGGATCTATCTGAACGGAGATGTTCTGAATATCCGCAACCAGCCGCTGCCTGCAGGGATCTCTCTGAAGAAGACATTTGACGGAGTAGATCCGGATGACCTGACGGCTGAGCAGAAGGAGGCCATTACATTTACAGTAACGGCGCCCGCTGATGCGGAGCAGGAATGGGAAGCGTATGAGAAGACCATTACATACGCTGAGTTTGAGAACGGGATCTATACGATCGAAGATCTGGATCTGAATCGTACCTATACCGTGACGGAAACCAATGCCGCGATAAATGGTCATGATCCTGTCACGACCGTGTATACGGTGGACACGGAGGAAACCGATACTGCGCCTGGGGTGGTGATGACAGAAGACCTTCCCAATGTGATGGTGGAAATCACAAATACCTATGAGGGCGGCCTGAAGATCAAAAAGACTCTGACGGTCAACGATGCTGCCCCCGCGGACGCCACCGGAACCCTGGCGGACGGCACCTATACCTTTACCATTACGGAAAAAACTGACGCAACCGCTGATGCCGGCGCTACTGCTGCGGCACCTGCCAAGACGGTCACCATTACCTTTAGAGGAGGTAAGGCTGTTTCCTATACCATTGACGGCGCAACTGAAACCATTGCGGACGGCAGAAACGAGCTGACTGTCGAGGTGACGGACCTGAAGCCGGGCAACTATATAGTAGAAGAAACGAACAGCGACAACGCCTACATGACCCTTCCTGAGGAAGGCGTGGAAGTGGAAGTGGTCGGCGCTGCGAGCGATACGGATGTCAAGGTTGCTTCTATTACTAATAACCTGGAAACAACCGAAGCGACGGTGAAGAAGGTCTGGAACGACAGCAACAACCAGGATGGCAAGCGTCCCGAGAGCCTGACCGTGACGCTGAGCAACGGCACGGAAGTGACGCTGAACGAGGCGAACGGCTGGACCGCGAAGGTAGAGAAGCTGCCGAAGTACAAGGATGGGCAGGAGATCGAATACACCTGGACCGAAGGGAACCTGCCCGAAGGGTATGAACTGACGGATACCAGCGTGAATGGTACGGTAACCACCCTGACCAACAGCCATACCACCGAAGAAACCGAAGCGACGGTGAAGAAGGTCTGGAACGACAGCAACAACCAGGATGGCAAGCGTCCCGAGAGCCTGACCGTGACGCTGAGCAACGGCACGGAAGTGACGCTGAACGAGGCGAACGGCTGGACCG
>CAMJUL010000106.1 GCA_946408995.1 uncultured Clostridia bacterium | reverse complement strand
TGAGGGATATGTCAAGTGTTCGTCCTTGACGAGCCACCCGGCGATTGAGGGATATTTCGGGTGTCGGCCCCGAAGAGCCACCCGGCGATTGAGGGAAAAGGCAAAACTCCGCCCTCTTCGCAGCGTTATACAACGATGTAGGAAAAGAGACGAAGATTGGACAGTATTGTAGCCTTCCCCTGTCTGGGGACTTGTCGAATATCGGTTTCGACAGCCACCCGGCGACTGAGGGAAGGTGGCCTGAAAGGCCGGAAGAGGTCTCCTGCGCTGGGTCTGCGTGCCTCCCATGTAATGAGATTCCGCCTGCCTCCCCGTCCGTACGAGGACCTCTTCCGTCAGGCCCTTGAGGGGCCTGCCACCTTCCCCTGAGGGGAAGGCTTCTGCTTCCCCCTTCCCGCAGCGTTATGCAACGATGTTCAGAATAGGGACGGCGACGGGGCATTCCACCCTCCCCGTCCGTACGAGGACCTCTTCCGTCAGGCCTTTAAGGGCCTGCCACCTTCCCCTGAGGGGAAGGCTTCTGCTTCCTCCTTTCCGCAGTGTTATGCAACGATGTTCAGAATAGGACGGAGACGGGGTATTCCACATTAACCCCGTCCCCCATCCTTCATTCCACTTTGAACTCTTCACATTTCACATTAACCCTTCATTCCACTCTGCACTCTCCACATTCCACATTATCCCCGTCCCCCGTCTGCGTCCTGCCCCGCCGTTCCGGCCGCGTCCGTCCAGCCTTCGCCCAGGATATACGCCACCACCGACGCGCCGGCCATGATCAGGCCGGTGATCTGGGTGGCCGTGGCCTCGCTGCCCCCGAAGGCAGCCACCAGACCGCTGACAAAGCCCGCCAGGGCGGCCCAGAATTTACGCGAGGTCAGTTTGCGTTTCCAGTCGATTTTCTGCATTCTTTTCTCCTTTCCTGTCAGGGGTTCTTGCGGATCAGGCCGTTCAGGTACGCGTCGATCTGATCCCGCGCCTTGCTCATTTTCCTTGGGCTGCCGTCGTGCATCTCATGCTCCAGCAGGGCCACCACCCCGGCGCAAAGGGCCTGCTGGCCCTCCTGCAGGGTGCGGATGGCCTTCTCATGCGCCTCCAGACGCCGGGTATTTTCGTCCGTCCTGCCCCGCGCGGCCTTTTCCGGCGCGCGCCAGCGCCGGATCACCTCCGCAAAATTACCAACCGCCACCGCGGCCCCCATCAGGGACAGAAGCACCGCCGCGGCGCTGATCACCTGATCCGCCGTGATCCCGTTCATACATCCTCCTCCCCTTCAAACAGGGCCAGCAGCGCTTCCACCCGGCGGGCCAGCGCCTCCGCCTCCAGTTGAAGCGCGCGGGCCTTTTCCTCCAGGTCGCCGGCCTTGTCCGTCAGGCCGGCAACCAGCGCACAGGTCAGGTCCAGGACCTCCCCGCTTCCCTCTTCCAGGGCCTTCTGGGTCTGCTCGCCCACGATGCCGTCTGCGTCCAACCCATGCTCCTTCTGGTATTCCTTCACCGCTTCCTCGGTCCGTCTCCCGAAGATCCCGTCCGCCGTGCCGCAGTCGTACCCCATCCGGATCAGCTGCTCCTGCAGCTCCTTCACCTCTTCGCCCCGGCTTCCGTTCCGCATCACCGTGATCACTTTCTCGCCTCCATAACTTACCCCTTTCAATTCCGCCACCTCGTCCCAGTGGCTCAGGCTGCTGGCCACCACTCCGCTCCTTGTCCCCTTGGCCTCCACGCACGTATTGGCCCCGATATAGATGCCGATGTGGTGCCTGCTCAGTTTCCCGTCCGCCTTGGGCTCCGTCAGGAACACCGCGCTGCCGGGCCGGATCTCCTTCCCGTCCTCGCGCTTGCCGTCCTTCAGCCTGCCCTTGGTCTTTTCCACGCAGTCATAATTCCAGATGCTGTTGCTCCCGTGGTGGATCCAGCTGCCCAGCTCCCCAAACGCCCAGTAAAACAGCCCGCTGCAGTCGCACACCCGTCTGCCCACCCACTGCTGCCCGTACCGCTTCACCGTGTCGTCCGTGGACTTGTCCTGTTTCTCCTGGGTCCACGTCTGTCCCGACGCCCCCCAGATGTACCCCCACTTTTCCTCCAGCGGGATCCCGCACTGCGCCACCAACGCTTCCGCCGTAATCATTTCTTTTATCCCCGCCTTTCTTTTCTTTAACCCCGCCTGGCTCCCCGCGCTCCTGCACCGTCCCCCGCGTTCCTTCTCCGTTTTTGCAACTTTACGGTAACTTTGTGGAAACCGCTCGCTGCCGCTCCCTCCAAATGCCTTCTCCATCTGGGGAAGGTGGCAGGCCCCTCAAGGGCCTGACGGAAGAGGTCCCCGTTTCTCGTCCCCCGCGCTCCTTCTCCGTTTTTGCAACTTTACGGTAACTTTGTGGGAACCGCTCGCTGCAGCTCCGTCCAAATGCCTTCCCATCTGGGAACTTGTCAGGTCTCGGCCCCCTCAATCGCCGGGCGGCTGTCGAAATCGATATTCGACAATTCCTCAATCGCCGGGTGGCTGTCGAAACCGATATTCGACAAATCCTGACCAGCCTCCCGGCGTCTGAGGGAAGGTGGCAGGCCCCTCAAGGGCCTGACGGAAGAGGTCCTCGTTCCCCGTCCCCCGTGCTCCTTCTCCGTTCCCTATTCCCTAATCCCTCCTCCGTCACTCCTCCGCCTCCGGAATATAGAACACCTGGCACGTCAGCGGATCGCTCTCCGGCGCGTACTGGCCTTCCACCCCGTGCACCTTCAGCTGCACCGCGTTCGCCCGGATGCTCCTGGTCCCCGCTTCCGCGTATGTCACCGTGATGGTCATCGTCATCGTCTGCGCGCTGGTCAGGTTCGACGCCCCGGTCGTTGTCAGCGTCTCCACGCTCCAGGATGCGTACCCGCCCGGCAAGATCCGCCGCGGATTGGATACCAGGTTCTCCGACAGCACCGTCAGCGTCTCCGTGGCGTAGGTCGCCGCGTTCGTCCCGGTGATCGTCACCGTGATCCCCGTCAGCCGGTCCGTGCTCTCCCCTTCGTTCAGGATCCGGATGCCCACCCCGTAATCCACATTCACGTTCCTGGAGATCCCGCTGTCCGGGCACCGCAGCTGCACCGTCCTGGTGTTCGTCTGCTCGTTCATCGTCGTCCCGCTGATGCTGTAGCCCGTGTAGTAGATATTCTTTTCCACCGGCCGCACCTCCCGGCTCGGCTTGATCCAGATGACGCCTGTCCGCGTCGGCTGCTCCGTGCTGATCTCGATCTGCCGGTCCCGGTACACGTCCATCAGGCTCGCGATGGTCTGCCCGCCCACGTACAGCTCCTCAAAGTCCCCGGTCTTCGCCGTCAGGTTCCCCTGTCCGTTCACCATGAATTTCGGCCCCGCCGCGCTGTACGCCAGGCGGATGAAGCTTTCCTCGCTCACCGCCTCGATCTTCAGCACGCTCGACGCGATCACCCGCAGCAGCTGATACCCCGTCAGCACCAGTTCGTTCGCGCTCAGGGCCATGTTATAGGCGGCCTGGATGTTCATCTGGTTCCCGCTCTGCACCGTCACCCGGCCCCCGCCGGTCAGCGTCGCGCTGTTCGTGCCGGTCATGGTCGCGTCCACGCCCTCGATCCCGGACGGCGTCTCCACCACCACGTCCCCGCTTTCCTCGTTCACCTTCAGCTGCTTGGCCAGCGCGTCCATCCGCTGCATCAGCACCTGCGTCTCCCCGCTGAAGTTCTCCGCCTCCAGGTTGTACTGCCAGTACTTCAGCTGCTCGGTCAGCTGGTAAACGTACTGCGCCAGCCTTTTCAAGGTCTGTTTGTCCTCAAGATCCGCTTCCGTCAGCTTCCCGATCTTGTCCAGGTCGATATTCATCTGCGCCATCTCTTTTAATGCCGCCCCCCTTCATGGCTGCGTCTCTCCGTCCCCCGCGATCAATCCCGGATTTTATCCCAGATATCCCAGTTTCGTCGATTGACAATCCCAGTTTCTTCTGCCTCTCGCAGCAGCGTCAGCGGTCCGACCGCTGACGTGTAGCCTTCCCCTCTGGGGACTTGTCAGGTCTCGGTCCTGACCAGCCTCCCGGCGTCTGAGGGAAGGTGGCCCGGAGGGCCGGAAGAGGTCCCCGCCTCCCCGTTCTCCGTCATTCCACTCTGCACTCTCCACATTTCACATTTTCCCCGTCCTATGATCCCCAACTCCGCACCCACACCCTCACGTTCTCCGGGTACTTCTCCGCGATCTCCTCCAGCACCGGCTCCACTGCCTGCATCACGTCCGTGAACCACAGCCTGCCCCCGCCTTCAATGATCACCCGCTCCCCGTCGTCCGTGATCCTTCCCTGTTTGTCGACGGCCTTCTGCAGCACCCGCACCAGCGCGCTCACCGCCGCGCACACGATGTCTTTTCCCTTCTCGTCGTACCCGCTGTGCCCCGTGATCTCTGCCCGTTCCTCGTTGTAATCCAGCGTTATTTCGATCATTCCATCCTCCGTCCCCGTCCCCGGGGGTGTCGGGGCCCTCCCCGACTGCGTATCCGCTTTGGCGGCGTGTCGCATATCGCATATCGGTTGCGATGCCGTCCCGGCGAGGGAGCAAAGCGGGGGAATCCTGAACCGTTCCCGCAGGATCGGTGAAGGATTCAGACCCGGCCGCCGGCGTCGCCTGGACGCAGGAAGCCGATGCCGGCGGCCGGGTATGGGTTTCGGGAAAGGGTCTCCCTTTCCCGGTTCCGTAACCCCCAGGGGGGTTCCGTGGGGGGAATCGCAATTCCCCCCGCGAAAGCGTAGCGTTATCTCGGCGCCGTCGCCTCGTTCGCCTCCATCCTCGCCCGTTCCGTGATGCTGTTCCGTCCCATCTCCGCCCCCAGGCTGTTGATGGTCGGCGTGCTCACCGCCACCCCGCCCATGGGCGCGCTGCTCATCGCTCCGCCGTCGATCAGGCCCTCCTGCACCAGCCCCTGCAGCACCTGGGTGCCGTGCTCCTGGTCCACGATGCTCGCCAGCTTCGCCGCCTGCGTCTGCAGCTTCAGGAATTTGTCATACAGCGTCCCGTTCTTTTCGATGTTCTGGATGATCTCCTGCTTGCCCTCAAAGTCCATCATCCGCAGGCACGCAAGGCTCCGGTCCGTGTTCGCCGGGTCGAAAAATCCCATGGTATAGAATTCCTTCGCCAGCTCGTTCTGGCTGATCCGGCTGTACGGGCTCGCCTTCTGCGCCTTCACCACCACGTCGAAGATCGGCTTCCGGCTGTCCTCCATCCCGAACAGCCCCGGCCGGCTCGTTACAGCGATCCGCCGGTTGCTGTACTGGATGAACTCCTCGGATCCGTCCTCCCCGATGATCCGGAAGGTCCTTTCCTCGCTGTAGAACTGCCTTATGTTCTCGATCACCAGGCTGCACACCTTGGCAAAGGCCCGGTAACCGGCCTTGATGGTGTCCCGGCTCAGTTTGCTCCCGGCCTCCTGCATCGCCGCAATCGCGCTGGCTGCCGTCACCCCGCTGGTCGTCCCGCCGTTGCTCACGTCCCGGTTCCCGCTGACCTCCTTCAGCTCGTTGATGTAGCTTGAAAGGATCTCAAGGTAATTCCCGCTCAGCCCCGGCACGGTGATCTGCCGCACGTTCTGGTCCGTCACCTCCCCGGCCACGTGCACCAGCTTGTTACTGTGGTCCATGAATTCCTCTTCGTTGATGCTCGCCCCGTCCCGGATGAACCACCGGTTGTTGACCACCTCCAGGGCGTTCTCCGTGATTCCGTTCTGCAGCCGGTCGATCCGGGTCTGCGCGCCCTTCATCACATCCACGTACCCGAAGCCCGCCGGGCTCCCTTCGATCTTGAACATCACGTCCAGCACGAACGGGTACAGTCCGTGGTCGTAGATCCCCCGGTCCTGCATCCCCGCCTCGTTCTCCGTGGCGTACAGCACCGTCTCCCCGCAGAACTTGCAGTAATGCAGCACCTCCCGCCCGTTCTGCCATTTCTTGTAATACCAGTCGATCACCGTGCTTTTCTCCGCGTCCTGCGGGTCGCTGTCCTCGTAGGCGTACTGCACCGTGGTGAAATCCCGGCCGCCCAGGTGCCCCTCCAGCTGCGGATACTGCTGCCGCAGGCTCTCGTTGTCCGCGCTGTACACATAGAACAGGTTCCGGCTGTCCTGGATGTCGCTGACCCGCGGTTCCCAGTACAGGTTCAAAACGTCCACCCGCTTTACGTCGATGTCGCCCAGGCCGCCCAACTTCCGGTTGTTCCAGAAAACACCGTAGCAGCCCGTCCCGCTCTTCAGTTTGTACTGCCATGTCTCGTCATAGACCTGCTCAAAGTCGTTCTGCTCCAGGATCACCGGCAGCACGCTGCTCAGCGCCTCCGCGTCCTTCCGGTCCCCGGCCTCCCTGGGAAGCACGCTGGGGCTTGGGTAATTGTCCATCGCGTCCGCGTGCTTGTTCGCCAGGCTGTTGAACAGCCACCCGCTGGGTGTGTCCGTGGTCCGGCGGATCTTCTGGTTCACCATGCCCATGTGCTGCATCCGCCACCACTTCTCATTTTCCACGATGCGCTGATCCATGGTGTTCTTGCCCGCCTTGTACCGGTTCAGGATCTCCCTGGCCTTGCTCAGCTCCTTCTTCCCGATGGACCCCTCCTCCCGGTCCTCTTCCGTCCCCGTCTCCACGCCCAGCAGCGCCGCCGCGCTCTCCCCGGGGAATACCTGCGCCACCGGCTCCCCGTTCAGCACGTTCCCATTCCCGCCCACATTCGCGTTCGCAGAATAAAAATCACGATTTCGTGAAAAAAGATTGCGTTCTTGCGAATGATTGTTGAGTCCTCCCACATTTTGCCCGGCACCGTTCCAACCGGCCCCGATGCCGGCTCCGTCCCTGCCGGCAGCGCCGGTCCCGTTCCATCCTGCTCCGTCCCTGCCGGCAACGCCGGCGCCTCCGCCCGGCACGCCGCCCGCGGCCGTGCCCGAGTCCTGCCCCCTTTCAAATCCGCTCTGCTCCAGGCTCGCCTCCCGGTTCCGCCTCTCTTCGCTCGCCCGCATCGCGTCCTCAAACCTCTTTCTCGCATCCCGCTCACTCATCTTTTTCATCCCCGCCTTTCTTCGTCTTGTCCTGTCTCCGTCTCCCGCGCTCGATCCCAGGTTTTATCCCAGAATTCCCAGAATTCTCCCAGGACTCTCTCTTGACTCTCCCAGGTTCATCCCGTTGCCCCGGCAGTAAGCTCGGCGCCGCTCCCTCCAAAAGCCTTCCCCTCTGGGGACTTGTCAGGTCTCGGCCCTGACCAGCCTCCCGGCGTCTGAGGGAAGGTGGCAGGCCCCTCAAGGGCCTGACGGAAGAGGTCCTCGTCCCCCCGTCCTCCGTCCCTAATTCCTAACCCCTAATCCCTGTTATGAAGTGACCCGTGTCAAGGATATCCGAGAAATTTTCCA
>CAMJUL010000105.1 GCA_946408995.1 uncultured Clostridia bacterium | reverse complement strand
ATACCCGTGACAGGACTTTCACCCGCTAGAATTGTGCCATGCCCGGCACACCATCCAAAACGCGCTGCGGATGGGAAAACCCCGCAGCGCGTTTCCTTTTTCAAGATTCATTATGGCAAAAGGGCGATGTCCGCCGCTGTCTCAGGCCGCGCTCCGGAAGAAGTGAAGCACAGACGAGCTTTCAGGGCTTTCAGCGGGTATATGGCCTCCAGGCATTATTCACGGAAAAGCTTTGGTTGGTTTCTCCTTCCGCAGGGGCCCCTTGCTTTCATAAGGTCCCGGTGCTCTCCAGGCGGTACGTATCCCCCTTCAGGATCATAGCAGTCAGACGTCCGCCTTTGCCGCAGCCGGTGTCGATGCATAATACGCCCCGGGAGGGCAGCGGATTATCCTCTCCCCAATAAATCTTCTCACGTGTTTCTCCATCCCCGGCAAACCAGGTCGGAATGCCAAGGGCGATGTGCCCGGTGACTGTCAGCCGTCCCGCATACCGGTTGGACAGGGCAACCCCATGGTCATGCACGAGGGTATGCAGATCGTTGCTTTCGATCGGTTCGGAGAGCACGCCCGCATGGGCGCACTGGATCTCCTCGTCCCGATAGAAGAGGATGGTATGCTCCCTCAGCCAGGGCAGGGTCTCCTCCACCTTTTTGCCATGCTCGGCAAAAGACTTGACCGTCGCTTTTCTCCCGACCCGGTTCCACATCAGCTTCTGGGAAAAGGTCAATTTCTCCGCCATCAGATAATCCTCATGATTTCCTCTCAGCAGAAAAAAACGGTCCTCAAAGAAATCCGACAGGGAAAGGACCTCTTTCCAGACGCCATAGGAATCCGGACCGCGGTCAAACAGGTCCCCGAGCAAAATCACTCTGTCCTCCCGGGGAAACGGGGCGACTTTGTCCAAAAGTCGGGCAAGAGCGTCTCTGCAGCCATGGATATCGCCAATAATAAAAGTTTTCATATTCCCTCACTTTGTCTAAAAATGCGTTCATCCCCTGGACATGGAATACAGGCAGTGGACAAGAAAACACCTCTTCTTCAGGAATCGTCAGGCCGCCGGATCAGGCGTCCGTCCTGCAGATGGTATTCATAATCACAGATCTCCAGCGCCGCGGGGCGATGGGTCACGATCAGGACCGTCTTGTCCCGCATTTTTTCGATGTTTTGAAGCAGCAGGGCTTCGGTTGCCTCGTCGAGCGCGCTGGTGGACTCATCCAGCAAAAGGATCGGCGCCCCTGAAAGCAGGGCCCGGGCGATCGCGACCCGCTGAGCCTGTCCTTCGCTGAGTCCGATCCCCCTTTCCCCAAGCATGGCATCCAGGCCGATTTCCGCAACAAGCGGATCAAGACACGCCGCATGGACCGCCTTTCGGATCTCTTCCTCCCCCGCTTTCTCGGCAAACAGGGTCAGGTTGTCCCGCAGGGTGCCGGACATGAGGGTGTTTCCCTGGGGCACATAAGCAAACAGTTTCCTGGTACCACGGCAGGCTGGAACGGTCACCTCCCCCTGCTTGAAAAGGACCAGCCCGTCGTTAGGTTTGTAAATCCCCAGCAGCAGCTGGAAAAGGCTGGATTTGCCGCCTCCGGAGAGCCCGGTGAGCGCGACGAACTCCCCACGGTGCACAACACCATTCAAACCCTTAAGGACTTCTTCATTGCCGTCCGCGTATTGAAAACTCACATTTTCAAGCCTGATCTCATCAAAATCCGTTAATACGGTCCCGGTCTGCTCTTCGGGAAGTCCCACGACCTCAAGGAGCCTTTCAGAAGAGGCGATCACGGCATACATTTCACGGGCGATGTCCACGGCATCTGCGATCGGCGCCTGTATCTCCCCCATCAACTGGATCAAGGCCGCCAGCGATCCATAGGTAAAGCTTCCTTGAAAGATCTTGATGCATCCCCACAAATTGCAGGCCAGCCAGGAAAGATCGAACACTACGCCCATCCCATTGTTCATAAGAATGCCCATCCGGCCATTGCGCACCTGCTGCCGCTGGAGATCGTTCCGTTCTTCCTCCAGAATATCCAGCGCGCGCCGCTCGGATACGGAGGCCTTGATCAAATGCACGTTTTCCATGGTTTCCTGCGTACCCGCGTGGAGACGCGCCTCCGCCTGCTGCATCCGTTTGTGCCGCCGTTTCATCGGCTCACGCAGCAAAACCGTAAAGAAGGAGCCTGCGATCCCGGTCAGGATCAGGAGCGGAACAAACCGCCAGTCCATGGCAACAAGAAGCACCGCAGCCCCGACAAAAGAAACAGCCATACGCGCAAGAGACGGCAGAAGCGACATCACGCCGTTCTTCACTACATTCACATCCGAGAACACACGGCTGACCAGTTCCCCGCTGTGGAATCTCCTCAGCCCGGCGTATTCCTTGCCAAGAATGGAGGCAGTCACCATCCCCTGGAGGTGCCTTTGAAAGGCCGTGGATGCCTGCAGCCGGATCGAAGCGATCCAGACCGCAAGTCCACGCTCCCCAAGGACCAGTCCGGTCAGGACCGCTCCGTACACCCATAGATCCTGAAGATTTGAAGCGATGGCCCCGTCGATCAGCCTTTTGGTCGCCATCGTTACCAGAAGGGACAGCAGGGATGAAACCATCCCCAGCAGGCAGATCAGAATGATTTTGGTTCGCACAGGTCCAGCCCATTGGAATACGGCTTTCAGCGCTGAGCTGTTGATTACTTTTTTCAGCTTTTCCTGCAATTCTTTGTTCAAAGCATGCTCCAATCGTCTTAACGCTAAACACAGGTTCCGTCTCCCAAGGCAATGGATAAACAGCTGTGTCCAATCGCATTCTATCACAACCGGTAAGGTCAGACAAGTTCACAATCCACAGGAGAAAAAACAAATCCTTCTATCTGATAATCGATAGATGCAATCTGATTGTATCTGTCAGGTAAAGTTGGAAAAGGGTTCTTTTATTTGGGTTGACTAACATGCCTCCTGCCCTTACCATACAGGAAGAATCATCCGGGAATGTCCAAAAGGAGCGCTCTGTATGGAAAAATACCGTCATTTTAATGTGGCATCCTATCTATACGCGTATGACGCGGAAAAGCTCTCCGATGCAGAGATCAGGAGAGGCGTTGAACAGTACCTGCGTTATCTGCCGCTGAACAAAGTCTATGTAGAAAACCACCGGGCAAAATCGGATGTTCCGGTTTCCAGGCTTTGTCAAATCAAGGCGCTTCTGGAGGAATACGGATTGACCGTTTCCGGCGGCATCACCAGCACCGCTCTTGTTGGAAAGGAGCAGAAGCCTTCCCTGTTTGATACCTTTTGTTATACCGACCCCGCTCACAAGGCCGAATACCTGCGCATTGTGCGCGAGGCCGCTTCGGTGTTTGACGAAATCATTTTGGATGACTATTTTTTTCCTCCTGCCGCTGTGAAAAATGCATTGAAGCAAAGGGAAGCCTCAGCTGGAGCGCGTTCCGTCAGCGTCAGATGCGGGAATTCTCCCGTGAGATCGTCCGCGAGGCAAAAAAAATCCGGCCGGGATTGCGCTTTATCATCAAATACCCCAACTGGTATGAAAGTCATCATGCTTCCGGGTACAATCCGGAGATCCAAAGGGACATTTTTGATTTGATTTATACCGGGACTGAAACGCGGGAGCCTTTTTATGCCAGCCAGCATCTTCAGCGTTATGCCTCCTATGGCATTCTTCGGCTTCTTGAAAATACCGCGCCCGGCCGCAATGGCGGCGGATGGATCGACCTGGGAGGCAGTTCGGATAATCTGAACCGTTTTCTTGAGCAGGCAGAGTTTACCCTTCTTGCCGGCGCAAAGGAACTGACACTGTTCAATTTTTCCTCTCTTCTGCCTTCCCCCGCGCTCCCCGCATTAGACAGCGTGCTCCGCAGGGTGGATTCCTTTCTGGAAGGCCGGGAGCTTCCAACAGGCACCCCGGTTTGGGAACCGTTTGATGCGGACGGGGAAGATCAGCTGTGCGCGTATCTTGGCATGTGCGGTCTGCAGCTGGAACCCATGCCGGATTTCCCGGCTGATGCCCCTGCAGTTTTGTTCACACAGCGCACTGCCTGTATCCCGGAAGCCGTGGATATGCTGGAGGCTTATGTTCGCCGCGGTGGGAAAGCCATTGTCACAACGGGCTTTTTACGCCAGACCTATGACCGCGGCATTTGTGACATGACCAGCGTACGCCTGACGCACCGGCATTTTCTTGGAAAAGAATACATGATCGACCGGTGCGATTGGAATTATTCAGACATCCGTTACGCCAAAGGCTCGGAACCTGTTTTGTTTGAAATGCTTGATTACAAAACCAACGCCACCTGGGCGGACATTCTTGTGCTCTCCGGGGAAAACAATGCGCCCCTGCTCACCAGCGATTTTTACGGAAAAGGACGGCTTCTGATCCTCAATGGTCCGGAGAACTTCTCGGATCTGTATCGTTTGCCCAGGGAGGTCATCCAGGTTTTGAATGCGGAGCTCTCCGCCGGACAGTCCGCCTATCTCGCTTCCGAACCCAAGATGAGCCTGATCGCCTACAGGGACCATCATGTGTGCGTCCACTCTTTCCGTCCAATGCAATCCATCGCGCGCCTGATCGTCCGGGGAGACTGCGTTGGGGTACGGGACTGCGAAACGGGACTTTTTTCCCGCCATCCGCCGCTCTTGAGCCTCCCCAGCACAGAGGGGATGCCGCGATGACCCGTAACGCTGTCAAGGAAACGGTCTTTGCCTTTCCCATCCGGCCCGGACAAAGCCTCTACCTGGAGATTCTGTTCCCATCCTGAGACCTTCAGCCCAATTATGCAGAAAAGAGGACGCCTTCATGCCGAATCCCATTCAGGAACAGCCGTTTCGTCTTTTAAAGGAGAAAGGGTATTTCAACCGCTATGGAACCGACATCATCGTCTTTGAGGATTTCTATCCTGCGGGCCACCAGAGCGGGATCAGCGTATTGATGCATGGGGAGAGGCTGGCAGCCAATGGGGATCTCCGGTTCGAACCGACTCCCGGGCAATGGCAGCCCGTTCCAAAGCTGATACGCCGCACCGTGGATCCGGACAAAGAAACCGTGACCGCCTCTTTGCAATATCCAGATGCAGAAGCGCATCTGAAAGGCTTTAATCCGATGGTGTATCCGGACTGCAATCTGTGTTACACGGTGTCCGCCCAGGCAGACGGAGACGCCGTCCTGATAACGGTCGATCTCTCCTCCCCGCTTCCCGACGTTTGGAAAGAGCACGTCTGCTTTAACCTTGAACTTTTCCCGGGCCTGCTTTTTGGCAAAGCATGGCTGATGGATCATACGCAGGGGACCTTCCCTCGTCAGCCCGTGGGGCCATTGAGCCATAAGCCCTCCCTCTATGAGAAAGGTATTCTTCCCCACCCGGATACAACGGAGGAGAATACCCGCTGGCTGATGGAAGAGGGCTGCGATTATGCCCCTCTTCGGGCGGACGAGGACACTGCGGTTCCCTATGCCGAAGGCCATCGCTTTACGCTATGCCCGGAAGAGCCTCTGCTTCAAATGACGGTGGAGTGCGACGAATCCGTTCTTCGCCTGTACGACGGACGCCTGAACCACAACAACGGCTGGTTTGTCCTCTCCTCCCCCCTTTCGGACAAAGGAAAGCACGCCCTTCAATGGCGGATCCGTCCCAACGCCGTAAAAGACTGGCGCTGTGCTCCCAGGGTGCAGATCTCCCAGGTGGGGTATCTCCCCTGTCAGCCAAAGACGGCGGTCATTGAAACCGATCAACGGGATTGCGGGCCAAAGGAAATCCGCCTGTCCAGGGTGACCCATCAAGGGCCCGAAGTCGTTCTTCAGGGCCTGGCATCGGAATGGGGGACCTTTCTGCGTTATCGGTATCTGACCTTTGATTTCAGTGCCGTTACGGAAGAGGGGCTGTATTTCATCGACTGCGAAGGAGTACGAACCGGCGTTTTCCAAATCAGTCCGTCTGTTTTTGACCGTGGTGTGTGGCAGCCTGTTCTCGAATATTTCCTGCCTGTTCAGATGTGCCATATGCGCGTATCGGAAAAATACAGGGTGTGGCACGGAAGGTGCCACATGGATGACGCGCGTATGGCGCCCCTGAATTGGAATCATTTTGACGGGTACCGGCAGGGGGAAAAAACCCTGACCCGCTACAAGCCCTGTTCCTGCGTACCGGGGCTTGCGCAGGGAGGATGGCACGATGCCGGCGATTTCGATCTGCGGATCGAATCCCAATCCGGCGAAGCGTATCTGCTTTCGATGATTTATGAGCAGTTCCATCCGGAATGGGATTCGACCACCGTCGACCAGAAAAACAAAACGGTGGAAATCCATCAGCCGGACGGCAAAAATGATGTTCTTGAGCAGATAGAGCACGGCGCCCTGGCGGTTTTAAGCGGATGGCGTTCCATGGGCAGGCTGTACAGAGGGATCATCGCCGGCCGGCTTCGCCAGTATGTCCTGCTGGGCGATGCTGCCAACATGACGGAAAACAGTCCAGGAGCGAAGGACGCGCGATGGGTTTTCACCGAAAACAACCCGGCCCGTGAGCTCACCACTGCAGCCCATCTGGCCTGCATCTCCAGCGCACTAAAGGAATACGATCCTGTTCTTTCAGGCGAATGCCTTGAGGCGGCCAAAGCGCTGTTCGCCCTTACAGACGCGGACAGTCAAAACGCCCGCTGTGCCAGGTTCCACGCTGCCGCCGAGCTGTATCTGACCACCGGAGACAAGGAATTCGTCCAGGTTGTTCTTGAAGAAGTCTCTTTGTTGAACGCTTATCCGGAAAAGCTCGGCTGGGTCGCGGCAAGGGTCTGTCCCTTTATCAGGGACGAAGGCTTTCGTGCGGCCCTGCGAAGGGATCTGGACAATTACAGCAAACAGGAAGCCCTTCTTGCCCTTCAGACTCCTTACGGTGTTCCTTACCGTCCACACATTTGGGGCGCGGGCTGGGAGATCCAGCGTCTCGGCTGCGAGCACTATTTCCTTCATCGGGCGTTTCCGGACCTCTATACGCCGGAACTGACCTGGCGTGCCCTGGATTTTGTCCTTGGATGTCATCCAGGAAAAAGCATCTCCTTCGCCTCCGGCATCGGGGCAAACAGCGTCACATCCGCATACGGTTTCAACCGTGCGGACTCCTCCTTTGTTCCAGGCGGCGTCGTTTCCGGTACGGCGCTGATCCGCCCGGATTTCCCGGAGCTGAAGGACTGGCCCTACTTATGGCAGCAGACGGAATATGTCATGGGCGGCGGGTCCACCCGTTTTATGTTCCTGGTCCTTGCCGCCAGGGCGCTTGCGGGAGAATCGGCGTAACAAAAGAAAGACAGCAAAACCTGTTTCAATTAAACCCGAAGATCCTGTTGGCGATCCAATAGCCGGCCAGGATCATTTTTCTTCCTGCTTTTCCCTTTAAATGCAGCATCCTGCCAAGAAAACGTTTTCTCAGCGACGCATACAGCTTTGGATTATGCTCCCGGATAAAGCCCCAAAGTTCCTCTTTCTTGCGCAGATTCTCCTC
>CAMJUL010000104.1 GCA_946408995.1 uncultured Clostridia bacterium | reverse complement strand
GAGGGGGGCATCGGAGGTAAAGGCCAAACACCCACGATGCGCGTCCGACGGCAGCTGTGCTGCCGGCAGCGCGAGTGAAACGGAGCAGCTGCAGCAAAACGACGTAACATATAGCGAGGGAGGCATCGGAGGCAAAGGCCAAACACCCATGATGCGCGTCAGACGGCAGCTGTGCTGCCGGCAGCGCGAGCAAACGGGAGCAGCTGCAGCAAAACGACGTAACATATAGCGAGGGGGGCATCGGAGGTAAAGGCCAAACACCCACGATGCGCGTCCGACGGCAGCTGTGCTGCCGGCAGCGCGAGTGAAACGGAGCAGCTGCAGCAAAACGACGTAACATATAGCGAGGGGGGCATCGGAGGTAAAGGCCAAACACCCACGATGCGCGTCCGACGGCAGCTGTGCTGCCGGCAGCGCGAGTGAAACGGAGCAGCTGCAGCAAAACGACGTATCATATGGTGAGGGGAGGTATTGGAGGGGGAACACCCTCCAATTGCAATCTGCTTTGGCGGCGTGTACGCCAAAGCGGAACGAACCCTGAACCAGTCCCCGCAGGACTGGTGAAGGGTTCGCACCCGGCCGCCGGCATCGTCTGGACGCAGGAAGCCGGTGCCGGCGGCGGGATGGGGACTTGGGGAAGGGGTATCCCTTCCCCAGCCCCGTAACCCCCGTAACCCCCGTAACCCCCGAAATCCGCGTAATCCGCGGGGGGCTCGCGGGGGGGATCGCAATCCCCCCCGCGGAACCCGCCTCAGGCGGGTTCAACCATCGTCCCCGCCCCTTCGTTGGTCAACAGTTCCTGCAGCAGCGCGTGGGGCACCCGTCCGTCCATGATGATGACCTTCTGAACGCCCTTGTCGATGGCCTGGATGCAGCAGTCCACCTTGGGGATCATCCCGCCGGAGATGACCCCGCTCTGATACAGGCCCCGGGCCTCCTGCACGGTGATGCGGCTGATGAGGCTGGAGGGGTCGTCCTTGTCCCGAAGCAGGCCGGCGATGTCGGTCATCATGATCAGGCGCTTGGCGCCCAGGGCGCCGGCGAGGTAGGCCGCGGCGGTATCGCCGTTGATGTTGTAGACGTTGCCCTGCTTGTCGCATCCCAGGGTGGAGACCACCGGGATATAGCCCTTCTCCAGCAGGTCCAGGATGGGCTGGGTGTTGACCTTCGTGACGGAGCCCACATAGCCCAGGCGCTCGTCCTTCATTTCGGCCTGGATCAGCCTGCCGTCCATGCCGGAGATGCCCATGGCCTTACCGCCCTTGGTCTGCAGCAGGTTGACCAGGGTCTTGTTGATTTTGCCGGCCAGGACCATCTGCACGATGTCCACGGTCTCCTTGTCGGTGACCCTGAGGCCGTCCACGAATTCGCTTTTCTTGCCAAGGCGCGCCATGGTTTCGGTGATCTCGGGGCCGCCGCCGTGCACCAGCACCACCCGGACGCCGATGAGCTGCAGGAGCACCATGTCCTCCATCACCTGCTGCTTGAGCTGCTCGTTGATCATGGCGTTGCCGCCGTATTTGACCACGACGATCTTGCCGTTGTACTTCTGGATCAGGGGCAGGGCCTGTACGATGACTTCGGCCCGCTGGGAATTGGAAAGGGTGCTGTCCATGTTGTTGTTTCCTTTCTGGCGTTTCAGACAAGTTAGAGGCCGTCAGGTCCGGTAATCCCCGTTGATTTTGACATAGTCGTAGGTCAGGTCGCAGCCCCAGGCGGAAGCGGAGAAGGCCCCGTCCCGGAGGGTCAGGAGGATGTCGATCTCCTTTTCGGAGAGGATGGCCTTGGCCTCCTCCTCACTGAAGGCATGATGGAAGCCGTTTTGACACACCAGCACCGTGCCGGCCGGGGAGGAAAAGGCCACGTCGGCCTTGTCCAGGCCGGCGGGCACCCCGGCATAGCCCGCCGCGCACATGACGCGCCCCCAGTTGGCGTCGGCGCCGAACATGGCGGCCTTGACCAGGGAGGAGCAGATGACGGATTTGGCGATCTTCCGGGCGGCCTCCAGCGTGGCGGCGCCGGTGACGCGGCATTCCAGCAGCTTGGTGGCGCCCTCCCCGTCTCCGGCGATGCAGCGGCAAAGGTGCATGGTGACGGTGTTGAGGGCCTTCATGAAGGCCTCAAAGTCTGCCCCCTCCCGGGTGATCTTCTCGTTGCCCGCAAGGCCGTTGGCCAGGATGCAGCACATGTCGTTGGTGGAGGTGTCCCCGTCCACGCTGGTCATGTTGAAGGTGTTCCGGACATCCGTTTTCAGGGCCTTTTCAAGCAGGCCTGCGTCGATTGCGCAGTCGGTGGTCAGGAAGACCAGCATGGTGGCCATGTTGGGATGGATCATGCCGCTGCCCTTGGCGATGCCGCCGATGCGGCAGACCCTGGAGCCCACAGAGAACTCCACGGCGACGGATTTGACGCGGGTATCGGTGGTCATGATGCCGTGGGCGGCGTTGAGGCTGGCCGTCTCGTCCGCGCCGAGGGACGCGTACAGGGCGGGCAGGGCCGCCCGGATGGGCGTTGGGTCCAGGGGCTGGCCGATGACGCCGGTGGAGGCCACGATCACGTCGGCGGGGTCAATGCCGCAAACCCTGGCGGCTGCCTCGCACATCTCCTCCGCCACGGCGACGCCGTTCCCGCAGCAGGTGTTGGCGTTGCCGCTGTTGCAGATCACGGCCCGGGCTTTGCCGTTTTTCAGGTGCTCTTTTGTCACATAGAGCGGGGCGCCCTTGACCAGGTTTGTGGTATAGACCGCGGCTGCGTCCGCCTCACAGGCGGACAGAATCAGGGACAGGTCTTCCTTGGTGCTGTTTTTCCGGATGCCGCAGCGCACGCCGGCGGCCTGAAAGCCTTTCGCGGCGCATACGCCGCCAGGGATCGTCTTCATGGCTTATCCTTTCGTATAGAGCGGTATCGTCACAGGACAAGGCCTTCGGTGAGGCCGCATCCCAGGACCAGGTTCAGGCACTCGATGGCGGCGCCGCAGGCGCCCTTGCCCAGGTTGTCGTACCGGGCGGTGAGGAGGATGCGCTCCCCGTTCCCGGTCAGGGTGATCTCCATGCTGTCCCGCCCGGCGAACCTTCCCGCGGACAGGAAGCCGTTTTCGTCGGCCGCTTCGCGGAAGGTGACCACCGGCCCGGTATAAGCCGCAAGATAGGCCTGACGCACATCCTGCAGGTCCCCCTTCAGCTGGGAAGCGTGCAGGGGCACGGTCACCTCCATGCCGGCGTAGAAATCCGAAACGATGGGGCAGAACAGGGGCGCGGTGTCCAGGCCGGTCATGGCCTGCATCTCCGGCAGGTGCTTGTGTTTCTGGCTCAGGCCGTACTGCCTGGGCGCGTCCAGCAGGGGATCCCGCCCGTCTTCCTCATATTGGGCGATCATTTTCTTGCCGCCCCCGGAGTACCCGGTCAGGCTGAAGCAGGTGAGCAGCGCGTCCTTTGACAGAAGCCCGGAGCGGATCAGGGGCGTGACAAGGGCGATGAAGCCGGAGGCGTGGCAGCCGGGGACGGCGATCCGTTTGGCATGGGCGATCCGTTGGAACCCGTCCTCCTGCACCTCCGGAAAGCCGTAGACCCAATCCGGGGCGGTCCGGTGGGCGGTGGAGGTGTCCAGCACCACGGTATCCGGGTTTTCAAGCCAGGCGACGGCCTCCCGGGACGCGTCGTCCGGGAGACAGAAAAAGGCGATGTCGCTGTCGTTCAGGGCCTGTTTGACGGCGGCGGGATCCTTGCGCGTTTCCTCCGGCAGCAGCACCAGGTCCAGGTCCCCGCGGCCGCTCAGCCGGGTGACGATGTTCAGGCCGGTGGTGCCGGCAGCGCCGTTGATGAATACTTTCTTTTTCACAGGGCAGCTCCTTTGGGTCTTATTCGTCGGAGGCGGCTCCGGACCGGTTCCGGGCCAGGAAGGCCTCCACGTGCGCGATCTGGCTTTTGACGGATTCCGGGCCGGTGCCGCCCTGGCTGATGCGCTTTTCCACGCATTCGTCCAGGCTGATGGCCCGGTAAACGTCCTCCTCAAACAGCGGGGAATAGCTTTGGTAGGCTGTCAGGGGCAGTTCCTCCAGGACGGTGTCCCTTTGGATGCATTCGGTGACCAGCTGCCCGGACAGCTTGTAGGCCTCCCGGAAGGGCAGGCCCTTGCGGGTCAGGTAATCGGCCAGGTCCGTGGCGTTGATAAAGCCCTTCTGGGCCGCGCGGCGCATGTTCTCCTTCAGGGGGGTCATGGTGGCGATCATCGGGGCCATCACCTTCAGGCACATCCTGACGGTGTCCACCGCGTCGAAGACCCCCTCCTTGTCCTCCTGCATGTCCTTGTTGTAGGCCAGAGGCAGGCCCTTGAGGGTGGTCAGAAGCGCCATCAGGTGGCCGTAGACCCGCCCGGTCTTGCCCCGGCAGAGTTCGGCCATGTCCGGGTTTTTCTTCTGGGGCATGATGGAGGAGCCGGTGGTGAAGGCGTCGCTGAGCTCGACGAATTTGAATTCCCAGCTGCTCCAGAGGATGATCTCCTCGCTGAGCCGGCTCAGGTGCATCATTAAAATGGAGAGCGCCGAGAGCAGCTCCAGGCAGAAATCCCGGTCGCTGACCCCGTCCAGGGAATTGAGACAGGGGGCGGAAAAGCCAAGCAATCCGGCCTCGTAGGCCCGGTCGGTGTCGTAGGTGGTGCCCGCCAGGGCGCAGGACCCGATGGGGCATTGGTCCATGCGCCCAAGGACGTCCTCAAGGCGGCCCACATCCCTTTCCAGCATCATTTCGTAGCACATCAGGTGATGGGAGAATACGATCGGCTGGGCCCGCTGCAGGTGGGTGTAGCCCGGCATCACCAGGTCCTGGCCGGCCTTGGCCTGCTTTAGGAGCGCGTCCATCAGATCCAGCACCAGGGCAAGGATCCCTTTCGTTTCGTCCCGCAGGTACATGCGCATGTCCAGGGCCACCTGGTCGTTGCGGCTGCGGGCCGTGTGCAGGCGCTTGCCGGCGCTGCCGATGCGTTTGGTCAGCTCCTCCTCCACGAACATGTGAATGTCCTCGGCGTGGGGATCAAAGGGGAGGCGGCCGCTTTCGATGTCGGCGAGGATCCCTTCCAGGCCCTCGATGATCTGCCTCACCTCCCCCTCCTCCAGGATGCCCTGCTTTAAAAGCATGCGGGCGTGGGCGATGCTGCCCCGGATGTCCTGGGCGTACATGCGGGAATCAAAGGAAATGGAGGAATTGAAATCGTCGGCAACGGAAGAGGTCTGCCCGCTGGTCCTGCCGGCCCACATTTTTGCCATGGTGTCTCCTTCAATGCGCGGCGCCGGGGGACCCGGGCCGGAAAGTCCGTCTGTCCCGGGCAGAGCCTGCCCGGGACAGAAAAGAAGCATTCATGAGGGCGTCTGTTTATTTGCGGCCGTCCACCAGGGCCTGCACCTTGATGGGCAGCCCGTAGAGATTGATGAAGCCCTTGGCGTCGGTCTGGTCATAATCGCTTTCGCCGAAGGTGGCGATCTCCTCGCTGTAGAGGCTGCAGGGGCTCCAGACGCCGGCGTTGATGATGTTGCCCTTGTACAGCTTCAGGCGCACCTTGCCGGTGACCCGCTCCTGGGTCTTGTCCACGAAGGCGCTCAGGGCCTCCCGCAGGGGGGTGAACCACTGGCCGTTGTACACCAATTCGGCGAAGGTGATGGAAAGCCGCTCTTTTTCATGGGCGGTCATCTTGTCCAGACACAGGGTCTCCAGCACCTTGTGGGCTTTGTAGAGGATGGTGCCGCCGGGGGTCTCGTAGACGCCGCGGCACTTCATGCCCACCAGACGGTTTTCCACGATGTCGATGATGCCGATGCCGTTTTTGCCGCCCAGCTCGTTGAGCTTGAGGATGATCTGGAGGGGCGAAAGCTTTTCGCCGTCCAGGGCGGTGGGAATGCCCTTTTCAAATTCCAGGGTGACATAGGTGGGCTCGTCCGGCGCGTCCATGGGGGAGACGCCCATCTCCAGGAAGCCCTTCTTTTCGTACTGGGGCTCGTTGCCGGTATCCTCCAGGTCCAACCCTTCGTGGCTCAGGTGCCAGAGGTTCTTGTCCTTGGAATAGTTGGTCTCCCGGTTGATGCGCAGGGGCACGTTGTGGGCCTCGGCGTAGTCGATCTCCTCATCCCGGGATTTGATGTTCCATTCCCGCCAGGGAGCGATGATGGGCATGGAGGGGGCAAAGTGCTTGATGGCCAGCTCGAAGCGGACCTGGTCGTTGCCCTTGCCGGTGCAGCCGTGGCAGATGGCGTCGGCATGCTCCTTTTTGGCGATCTCGACCAGCCCCTTGGCGATGCAGGGCCGGGCATGGCTGGTGCCAAGCAGGTAATCCTCGTACACCGCGCCGGCCTTCATGGTGGGAATGATGAAATCGTTGACGTATTCCTCGGTCAGGTCCAGCACGTACAGCTTGCTGGCGCCGGTCTTCAGGGCCTTTTCCTCCAGGCCCTCCAATTCGTCGTTCTGGCCGACGTTGCCGCAGACGGCGATGACCTCGCAGTTGTTGTAGTTTTCCTTCAGCCAGGGAATGATGATGGAGGTGTCCAGACCTCCGGAATAGCTGAGTACGACCTTCTTGATGTCTTCTTTCTTCATGGAACGCCTCCGAAAATGAAAAAATATACACTGAACATGCAATATTATGCACGCGGCCGCCCGCTTTGTCAACCCCCGGAAATGGGCAAAATCCGGCCGGATCCTCCCTCCCCGGGGGAAAGAGGCAGCCGGGGAACATTATACACGATTCTTTGGAAAAATGCACGGCCTTCCCGGAAGAGGAGCCGCTTTTTTTCCGTTTTTTTGCCGGCGCGGCAAGGAGCGGCATACGCAGGCCGCTTGGAAGCGGAAAAAAGGGAAAAGGAACGGAAAAAATACAGCGAGCGCCCCTTCCCGGCGGCCTGGGGGGATTGCCCGGGGAAGGGGAGGGGACTATAATCAACGGGAAAAACGCGGAAGGAAACGGAGAAACAGCATGATCAGACGCGCAGAGGAAGGGGACATCAAAGAACTGCTTCGGCTGTTGAGGCAGGTGAACAACGTGCACGCCAAGGGCCGGCCGGACCTGTTCAGGATGGACGGCACCAAGTATGACGCGGGGGAACTGGAGGCCCTCCTCAGGGATGTGGAAAGGCCGGTTTTCGTCCGGGTCCGGGAGGACGGGACGGCGGAGGGTTACGCCTTCTGCGTATTGGAAAAGCATCTGGGGGACCACAACCAGACGGACCGGACCACCCTGTACATTGACGACATCTGCGTGGACGAATGCTGCCGGGGGCAGGGGGTGGGGAAGTCCCTGTATGAGCACGTGCTCGGGTACGCCCGGGCCCTTGGCTGCTACAACGTGACGCTGAACGTGTGGAGCCTGAACCCCGGGGCCATGCGGTTCTACGAGGCCATGGGCCTGAAGCCCTACAAGGTGGGGATGGAGAAGATCCTGTAAGGGGAGCGGGCAGCAGACGAAGCCGGCAGGAGTACGAAGCAGTACCCCGTTTCTCCTGCATACGGATTACCGACCACCGACCGTATGACGGGGCAGCCGGCAGCAGCGGTATTGCAAGAGAGAACCTGCATTTCCTTTTTCAAAAGAGACCTTTGGCTCAAATCGGTCAAATCGGTCACTTGCACCGCGAGACGCAAGATTGAGGAAGTAAAAGCAAGTTGAAGGAGG
>CAMJUL010000103.1 GCA_946408995.1 uncultured Clostridia bacterium | reverse complement strand
AGACCTGGCGGAAACAGCGGGGATGCCCGGAAAGCGGATGGGGAGGGGACAGCGCCGAAGCCTTCCCCTTTTGCGCAGAAGCCTTCCCCTTTGGGGAAGGTGGCCTGAAAGGCCGGAAGAGGTCCTCGTACGGACGGGGGAACAGGCCAAGACCCATTTCAAGGGAGGGCCGCGAACCCGGCACAGCGGGGACCTCTTCCGTCAGCTTCGCTGACACCTTCCCCAAAGGGGAAGGCAACATCAGGGACGAGACCTGACAAATCCTCTTCCGGCGCTACGCGTCCCCTTCCCCAAAGGGGAGGGCTGTCTCAAAACGCCAAATAAAGATTTGGCAGAAGGGGCAGCCCTTTTCTTGTCCGGCAAAAAGCAAGAGGCGTGAAAAAAGCGTAAAGCAAACAAGGATAACGGAAACAGACCAGGAATCAGTACCAGGAAAAGCAAACGCAGCTCACAAACCAATGGGGAAATCCTTTGGAACAATCAGGGTAGTTTCCAAGCGGTCATTTTGGATTTTATGGTGAAGCTTGAGAAGGTTCAGTGCCAGGGAGAAAAGCGAGCCCTTTTTTTCTGTTCCGTACTGTTCCGCCTCCTTCACGACCCCCTGCCGGATATGCTCTGCGGGCTCCTTCGGGAACGTCCCCCGAACCGTCCCCGCAAAATGGACCGCCCGGCGTTTCATGGCCTCCCGGCTGAAAGGCAGACGGAAGGAATCCTTGCCGTTTTCCATCATCCATTCAGCGGGGAGGGATCCGCCGCTTTGATTTTAGATGGAACCACAGCCCGATCGCCAGCATCATGAGAAACGTCAGCCCCAGCAATCCGGTCGCATTCGGGCCCAGCAAATTGCTTTCCATACGAAACGTCAGATTAACAGGCAATGCGCCGATCGTGTTGACTACGCCGTGCATGACGGCTGCATACATGCAGTTTTCTGTCCGAAGCGTGACGTATGAAAAAACGGTGCCCAAAACGATGCAAACAAGGACCATCATCAGCATATTGGTCCAGGGAGCGCCGGGATTATTCAGGCTATAGTTGAACCCGAAATAAATCAGCGGAAGATGGGAGACCCCCCATTCGAAGCCGTTGATGAGAACAGCCTTCCTTTCCCCATCCTTCCCGGCCTGGAAACCAAGCAGCCAGCCTCTCCATCCGGCTTCTTCTCCAAGCGCAAGCAATTGAACAGGGATCATGACCGCGCCCAGCACAACAAGAACGCATGCCAATACCAGCGGATGAGGGATCGAGAGTTCGGCCTCTGTCCCAAGGAGCCTTCCGTACTTCAATACGCCGCTGTACTCCTTGGGGAAAACCGTAAAATACAAAACCGCCCCCAAAATCCCCAAAACGCCCGGAACGACCGCTGAAAAAAGCCAGGCCTTTTGATTCTCCCATACCTTCAGCGAAAAAGGATACTTTGCTTTTGCCCCTGTGATGCGCCTGGAAATGGCCGCACAGATCGCAGGGAAAAAGGGAAACCCCGCGCCCAATATCCCGTAAAAGAGTCCGTTTTTGAAGAACAGTTCAAGAAGCCCCAGCAGATAACAGATCCCGAGCTCCAGGATCAGGAACAGTTTGACGGGATCTTTTTTGAGTTCTTTCATATGGACCTCCCCCTCATTCAATCACCGGATCCGGACCGCTTTTCGTTGTTTCAGATCGCGAAACGGACGCAGCACAGGGCCCCTGTGGGAGCCTCTTTTTTGGCTGCCGGCACCGTCAGGACAGGAAAGCCCCCGCCGATCGATAACGGCGGGGGAAAAACGAGGTCAGTCGTACTTGACCCGGGCGATGTAGGGATTGGTGTATTCCACCTCGTCCGTCACCTCGCGGATCACCTCGATGCCCTCCGGGATCTTGACCTGCTGGTCCTCGGCGTAGAGCTCGATCTCCATCATGGCCTGGTCCTTCCACTGGGGGTAGATGTCGATGTTGTAGTACAGGCCGTTCTCGCTCAGGCAGTAGCGCTGCTTGCGGATGGGGCGGTAGGCCGGGTCCGCCTGCATGAGCAGCTCCAGGTATTCGTTCTGGGTCAGGCGCTCCTCCAGCTCGATGCGCTTGCCGTCGATCATGCGCTTGCGGGTCTTGAAGTAGACGTAGTTCCCGTTCCGGCCCCGCTGGCGGATGCGGATCATTTCCCCGGGGATCTCGCTGTGCAGATAGGCCTGCAGGATCTCCACGCTCTGGCAGTTGGGGCGCTTCTCCAGGTCCCGGACGTCCGGATAATGGATCAGGTACTTCCGCCGGGTCCCCAGCGGGCGGGGCTCGCCCAGGAACGCGGAGATCTCGGTGATGAGGGCCATCATCTTCTCGTTGAAATCGTAGCGGTTGTCGATGACCCGCAGGTGCGGATGCCCGGTCCAGGAGGCGATCAGGCCGTCGTCCACCCGGACGGCCTCCTCGGGCGTTTCATAACGGGCGGCATTGTTGGCCAGGGTATAGAACATCTCGGCGCCCTTGGCGGCGGTGACCAGGTGGAACACGGCGTCATAATGGTCCCGCAGCTCGATTTCGTTGGTGTGCAATTGGTCCAGCACATACCGGAATTCCTCGTCGCTCATGTAGGCCCGGTTGTCCAGGGTGCCCCGGTCGCAGACGATCAGCACCTTTTCGGCGTCAAAGGTCTTGGCCACCGCCTCGAACGCCTGCTCCTTGGCCAGCATCAGCTTGGTGATCTGAAGCTGGTATTCCCGGTTGTTCCGGGTGTATTTCCAAGGGGCGCCGCCGCTGATGAGCTCCGTGGCCGTCTCGTCCACGAACAGGACCATGTATCCCTTGGCGGTGAAGGCGTTCTGGATCCAGCTCATAGCGGTGGTTTTCCCCGCGCAGGGGCCGCCGGTAATGACGATCTTCGTAATTTCCATACCCATGCATCCTTTTTTCAGCGTCGTTGGGAGGGCAGGCCCCGGCAGGCCGCCGGGGACCTTTCGGGTCAGGGCAGGGTCACCCAGGTCAGGGGGTGGCCGGTGGCCCGGGGGAGGGTTTCAAACACGTCCGCGGCGGCAAGGCGCAGGGTGGACGTGTTTTTGCAGGGATGGCAGCCCAGGAAGGGCAGTTCCCGCAGGGCGGTATCCGCGGTCAGATGCACCCGGCCCTCGGGATCGTTGATCAGGGACAGGATGCTGGCGGAGCCCGGCGCGGTGTCCAGCAGGGCCCGCATGTGCTCCGGCCCGGCGAAGGAAAGGCGGCTGATGCCCAGGGCCTTGGAATAATCCTTGGTGTGGAAGGGCTTGTCCCCGGGCATCAGCAGCAGGTAGAAATGGGTTTGCTGCCGGTCGCAGAGGAACAGGTTCTTGCAGATGACCGCGCCCAGGTCCTTCTCCAGCGCCAGGCAGTCCTCCATGTGGTCTACAGAATCATGGTCGATGCGGGCAAAAGGGATGCCGTGCTCCTGAAGGAAGCGGTAGCAGCGTTCCTCCTCCGGCGCGCGTTTGTCCGTGGGGGCGGTGTGAAAAAGCTCACGCATGTTTCAGGTCCTCCTTCCGGATGACGGCGCAGGCGTTGGCGGGCAGGGGATCGGGCACCGGCGCGCCGGTAAGCAGGTCCGTAAGGGGAAATTCGAGTCCCAGGGAGGCATCGGCGCCGGAAAGGTTCGCCACCAGCACCATTTGGCCCCGGCCAAGGGCAGCCACCCCCTCGGGCAGGGGCCGGGGCCAGACGCCCCGGATGCCCAGGGCCTCCAGGATCCGGCCGTAGACCGCATCCAGGCCCTTCTGCTCCGGACGGGCGGCCAGATACCAGGCGCCCCCCGCCCCGAAGGGGGCATAGGTGAAGGCGGGAGTGCCCTTCATGAAATCGCTGTCATAAACCCCGAGGATCCGGGGGGCGGTGACCTCCTCCGGATACTCGCAGATCTGGTCCACCCGGAAGCACTGCCCGTCCTCCAGGCGGATGCAGACCTCCTCTTCCGGGTACAGGGCATCCAGGTCGGGGTCGCGGACGCCCAGCACGTCAGTGAGGCCGTGGGGGGTGGGGCCGAGCCAGCACAGGTCGTCCCCGTCCACAACGCCGCCAAAGCAGGTGTGGAAAAGGTGTCCGCCGGAGCGGACATAGTCCCGGAGGCGTTCGGCAAAGCCCTCGCGGAACTGGAAGGTCTCGGGACAGACCACCAGGTCATAGCTTTTCAGGTCCGCGTCCATGCCCTTGAGGTCCACCCGGACCCCTTTTTTGAACAGGGCCAGGTAGTGGCTTTGGAGGACCGGCAGGGGATCCATCCGCCCGCCCAGGCCGGTCTGCGCAAAGCAGGCGCACCAGCGGCTCTGCTGGTCCCACAAAATCAGCACGCGGGCGGGGTCCACCGGGGCGCCCTTGAGGGAGGACAGTTTTTCAAGCATCTCCCCGGTGTGGGCAACGTCCCTGAAGACCCGGGTATCCTCCCGGCCGTCATGGCCCACCACCGCCCCGTGGAAGGCCTCGCTGCCGCCCCGGCCCTTGCGCCACTGGAAGTACATCACGCCCTCGGACCCGCAGAACACCGACAGCAGGGAGCTGGTCAGGTGCATCCCGGGCCGTTTGAGCTGGTTGACGGTATGCCAGTTGACCTTGGAGGGGGTGGATTCCATCATCAGGAAGGGAGCGTCCTTCAGGGAGCGCATGTAATCATGGTTCATGCAGGCTTCCGAGAGCACCATGAGGTTGTTCCCGCTCTTCAGGCGCGGATAGCAGTCCCAGGAGACAAAATCCACCTCCCGGGCCAGGACCGCGTAATCGTAGTCCAGGAAGGACCACATCATGTTGATGGTGGCGGGCTGGGGGGCGTATTGCCGGAGCGCCTTGCGCTCATTGCGGATGAAGGAGGCGCACTGATCGGTGGAAAACCTGCGCCAGTCCACCTGCATGGAGGGGATGGAGGTCTCCCCCAGCGGGGAGGGCGGGTCCACCTGGTCAAAGGAGGAATAGGTATGGCTCCAGAAGGAGGTCCACCAGCGGCGGTTCAGTTCCTCCACGGTGCCGTATTTCTTTTTCAGCCATTCCCGGAAGGCATTTTTGCACAGGGGGCAGTAGCAGTCCCCGGAAAATTCGTTGCCGATGTGCCACAGGACCACCCCGGGGTGGCCGCCGTAGCGTTTGGCCAGCATGCCGTCGATCAGGGCGGTTTTCTGCCGGTAGACGGGACTGGTCAGGCAGTGGTTGTGACGGCCGCCGAAGGCATGCCTGCGGCCCTCCCTGTCCACCCGGAGGACCTCCGGGTATTTTTCCGCCAGCCAGGCGGGCCGGGCGCCGGAGGGGGTGGCCAGGTCCACAGAAATGCCGGCATCGTACAGGCTGTCGATGACGCGGTCCATCCATTCGAACCGGAAGACCCCTTCCTCCGGCTCCAGGGCGCTCCAGGAGAAGATGCCCAGGGAAACGCAGTTGACACGGGCCTTTTTCATCAGCTCAATGTCCCGGGCCAGGATGTCCGGCCGGTCCAGCCATTGGTCCGGATTATAATCCGCCCCGTGCAAAAGGCCGGGGACGGCGGAAAAAGGCGAGGGGGTCATGGGAACGCCTCCTAACGAAGATCTGTCAGTCCGATTGTAACATTCCGGGACGAATCCATCAAGTGCGGAAAAGCGGGGAAGAAGAGAAAACGCAAAAAAAGGCGCCCCGGGGGGGCGCCTGGAAAAGGCTTATTGGATCTGGTTCAGGCAGGAAAGGGGAAGGAAGCCACGCACCTGGCTGCCGCCCACGCTGGTCTCCACGTAGGCCCAGACACTGCCCAGATAGCATTTGCACAGGAAGGTCACCTGCGACCCCGCGTTCAGGCTGAGGATCGTGTCGCTCTTCCCCAGGGGATCGCTTGTCAGCTGCGCCGCGGCGTTGAGGACGGCCGGAGAGCGGTTGAAGGAAAGGGCCGGGGCATCCGGCAGGGCGCCCTGGAAGCTGAAGCCGTTCACATAGCCGACCCGGACCTGCTGCAGGGCGTTCTGGTAGAGGATCAGGAGCCACTGCCCCTCATAGCCGGCCACCCACAGATTGCCGCCGGTGGTCACCGAGGCGCTGCCGCCGTCCGGGATCCAGGCGTTCTGGGCGGGGGCGCTGAAGACCGGCAGGGTCTGAACGGCGGACACATTGCAGGCGGAGAAGTTCAACGTCTCCACCGCGGCGGACTGGACAGCGGGGGCGGCCGTGGGGGCCGCGGTGGGCACCGCCGTGGGCACGCTGGTGGCCGTGTACACATAGGTGTAGGGGGAATAGGGTACGGGGGTCGGCGTGACGGTGACGTAGACCGTCCGGGGCGCCGCGGTCACGGCAGCCGCCTGATGACGGCGGATGGCGGCCTCGTCATAGGCCCCCACCAGGGAGGTGAGGATGTAGCCGCTGCGGCCGGAAAGATACCGGATGTGATACCAGATGTTGCCGCTCGCGTCATAGCACAGGGCGTCGGCGGTGACGGGCTCGCCAAAGTTGATTTGGTCCACCGCGTCCCATTCATACCCGGCACCGGAGCGGATGTTGCAGCGGTCCTTGAGGGTCATGCCGGCAAAATAGGTGGGGATCTCCTGCCAGGTGGGACGGGGCTTGGCGGTGGGGGCAGCCCCCCGGCTGATCAGGTCCGCGCGGATATAGCCGCTGCGGCCGCTGAAGGTGACGTAATCCCACCAGGCGCCGGAGGCGTATACCTGCCTGAGGACGTGCACCGCCGTGCCCCTGGACAGCTGGCCGATCTTGACGCCGTTGGGGGCGGCGCGCAGGTTGACCGCGTTGGTGTTGGTATAGCCCCAGAAAGAGACGGGGTCATAGGGCGCGGCCGTGGGGGCCGCGGTGGGGACAGCGCTTCCGGAGATCAGCCCGGCGGAGACATAGCCGTACTGCAGGGGCAGATAGGCGACCTTGTACCAGGCGGAGCCACCATGGTAGACAGAGCCCACCACAGGGATGCTCTGGCCCCGCACAAGCACGGTGATGATCGAGGAAGCCGTGGAGGGGGCGGAGCGCACATTGGCGGTGCTGCTGTTGACATAGCCCGTAAAGGACAGGGGGATCTCCCCGGAGGGCGGGAGGACGGATCCGCCGCCTCCTCCGCTGGAGGAGACCAGGTCTGCCCGGATGTATCCGGTGGTGCCGGAAACAGAAACCCTGTACCAGAGGGTGCCTGTGCTGTCATAGGCGGTGGCAAGCAGGCGCACCTGGGTGCCCTGCCCGACCTGGAAAAGACTGGCGAAGTTCATGCCGGGGCCGGAACGGACGTTGGTCCCCCTCAAACGCACATAGCCAACGGAGAAGGGGACGTCGCCTTCCGGATAAGAGGGCGTTCCGGGATCGTAGGGGGAGCTGCCGCCCTGGACATAGGAAGCCATCACCCAGCCGCTGAGGCTGGAAAGGCTGCCGTAATACCAGAGCCGGCCCTCGCTGTCCCGGGCGGAGGCGGTCACGTGGATCACCCGGCCCCGGGGAACCTGGGCATAGCTGGAGTAGTACAGCCCGGGGCCGGAGCGTACGTTGACCCCGCCGGCGGTGATGTAGCCGGTGAAGGAAACGGGCTGTACGGCGCCTTGAGGGGCGGGGGTGATGAATTCCACCAGGTCCGAGCCGCCCTTGGGGGCGGGGGTGATGAATTCCACCAGGTCCGGATCACCCTTGGGGGCGGGGGTAAGGAATTCCACCGGGTCCGAACCGCCCTTGGGGGCCGGGGTGAGGTACTCTACGCCGCCGGAGGGGGAGACGGGCTCCACCCATTCGGAACCGCCGGAGGGGGAAACGG
>CAMJUL010000102.1 GCA_946408995.1 uncultured Clostridia bacterium | reverse complement strand
CCCTTCTGAGGTACAGTTTTTCTTTTTCTGTATCCTCAAAAGGGAGCATATCAGTTCTGCAGCAGTCCCTTTTAATTGTCCGTATTTATTCCTCTGCCGGCGCGCTTTCCGCCTGCTCCTCTTCAGGGAGAAGCACCTCTTCCGGTTCCTTCGGCAGCTCCTTGGCCTCCTGCGCGGCTTTGGCCCCTTTGTTCTTGGGGGTGATGACCACATGACGGTTGGGCTCTTCGCCTTCGGAATGGGTCATGACAAATTCATTGCTCTGCAGGGCCGAATGGAGGATCCGCCGCTCGTAGGGGTTCATGGGCTCCATGCTCACCTTGCGGCCGGTTTTCTGCACGCGGTTGGCCATGCGGTTGGCCAGACGCACCAGCGCTTCCTCCCGGCGGGCCCGGTAGTGCTCCGTATCCAGGGTAACGCGGGTATATTCGCTGCGTCCCTTGTTGACCTTCAGGCTGGTCAGGTACTGCAGCGCGTCCAGGGTCTCTCCCCGGCGGCCGATCAGGATGCCGAGGGTATCGCCCTCCATGTTCACCCGGACGTTGCCTTCCGCGTCCGTTTCCACCGCGACGCTGACATTGACCCCCATCAGACGGGTCAGTTCCTGCAGGAATTCCTGGGCGACCCCCGCCTGGGTATTGCGGTCCGCCTGGGCGGCCATTTCCACAGGCACGGGCTCCGCCTTGGGCTTGGGCGCCTTTTTGCGCGGAACACTCTTTCCCTCCGTCTTCTCCTGGGGGGCACGGTTCTTTTCCCCGCGGGTACGGGGCTTCTTTTCAGCCTGAGGTGCGCCGGAGGCGTCTTTCTCTTTCCCCTCCGCAGGGGCCTTGGTATCGGCCTGGGGGGCCGTTTCCGCCGGCTGTTCCGCCTTGGGCTTGGGGGCGCGTTTTTCTTCCTTCTTTTCAGGCGCGGGACGCTGCTTTTTCTCTTCGGTCTGGGGGCCTTTCTCCCGGGCGGGCTTCTCCGCGAACAGTTCCTGCACCAGCTCCCGGGCGTCGGGATTGGCCTCCTTCAGGGTCAGGCGGACCTTGGCGGGCCTGCTTCCGAACAGGCCGAAGAGGCCCTTGCTGCCCTCCTGAAGAATATCGATATTGACATCCAGATAGGTCACCTGCATCTCCTGCAGGCCGCGGTCGATGGCTTCCTCTGTGGTCTTTCCTGTAAATTCACGGCTGATGCTCATGTTGATATCACATATTCCTTTCCTGAAAACGCCCTCTCCGCTCAGGGAAAAACGGCGTCCGTAGCGCATCGGTTTCGTCAAAGGCTTTCCTGAACATCGGCATGCTTCAGGCACGTTTTACCGGACGGAACCGCCGGTCGTTGCCTGGATCTTCTTGTTTTTCCCTTCAGCGTCCTGCTTGTCCAGGAATTTGTTCATCACGATGGTCATAACGCCCATAGCAATGTTGCTGGTGACCCAGTAAATGGCGAACCCGGCGTTGGAGCTCAGGCAGAACCAGACGCTCAGCAGCGGGAAGAAGATCTGCATCATTTTCCCGGTGGAGGCCTGGGCAGCGGCCTGGGCAGAATCCTTGCCGGCGTCCATCGTCTGGCCGGTCTGGGCAGGATTGAGCTTGTTCATGGCCACCTGGGTCAGCGCGGCCAAAGCCGGCAGGATCAGAAGGCCGTTGTAGTCCTTGTAGACGGTAAAGCTGAACAAAAAGACGTTCACGTTGTTCCAGGTCGAGGAAATGGGC
The DNA here is from genome assembly GCA_946408995.1 of uncultured Clostridia bacterium. Classification (GTDB taxonomy): domain Bacteria; phylum Bacillota; class Clostridia; order Christensenellales; family Aristaeellaceae; genus RUG756. Next base: position 6,210 of record CAMJUL010000102.1, on the reverse strand, counting down.
TGCATGGCCGTCGTGTAGGCCGGCAGCTGCGCAAGGGCCTCCATCAGGTTCGTCACGGTGGCCTTGCCTGCGGCTTCCGTGGTAAAGTCCACCACCTTGCCAAGATCCGTCACGGCTTTGATCACCGCAGCCTGATCCACCTCGGACAGCTTTTCAAAAACCGATTTCCAAACGTCCCAGGGGATGATGTTCAGGGTGTTGGCGGAGGGGATGATGGGGGCAAACAGGGAATCCGGCTGCCAGATGTTCTTGATCCACAGCCAGGAATCCAGGGTGGGCGTCGTCTCGGGGTGGGCCAAATACTGGAAGACCTGCATCAGCGTCTGGTTGTTGGTCATGGAACGCATGGCGCCGAACATGATGATCAGGATGGGCCACTGGATCAGGATGGGCACGCAGCCGGACAGCGGGCTGACGCCTTCCTTTTTGTAAAGCTCGCTCAGCTTGCGGTTCAGTTTGTCCTTGTCATTGGCGTATTTTTTCTGAAGCACCGCCTGCTGGGCCGACAGGGCGCTCATTTTCCGCATTCCCTTGCGGCTTCTGTAGTCCAGGGGCATCAGAACAAGACGGACCAGCACCGTAAACACCACGATGGTCCAGCCGTAATTGTGCACAATCGAAAATATCCCGTTGAGGATCGACTCGAAAAACGCGTTCAATGATTTTCGTCCCTTCTAATCACGGCGTCCGGAAGTTCCGGTACCGGGTCATAGCCACCCTTGCAAAAGGGATGGCACCGTGCCAGGCGCCTTGCGGCAAGATACGTTCCCTGCAGGGAGCCAAATCTCTCAATAGCCACTCTGGCGTATTCGGAGCAGGTCGGGCGGAACCGACAGGCAGGCGGGTTCAGGGGACTGATGCCCTTCTGGTACACCTCAATCCCCTTCAGCAGGAGGTTTTTCATGGCTTTCCATCCGGGCTGGATGTGTACAGCCCATTCTTGCGCAGGATATACACCATGGTCTTCTCAAGGCTTTCGTACGCGGCATCCGCGGCCATCGGCCTGGCTGTGAACACGTACATGCCCTTCTTGACGAGCGGGATCTGTTTTTTAAAGGCCTCCCGCAGCCTTCTTTTGATCCGGTTGCGGATCACGGCATTCCCCACTTTTTTGGAGACGGAGAACCCGGCGAGCAATTTGGGACCCCTGACAAATGCAACGGCCAACTCCCGTCCTGCGGAACCCTTGCCTTTCCGGTAAACGTAACGGAACTGGCCGTTTTTGCGAAGCCGATATTCTTTCTGCACCCTGTCCCATCCTTGCTCCGGTACACGCGGCAGCGCCGCGCTGAGGGTAACGGGATACGCGGTATTTTACAGCAAAAGCAGGCCCGCCCCGGATGGACCGGATGCGCCGGAAGTACGCGGGGCGGGCCAAGCCACACAGTCTGCGCTTATGCAGTAAACATACCGATCCATCAAACGGTCAGTTCTTTGCGTCCGCGGCGGCGGCGGGCAGCAAGGACCCTGCGTCCGTTCTTGGTGGACATCCTGGCACGGAAGCCGTGCACCTTGTTGCGCTGACGTTTCTTGGGCTGATAAGTACGCTTCATGGTAACAACTCCTTTAAATCTCAAAAGCCTTCCGGCTTTGGAATGGCGCGGTGTTTAGCACCACAAAAAAGCTATTATAGTATATCCGGACAGGGCTTTTGTGTCAAGCTGAATTTAAAGAAGGCTTGCCCCGGCCCAAAGAACGCGGAGGGCTACATCAGGCCATACGCCCTCCCTGCAAAAACACAGCGCGTCCGGACCGCTTAGGCGTTCATCTGCTGCCGGTAATTCCGCAGCGCGTCCAGCTGCGCCGCCAAACCGCTGTCGGCGTCGTCCAGGAATTTGCCAAGGTTCTCCCGCACCTGACGGGTGTAGGTCTCACAATCCTGCCTGGTGGCGTCCAGAAGCTGCTGCGCCTGCTGCTGCGCGGCCTGCATGATGGTGCTTTCCTCCGTCATCTGCTTGGCGCGCTCTTCCGCGTCCGCCACCACGGCCGCGGCCCGCTGCTGGGCCTCCGCCAGGGCCGCGTTGGCCCGGTTTGTGGCGTCCAGAAGCATTTCGGAGGAACGGGACCGGGCGTCGTTCAGCTGGGCCTGGCTGGTCTCCTCCGCGTCATGAAGCATCTTCTGTGCCTTCTCCGTGGCCTCCCCCACAGCCTTTTCGGCTTCCTGGCGCGCGGTGCTCACCGTACGCTCCGCCTCCTCACGGCAGGAGGAAAGGATCTGGTCCTTCTGGTCCAGGAGCTCTTTCGCCGCCCGTACATCCTCCGGCAGGGCGTTGTCCAGCTTCTGCAGAAGGGCAGCCAGCTCGTTTTTTTCCAGAATGATCTTGTTGGAAAGGGGAAGCATTCTCGCGTCGTCCACCATCAGCCGAAGCCTGTCCAGAAATTCCACGCTTTTCATTTCCTCAGCCATCGTTTTTCCTCCTTTTCACAATTCACATGCTGTCGTACAGGTCCCCTCGTTCTTTTCCAATCCCCGTCCGGGTGCCCTTCAGGGGCGGTTTTCAAGTTTTTTCATCAGCCTTGCGGCCGTCCGCGGGGTCAGGAAGCTGCTCAGATCCCCGCCAAAGGCAGCGATCTCCCGGGCTGCGGAGGAGGATACGCCTTCCAGTCCCGGGCTGCAGGGAAGAAGGAGCGTTTCCATCTCCGGGCAGAGCAGCTGATTGGCCCTCAGCTGCCCCATCTCGTTCTCGATGTCCGCGCCGGACCGGACGCCCTTGACCACCGTGAAGATTCCGCTTTCCCGCGCCAGGGAAGCCAGGAGTCCGTTCCAGGCAACAAACCGCACGTTCGGGATCCCCTCGCAGGCCTCCGCCAGCATTTCAAGCCGCTCCTCCACCGTAAAGCAGCCCTTCTTGGCCACGTTGTGCAATACGCCCACCACGACCTCGTCAAACATCCGGCTGAGGCGGCGGATCACATCCGTATGGCCCAGGGTCACCGGATCAAAGCTTCCCGGATAAATGCACTTCACGTTTTCCCTCCCGCTGTCAAAGGCCGCCGCCCGCGGCGTTTTCGGCCGTGAACATACGCACGCCCACCGTACCGATGCGCCTTTCCCGAAACAGTTTAAGGGCGGACGTTTCCTGAGGCTCGTGGTCCGCGTATTCCACGCAGAGGATCCCCTCCGGGGAAAGAAGGCCCTTCTCCGTGATCGCCCGCATCGTCTCCCCTGTATCAAAACGGTATGGCGGATCCAGAAAGATCAGGTCAAAAACCCTGCTCTCCGCGCCAAGCCGCTTCAGCGCTTCCTCGTCCCGAAGGGCAAGAAGGGTGCATCTCTCAGCGACCCCAAGGCTCTCCACATTCCGGCGGATCACCCGCTGGGCCTCCCTGGCGCAGTCGCAAAGCACCGCGTGGGCCGCCCCGCGGCTCAGGCTTTCCAGGCCCATGGCGCCGCTTCCCGCGTACAGATCCAGCACCCGGGCGCCGGGTACGCGGAACTGGAGGATATCAAAAATGGTTTCCCGGACCCGGTCCAGGGTCGGCCGGGTATCCAGGCCCGCAGGGGCCTCCAGCCTCCGGGACCGGAAAGTGCCGGCGATGATCCGCATCAGACGATCTCCCTCGGCTTGTCGTTGCGTCTGCGGATGCGCTTTCTTTCCTTCCGGGCACGCCTGCGGTTATTGGCCTGGATACTGCCGTGCGTCATCGCCCTGGAGTGGGGGCCCCGCAGGTACCCGATCCCGTAAGCAAGCACGGGGGGCAGCATGGTCAGCGGGCTCAGGCGGTCCAGGAGCAGGAGTACGTCCGCGTTCTGGGCCGTGGCGATGTTGACATAGGGCATGCACAAAAGACGGGTGACCACCCGCAGGTAATCCACCAGTCCCGCGTGTACCGTGACGTTGTAATACTCCAGGGCCCCGCCGATTTGTTCCTCCCCCCGGTAGGACGTGACCCAGGAAGGCAGGCTTTGCAGGGCATAGACCTGTTTTTTTGCGTTCAGGGCATAAAGGAGCATCACCAGCATCAGGGGCAGCAGGGCCAGAAACGCGGTCAGGAACCCCTTCAGGGGGTGGAATCCCCTTTGGACCTCCTTCTCCGGAACCGCCTTCCCTTCCTGCCTGCACTGAAGGTTGATCTCTCCCAGGGCCACGTCTCCGTCCCCGTCTCCAACGCCCTCCGCGAACAGCATATACCAGAAAACGAGCAGCAGCACCCCGTTGAGAAGCCAGCGGAGAAACACGCTGTCCGTCCCGGCCATGCCGCCGAAAAAGAGCGCCATGATCACAAAGGCAGCCGCCGTTCCAAAGATCTTGAGCATTCTGCGTGCGCAGCCACTGCTCCATGGCGCGCCCTTCAGAAAGGGTTTTTTTACAGGTTTGACTGTTTTTTTCTTTCTCCCGAATACAGGTGCGGGTTTGCTGGCGGTCGTGTTTGCCATGTCTGTCCGTCTTCCCTCCGTATCAATTCACGCCTGATCCCTCTTGGGTCTCCTCCGCCCTTTGGGCGGGCAGGGACACCGTCAGATGTCCTCTGGAGACGTATATCTTCTCCCCGTCAAACATCGGGGTCCTGTAAAGATCTTCCTTCAGCAGCGAAAGCAGGGTCTTTTCCCAGGGAGAAAGGCCCTCCAGCCCCTCCCCGTCCAGCTCCTGTCCGTTCAGGAAAGCCCGCGGCTCTCCCTCCCCGATCCGGACGCTGCAGCGGCAGATCCACTCCGCCTTCGCGTCGTACGCTTCCATGGTTTTCATGCTCATGTGAACCGTCCTCGTTCATCAGGCCGTCTTTTGGGTATTATACCGCAAATTGCCGCGCTTGAAAAGCATAAATCCGGCGTTTTCACGCTCCGCGCGTTTCTCCGGCCGGGGAAGCCCCGGAATACAAAAAAAGCGCGGTCCCCCGCGAAAATGGAGCGGTAGACGAGGCTCGGACTCGCGACCTCCACCTTGGCAAGGTGGCGCTCTACCAACTGAGCTACTACCGCACAAGGCCAGTATAGCATGTTCCCCGCGCCGCGTCAAGGGCCCTCTCAAAAACAGCCTAAACGCCTGTCAAAACGGCCCCCGGCAGAAACTGCCGGGGGCTGAACGTTTCTTAAGAAGATCACCAGGAATAGCCCATGGCCTTGGAAACGGCCGCCTGATGGGCGCTGTCCACCACACCGCTGCCGTGGGTCTTGCTGCCGCTGAAATGGATGCAGAACTGACCGTCGAAGTTGTTGGTGGTAATGGTCTGCTCCCCGTGGGGTTCACCGTACATTGAGCCCGCATACACATGGCCGTTGTACAGCACCAGCACCGCGTGGCGCACGTAATCAAAGTGTCCGTTGTAGGCTTCCTTCATGATCGCCGTGTCCGTGGCGGTCCAGGGCTCCAGGTCCAGGTGGTTGCTGCCGTACATCACCCGGCAGTCCCAGACGTACCCGGTGTCGCAGTCCTTGACGCTGACCGTATCCCCGGCCTGGAACAGGCCCTTTCCTTTGCTGAACCAGTCGAGTTTCTCCGTTTTGTAGCCGGAGGGTCCGGGCGTGGTGGTCGTGGAGGGGGTGGGCACCACATCCTGGGGCACATAGCTCAGGGAGATGTCCGTTTTGCGCATATACCCGTTCCGGTTGTCGTATTCCACCGCGTAAAAGCTGCCCGTCTCGCCGTTGAGCGTCACCTGGTCGCCTTTATACAGCAGGTCCATGATCTTGCCGGAGGTGCTGTTGGTCTGGTACAGGAAGGCAAAGCTGAGAACATAGCCCTTGGAGCCTGCGGGGGTGGGGGTCACGGTCCCGCCGGACACGGTGACCAGGCTCTTGAGAACGTAGCCGGTCTTGGAGCCGTTATAGCGGATGTGGTAATAGTTGCCCGATTCGCCGATAATGGTCACCTGGTCGCCCGCGTTCAGACGGTCCACCACTTCGCCGCCGGCAGAGCTGCGGATATTGGTGTTGTTCAGGATGATGGTGCCGGTCTTGGTGTCATAGCCGGGTTCGGGCGTCACTTCGCCCAAAGACAGGCTGGTCTTGTAGATGAATCCGTTCTGCCCGTTGTAGGTCACCGCGTAGAAGTCCCCCTGGGTGCCGGTCACCGTCACCAGGGTCCCCTTGGCCAAACGGCCCAGGGACTCGCTGCTGGTGGACGCTTCCTTGCGGAAGTAGGCCTGGTCCCGGACGACCGTTGCCGTGGTCTTGGTGGTGGAAGTGGGCGAAGGCGTGATCTCGCTCAGGCTCAGGCTGGTCTTGAAGATGAAGCCGTTCACCCCGTTGTAGGTCACCGCGTAGAAGTC
>CAMJUL010000101.1 GCA_946408995.1 uncultured Clostridia bacterium | reverse complement strand
GCCTACATGGGAAAGGGGCTGCTGCAGATTTTGGTGCTTCTGCAACAGCCCCTTTCCTTCTTCCGTCTTCGGAAGAAGAGCGGGCATGCGTCCTTTGGCATCCTCCCGGTTTCCCCCGGCAAGCCTTCTTCAGTGAAGCGCTGCCGGGGGCGCTTTTTTTCCTGGGTTTAGTGCATGCAAGGCCCGAAGGCTTCCCCTGGACGGAAGCGTTTTTGGAGATCGAAGGCGCACAAGGAGCCGCAGGGAATGCAGGCAAATAAACGCGGACCCTCTTTTTTGTTGGGTCCGCGTCTTAATTGGGGTCAAAGCCGGGAGCATACGAGCTTCGAAAAGGGCTTTCAAGGGACATTATGCCTGTACCGGTTTCTTTTTTATGCGGTTTTTTGAATGCGGGAATGCTTTTTGAACGGGTCCCCGCAACAAAGGCGCTTCAAAGCGTCCGCGAAACGGCAGGGCGGGGATGGACAAAAGGCATTGATTGTTCTGATCTCAGGATGGAGTAGCGCGCCATGTCGACGATCCCTTGGTTGTTTCGTCCGCTTTGCCGCAGGATTCCTTCAAACTTCATGCCTGCCTTCTGCATGACACGGCCGGAATTGGGGTTGTTGACATCATGTCCCGCGCAAATGCAGTTTGCCCCGACCTGGTCAAATAAAAACGCGATTATGATTATAGCGGCTTCGGCGGTATACCCGTTTCCCCAATAGGGTCTCCCGATGACCCATCCGAGTTCCAGGCGATCGATCTCATCGGTGACTTGAACAACCGAGATGTTGCCGATCAGTTCCCGCGTCTCTTTTAATTCGATGCCCCACTGATAGAAGGAGGGATGATCATAGCCTTTCACGCAATAATCCATATACCCACGGGAAACATCAATCGTTTTATGGGTCGGCCACGTCAGGTATTTCGTGACCTCCTCATCCGATGCCCAGTTTTTGAAGACGGATCCGGCATCCTCTAACGTAAAACGCCTTAAGATCAGCCTGTCTGTTTCCAATCGGATGGTTCCAAGGTGCTTCATGGCATTCTCCCTTTCGCTTTCTCCCTTTGGTTCCAACATTGAAAACGCTGCGTCCGTAAGGACGGCGTATGGTCTGCGGTCCCGGGGAGGAGGGATCAAACCGGAACCTTGTGCTTTTTTAGTTCCATTTCCAGGACATCCGCATAATCCTGCACGACCGGACCCAGCCCCTTCAGCCACAGCTTGATATCCGCCCTTTCTTTGAAGGACAGCGGATGCTGCCGGATCCGGATCGTTTTTTGCAGCGGGGCTTCATCCGGAAAAAGGTGCTCTTCCAGCGCCCAGATGCCCGCCTGCGTTTTTGCGATGACCTCCTTGTGCCTCAGGGTGTAGATACACCTTGCAATGTCCAGCAGCCATCCGCAGGAATACAGGGTCTCGTTTGTTTCGACAGCGGCTTTTCGGATGGTCTCGTAATGGCTGCGTACCGCGCGGATCAATTCATCTGTGCCCGGCGGGGGAAGGATCCAGGCCTTGTTTCCGAAGACCGGTTTCCCGTACTTTGCCAGTTCAAACAAAGAAAAGGGATCCGGGGTATACCGGCCGGTGATCCTTTGGCCGCTTGTCCCCCAATAGACGAGTCTTTGAAAGGACTGGCTTCGATATTCATCCAGACCGGCGATGACCCCCTCAAAAGAACGGTAATACAGGTTATCCGGCGCTGCCCGGAGCAGGTCCTGCCGGAGGGTCAGCAGGTTCTCTGACTGGCTTTCCGTCAGGGGCTTGGGTGTCAGCGCCACGAAATCGATATCACTCCATCCAAGCTGAAAGTCCTCAAGCACAGCGCTTCCATAGAGCCAGGCGCCGTAAAGGCGCCCATCCGTGATGGATGAGATCTCCTGCATCATTCTTGTGACTGCGTCAAACATCCTTCATCATCCTGTGAAAAACTGCTTCTGAAAAGGCAGCTGGACGGTCCGGCGCAAAAGGGGCCCTTTCGTCCGGACGCCGTTCCTCTGGGCAGGCCGGCTCCTTTGAACGGCCGCTTTCGGCTTCCCGGAAAAGGCCTCTGTCCGGGTCCTCCGACGGGTCCGGGGCTTGCTTGACCCAAGGGGAGTCTTTTCAGGATCCGCGCCCTTACGCCCTTTGCTTCAGCGGTCCTCCGCGCCGAAAACCTCCCATTGCCGAAGGGCCGGGAAGGCGGAGGGATCGCTGCTCTTTTGCAGACGCTCCAGCCGAAGCCAGGTAACGGTCCGGCTTCCGAGGCCGATCCATTGCCGGTCGCCGGTCTTTTCCAGCGGAAAAAACGTATCGCTGCCGTCGGAGGCGACCACGTGGCCCGAGACCCAATAGGCGTCATGGGGAAAATCCGCCCGCAGCGTCAGGGCCATGGCGTCCACCCGCACCGGACGGCCGAAATCCAGACGGCACCAGGCGTCCTCCCGGGCGCCGATGCCCCAGCTTTGGAAGGGCCATTCCCCGTGATGCGTATTGAAGCGCAGCCCGTCGACGACGTTCCGGGCACAGAAGCAGGCCTCGTTGCGGGTTTCCACGTTGGCGGTGCAGTGGGGGTAGAAGTCCGTGTCTCCCCGAAGATCCGCGGGACAGCGGGCCAGGTTCCGGCGGGCGGCTGTTTCCGCTTCCGTCATGCGGCAGGCGCGCAGGATGTGCCGCGGCGCCTCAAAGAGCCCCGGCGCGTAAGCCAGACGGTGCTCTCCGGCAGGCACGGTCCAGGTCATGGCCTCCCCGGGCAGATAGACCTCCCCCTCGGGGATGGCCTGATCCGGCTGCAGGACCAGGTGCCGCGCGCCGGACACGATCACCCGGTCGCCGGGCTGATAGACCCGGTCCAGGCACAGCAGCGCCTCTTCCGGATGGGACGCGGAAGCCAGCAGGGCGCCGGCCGCGTCCCGGACCTCGATTCGGATCATTCGAATGCCTCCTTACCGCCACAGCATGGGATCGGTGCCGTTGATCTTCGCCAGGGCCTCCACCAGGAAGTAATCCCCGTAGGTGATGTTCGTATGCCGCCCCGCCCCGTCGTCATGGTAGCTGGCGGTGCAGTGGGTCAGCAGGCCCAGGTGGCGGTCGGTCCAGTCGCAGCAATGTGTCAGCAGCCCGTCCACAAGGCGCAGGGCTGCCATGCGGAAGCGGTCATCCCCTGTGGCCTTTGAAAGCTCCAGCAGCCCGCAGGCCGCCACGGCACCGGCGATGTTGTCCAGCCGCTCAGGCGCTTTGGGCTGCAGGAAGTCGCAGTCCGTCAGCCCGTCCGGGCGGATATGCGCGATGAAGTAGTCCGCGATGCGGCGGGCAGCCTCCAGATACCGGGGATCCTCCGTATTCAGCCAGGCCAGGGTGAAGCCATACAGCCCCCAGGCCTGTCCCCGGCTCCAGCTGGTGCCAAGGGCATAGCCCTGGCCCGGCAGTTCCCGGATGCGTTTTCCATTCTCCGGATCGAATTCGACGATATGGCTCACGGAGCCGTCCGGCCGGAGAAATTCCCGCAGGGTGGTATCCGCGTGGATCCGTGCCGCATGGGCGAAGCGGGGGTCCCCCGTTTCCCGGGTGGCCCAGAAGAGCAGGGAAAGATTCATCATGCAGTCGATGATGGCGTATCCCAGCTGGTTTTCGCCGTTCCAGGCCCGGATGAAGCCGGCGGGATTCAGGCGCCCCAAAAGCAGGCTGGCGGCGTGCAGCGTATCCCAGCGGGCCTGCTCATCGCCGGTCAGCTTCCAATCCGCGCCGCAGGAAAGCAGATACATAAACCCCACGTCGTGGTTGAGGTACCGGAAGGAACGGAATTCCGCCGTCAGCAGGGCCTCGGCCCGCCGGGCTTCCTCCAGGAAGAAGGGATCGGCCGCAGCGGCGTACAGCTGCCACATCAGGCCGGGCCAGAAGCCGCCGGTCCACCAGCTGTTGCCGTCAAAGGGGGAGGGGATCCAGGCGCCGTCCTCGCTTTTGTAGGGCAGGATGCCTTTCTCCGCCGCTGGCACGGCCGTGCGGCGGAACTTCTCGGCCGCCTTCCGGGCGGCGTCTTCATAAGGATTCAGCAAGGTTTTCGACCTCCTTGGGCACAGATGCGGGACAGAAGTCCCCGGCATCGGTGTATACGGCGCAGATCAGGGTGGTTTCCCCGGGACGGAGATGCGTCAGCAGCGTGGGCAGCATGGCCCGTGGCACCATAAGGTTGGTGTTGGGTTCTGTTTTGATCACCGTGCCCTGGTCATAGCCCCGCAGGGCAAAGATGGCGCTGGTGCCCTTGGCCCCGTGGACGGCGGCGGAGCGGGCGAAAGCCTGTACGCAGGAAGCGATCCGGTCGCAGGGCCGCTCTCCCGCCCAGTCCCTGCAGACCTGGAAGGCGCCCTCCGCCCCCTCCAGGGCGCAATCCGTGCGGATGACGTGCTTGCGAACGTGCCACATGCCCAGCGGCGCGATCACCGTATCGATCCGGACGCCCTCCATCGGCTGCCAGGTGAAGCGCACGGCTTCCCCGGAGAGGGAGAAGGCGTCACAGCCGCTCCGGACATGCCAAAGATCCCGGCCTGCCCGCTTCAGGGCCAGCATGGAGTCGAAAGCTCCCTTTTCCAGGGTGGTGGCTTCCTTGGTGACGGAGAAGGCAAACTGGGTGGAGTAGGCGAACTTTTCGTATTTTTCGTCCTCGTGCATATGCTCCCAGGCGTGGTTGCCGGCGGTATAGGCAACCACCTGCCGGTTCTCCGCATCCCGGGTCAGGAGCAGGCGGACCTGCTCGTCCAGAAAGCGGCGGGGCGGATCGAAGGGGGTTTCCGCCGCCTGCCAGAAGGGATGGTCCTCCGGCAGGGCCAGCAGGAAGAAGGTCTTGAGGGCCCAGTAGGGGGAGCCGGGCGCGTTGTACCCCTCCGCGGCGCAGAGATTGGGGTAGCCGTAGCCGACGGTCAGCGCGCCGCCCCGGTCAAAGATCGGCATTCCGAGCCAGAAGCGGAGATTGGAAAGCACCAGGTTTTTGATCTCGCCCCAGCCGAGCCCCGGGGCCGTGACCCCGGCCAGGGCCAGGGCGGAAAAGAAGCTGCTCTGGGCAAAGCGGTAGGTGAGGCTGCGCCCATAGGGCAGGCCGCGGCCCTCCCGGTCGAACCAGCAGGCGAAGCGGGGCGCGATGATCCGTGCCCGTTCCAGGAAGCGCGCGCAGCGCTCCGGGTCCTGTTTTCCCATGGCGGCGGCATAGACGAGGCTGTAGAAATGGAAGCCCCAAAGGGTATAGTAATCCCGCTTGGTGGGGTAGTCGAAGTACCAGCCGTCTCCGACGTAATGCCCTTCCATCATGTCCAGGTCCTCGCGGAGGCGTGCCTCGTCCACGGGCTTTCCGACCCGGAGAAAGCCGATGTTCACCAGGATGCGGAAAAAGCGCCAGTTGTTTTTGGGCATGTCATAGTGGTTGATCTGATCGAGCCAGGCATACAGGTTTTCCTGCTCCGTCCTTTTAAGCGCGGTCCAGAAGCGGTCCGGCAGGAAGCACAGCCCGGTGCCGATCACCGCCATCTCCACCATCCGCTGGTCAAAGTCCCCGATATCGCCCCAGTATTCGGGATGCGCTGGGTCCGTGCCATGGATCAGGCCTTCCCGCCAGAGGGCCCAGAAGGGCTCGGCCTCGGGGCAGCGGCCGATCATCATGGGCACAAGGGCCCACAGCGCGCGGGAGAAGCCCTCCATGCCGGCCACGTCTTCCGGGTAATGGGCGGAGCCCTCCCCGACGATCATGCGGGCCTTTCCGGGGGTCAGGCAGGGGACCAGCGGCGTCAGCAGGCGCACCGCCGCGTTCACCAGATCCTGCCGGGTGCGCAGGGGATTGTCGGAAAAGTTATTCATTTGCAGCGCTCCTTCGGATACGGAATGAACCATTGAAGAGCCGGGCGGGCGGGGCGGAGAGGACGGCGCGGTAGAGCGCGCCGGGGAAACTCCGGGCCATCCGGCTGTCTGTGACGGGGATCGTTTCCACCCGGGCCTGAAAGTCCCTCGGGAAGGTCACTTCCGCCGGTCCGGCGGTCAGGCGGCCGGGCAGGACCTTGGGTGCCTGCCGGAAGAGAAAGACCCACTGCGCCGGGGATTCCTCCCGGAAGGACAGGCGATCGGTGAGCTCCAGGCCATCCTCCGTCAGCTTAAGCTCCCGCCGCAGGCTCTGCAGCCCCGCCTCAGGGCCATAGGCGCCGGCGATGTCCAGCCTGAGGCCGTCCGGGAGGCATTCGACCTCCCGGGCCGCAAAGACCGCGCCGGGCTGCTGCTCCTGTCCTGCGGGCAGCGGCAGATTGTGCCAGGCGCTGCGCACGTTCCAGAGGGAATACCGTTCCCCGGAGAAGGTCTTGGCCGTATACACCATGTTTCCCGCGTCCACGAGGACGGGCTCCCCGTCCAGGAACAGCAGGAAGGACCCCACGTCGTTGTGGTTGTGGCTCTCGCCGTTGTGGCCGCCCTTGCAGGCAAGGGTCCAGCCTCCGCGGCGCACCATGCGCATCTGCAGGTCCGGCAGCCAGACATCCCGCGGCTTCTCCTCCGCCGCGGCGCTGCCTGCGGGATGGAACAAAAGCTTGAGCAGGCGGGAAAAGTGCGGGACGTCGTCCAGCTGACCCGCCAGGCTTCCGCGAAGTCGGCGGCCCATGGCTGCAAGAGCGGGATCGCCGGTTTTCTCACCCGCCAGCTGCAGCCGCTCCCCGGACAAAAGGGGCCGGGCGTCGCAGTCGGCAAAGTTGACGAACCAGCCGCCGCCGAGCTCCGCCTTCTGCGGAAAGGACAGGATGTTCCGGATCTTTTCCTCCTGCCAGAAGACGGCGCGGCCGCCGGTGACTTCCTCCAGCAGTTCCAGACAGTCGCAGAGCGCGCCGCCGGCCATGTTCCAGTAGCCGGCGCCTTCGTCGCAGCCGCCGTCCCGGGGCACCACCGCCAGCCAGCGGTCCAGCATGACGCCGGCCCGGGTGAGCAGGGCAGCCAGCTCGGGCCGGGGAAGGGGCCGCAGCACGGCGCAGAGCATCACGTTGGAAAGGATCCAGGGCGTCCAGTTGCACAGGTCCTGCCGGCGGACGCCCATCCACCAGAAATCGTCCGTGGCCCGGAAAGGGGTCAGGATGCGGTCCAGGATCTCGGAGCGGATCCGTTCGGTCAGCACCGGGGAAACGGCCCGCAGCCGGTCTCCCAGCAGGAAGGCGGTCAGGGACAGGATCATCCCGGTCTGGGCTGAGAACAGATCGATATAAGGCCGGCCTTTATCCGGCAGGGGATACTCCCGGGGCTCCGGCGCGCCCGGGATCGGATTGATGTTGTGGGCGGAAATGACCCAGCTGGTTTCCTCGCAGATGCACCAGACGCCGTCGATCACGTCGTCCAGCGGAGCAGTCTCCTCGGCGCAGCAGAGGAGAACGGCGGCGCATAGCTTGCGGCGCCGCAGGAAATAGGGCGCTTCGTCCGCCTGACGGCTGCCGGTGCGCACGAAGGCCAGGAAATCCGTGGCTTTCCGCATGGGATAGGGCCGGTCGGCATAGGTCTGCGCCAGGGCGCTGATCTCCCGCAGCGCTTCCGCCGGCAGTCCATTCCAGGAGGCGCGGTCCGAGGCGGGGGGAAACAGGGCGGGCGGCTCCGGCAGGAGCAGCGTTTCCAGGGGATGCTCCCGGAAAAACTCGGCAAACATGGCGTCCGTTCCTTCCTCAGCCCTTCAGGCCGCTGGTGGCGATGCCCTCGATGAAGTATTTCTGCAGGCACAGGAAAACGATGGATACCGGCAGCAGCGAGCAGACGGAGGCCGCCATGATCAGGTGATAATCGCTGGAATTCTCCTGGATAAAGCGGCGCAGGCCGACCTGCACGGTCTTGTTTACATCCCGGGTCAGGTAGATCATGGGGCCCATGTAGTCGTTCCAGGTGCCGACAAAGGTGAAGATCACCAGGGTCGCGATGGCCGCCTTGGACAGGGGCAGCATGATCCGGGCCCAGATGCCGTATTCGCT
>CAMJUL010000100.1 GCA_946408995.1 uncultured Clostridia bacterium | reverse complement strand
TGTAGCTGTGCCACAGGAAGATGGAATAGTCCAGCGTCACGCCCAGCTGCAGCACAGCGGCCACGGCTTTGGTGATATAGCTGATTTCGCCCAGGAAGTAATTGCTTCCCATGTTCCACAGGATGCTTACACCGATGCAGCAGAGGAAGATCAGCGGCAGCAGGAAGCTGTCCATGGTGATCATCAGTACCACAGCGCACAGCGCCACGGCGATGCCCACATAAATCCCTTCCTGCTCTTCCACCAGTTGCTTCGTGTCCGTCACTACCGCGGACAGGCCGGAAACAAAGCACTTTTCTCCGGCGATTTTCCGCACCTGGTTGATGGCTTCCATGGTTTCCTCTGCGGAGGAGCCTTTGTCAAAGAACACGGCGGAGAGCATACAGTCACCCCGCTGGAACATTTCCCGAATATCCGAGGGGATCATTTCGATGGGGAACATCCCTTTGGTGATGGAAGCAAAGCCGATCACGCTGTCTACATGGGGGATTTCTTTCAGCGAGTTTTCCATATCGGCTTGTTCAGAAATGCTCATACCCTCCGTGACCAGCAGGGAAAAAGCGCCTTTGCCAAAATCCTGAAGCAGGATTTCCTGGCCCCGCACCGTCTCCAGATCTTGGGGCAGGTAATACAGAAGATCATATTTTGTCTTGGTAGCTGCCATGCCAAGCACAGAGGGAATCATCAGTGCAATGCACAGGATGATGACCGCGATTCTATGCTTGACCAGCCATTTGGTGAAGCCTTTCACATTCTCTACCTCCCAACACGCTTCATGTTTTAAAACATTGTGTTGACTTTCTCAACGAAGCGAATTATAATCATTCTCGTGATTGATTTCAATAATCAATTTGACAATCAATCGTTTGTTAATAAACATTTCGGCATAACAGGCGGATTTAACCAACACAAGACCTGAAAACTGTTGAGAAAGAAGGCTTTGACGCATGGCGCAGGCAATCGAAGCTCCTCAAAAAAAAGAAGACCGCCGTGTACGGCGGACAAAAAAGCTGCTGACCCAGGCATTGACCCAATTATTGCAGGAAAAACAGATCAACGAAATCACTGTCAAAGAGCTGACCGACCTGGCGGATATGAACCGGGGTACTTTTTATCTGTACTACAAGGATATCTTCGATATGCTGGAAAAAATCGAGGATGGCCTGTTTGAAGCGTTGGACGAAATCGTATCCCTGCACGAACATGATGATGTAAGTCACCAGACCACGCCGATTCTGCTGGATCTGTTCCATTTTATCGAGGAGAACCAGGAAATGTGCCGGGTGCTGCTCAGCCCCCACGGGGATATGAATTTCTTGCACAGGCTCAATCAAGTCGTGCGGGAAAAGTGCCTTCAGATGTGGCCGAATGAAGAAGACAAGAAAGACGCTACTTTTGAGTATCACTACAGCTTTGTCGTTTATGGCTGCGTTGGAGTCTTCCGCGCCTGGCTGAACAGCAAATGCCAGGAACCAGCTGAAAAGATGGCGGAAATGGCCGATGGGATGATTCGTAGAGGCAGCCTCTCTTGATAAACGAATATGCTTGTTTTTTCATGTCATTCTCTGATATACGAATGGTGTCAAGCGTGGCAACACTGTGCAACACAAAGTCGGATAGCCCATCCTAAAGGATGAAGTTTGACGAATGTGGATAAAGAGAGCTATAATAAATGAGCAGGGCACAAACGATATTCGAAAAAACAGCAAAGAGGAGACAATCCTATGAAATCCATCTTGATCAAGGACACAACAAGGGAGGAAAGGATTCAGATCGTTCATCAAGCCCTTTGGGGCGGCTGTGGGATCGACTGTGAATTCTGCTCCGGTTGCGACAATCGGGGCGGTGGGCGGATAGAAAGCATCTACCAGCCCTATATCGACGGGCTGAAGGAGCTTCGGGAAATCAATGCCGAGTACAGCGCCCCTTTTGTGCGCGGATGAACGGGATATCAATATCGTAAAGATGGGATAGGCGTGATTGAGCAGGCCTTCGCTCTCACGCTCTGATCCCTGACCGCCTTTGCCGGAAAGCCGCAGATGCTTTTCGGCTTTTTTCTATTGACTCGAGCTCCACGGGAGCTGATTGGCAGGGCTCATTATAGAAAAATGCTATTACCGCAAATAGAAAATGGGCATGCACAAATAGTATACTAAATTGATTGACATAATAAAACTTGCATGTTATGCTTTTTCCAACGTCCGAGAGGGCGGAGAATTTCAGGGACAGGAGGTTTTCCCCTTGACAGGTATTGCTTTCAAGCGGATCAACAAGTGGAATATGTGTATGTGCATGTGTTCTTGTTTGTCATGCGGGAAAACGTGAATGGATCAACAAGATCGCATTCCGGCGCTCGCATGACGCGGGCGCTTTTTTCTGTCATGAAAGGAGTACGTTTCCATGAACAAAAAAATCGGCGGAAGCCGGGACCGAATGCAATGAATCTGAAATTCGGGTATTCACCAAATCATAAAACTGTGAAAGAAGGCATTGATTTATGAAACGGTTTGCTGCTGGTATCGTATTTTTGATTCTGATTCTTTCCCTGTTTTCAGTAAGCTATGCGGAAGACAATAAGGTGCTGCACTGGTTCATTGGCGGTGAAATCACCACCATGGATACCACCAAGGTGTATGATACTCTGTCTGGCGAGGCCGTGTTCCTGTTTGCCGATCCCCTGTACCGCCTGGATCAGAACGCCGATCCTCAGCCCAATCTGGCGGTGGCGCTGCCGGAAATCAGTGAGGATGGCACGGTGTACACCATCACCATCCGGGATGACGCCAAGTATGCCAACGGCGATCCCGTGAAGGCTGAGGACGTGGTTTACGCCGTGCAGCGGGTGTTCGACCCTGCTGTGGGCAGCCAGAACTCCTCCGTCACCGGCATCAAGAACCGCCTGGCGGTGAGGGCGGGCGAACTGCCTTTGGAAGAACTGGGCGTGAAGGCCGTCAGCGATACCGTGCTGGAGATCACCCTGGAGGCCGCTGATCCCTACTTTACCAAGAAGCTGGCGGATACCTCCTATTCTCCTATTCCCAAGGCCTTTGCTGAGGAGAAGGGTGAGGGCTATGCCCTTTCCGCGGACGCGCTGCTCTCCGCCGGTCCCTTCATCCTGGCGGGCTGGACGGGCACAGAAATCAGCTGGAGCTACGTCAAGAACCCCTATTATTGGGACGCGGATAACGTGTACTTCGATGAAATCATCTATCAGGTAGTGAAAGATCAGAACACCGCGCTGAACCTGTACGAAGCGGGTCAGCTGGACGGCGTGAACGTATCCAGCGATTTCATTCCGCTGTATGAGGGCCAGCCCGATCTGACCAAGATCAGCACCCTGCGCATGACCAACCTGGAGCAGAACATCAACCAGCTTCAGGGCGACGGCAGCTACACGCCCCATCCCATCCTGAGCAATGAAAACATCCGCAAGGCGCTGTTCTACGGCATCGACCGTGAAGAACTGTGCACAGAGGTGCTCAACGGCGCGGCTGCTCCCGCCGTAGGCGTGATCCCCAACGGCATCGCTTCCTCCCCCGATGGGCAGAGCGTTGCGGAATCCTTCGGCGTGCAGGTATACTTTGACCTGGACGCGGCCCAGGCTTATCTGAAGAAGGGCCTGGAAGAACTGGGCGTGGACAGCGTGAAACTGCGGCTGGTCACCTCCGATACCGATGAATCCATCAAGATCGGCACCTATCTGCAAAGCGAGATTCAGGAGAACCTGCCCGGCGTGATCATCGACCTGGCTAACGTGCCCTCCTCCGTGCGCTTCGCTGAAATGATGGGCTATCACTTTGACCTGGCCTTGGGCGGCTGGACTGGCGACTATGATCCCACTTCCTACCCAAACCAGTTTGAAACCAGCTATGAGCACAATCACGCCAAGTGGGTGAGCGAAGAACTGACCGGCCTGATAAGCGCCCTGAACAACGAGGACGGCAACGACTTCGAAGCCCGGTGGGAGCATTTAAAGCAGGCCAACCATTACCTGATCGACAACGCGGTGGTGATCCCCCTGGAGCAGGCCGTGAATGGGTATCTGATCAATCCTAACCTGACGGGTTATATTACACATCAGTTGGGTTACTCCGTATTTGATCTGTCCAGAGCCTCTTTCGCAGAATGATTGGAAACAGCCAAGGGGCTCCCGGTTCACTCCGTTACCGGGGGCCCCATTTCTATATGAATCAGGTGAAGCGTGATGAAACGATGGAGCAAATACATTGGCAAGCGGCTGTTCTATATGGCGCTGACACTGCTCATCATTGCCAGCGCGACCTTTTTTCTGATGAACGTTCTGCCCGGTACGCCCTATAATAACCAGGATCGACTTACAGCAGCGCAGCTGGAAATGCTGAACAAAAAATATGGTTTCGACCAACCCCTGTTTCAACGGTATATCAATTATCTGAAAAATATCCTGCACGGGGATTTCGGCATTTCCCTACAGTTTTCCGATCAGCCGGTGGCCACGCTCCTGTCCCAGCGCATGGGGCCCAGCATTCAGTTGGGCTTGCAGGCGGTGCTGTTCGGCACGGTGGTGGGTGTGTTTTTGGGGGTCATCGCCGCCATGCATCAAAACAAATTCCTGGATGTGTTTTGCTCCCTGTTCGCCATCACGGGCCGGTCGGTGCCCAATTTCGTGGTGGCGGTGCTGCTGCAATTATTATTTGCCATCACGCTCAACTGGCTGCCCATCGGATTGTGGAACGAGGGCTTTCGCTCCACCATCCTGCCCACTCTGGCCCTTTCCATTTCGCCCATGGCGGAAAGCTGCCGCTTCATCCGCACGGAGATGGTGGAGGTGCTGTCCTCCGATTATATTGAGCTGGCCCGGGCCAAGGGCATGAGCGAAATCCGCATTGCCTTCAGCCACGGCCTGCGCAACGCCCTGATTCCTTTGATCACGGTGCTGGGGCCCATGACGGTGTCGCTCATGACCGGCTCACTTGTGGTGGAAAACATTTTTGCTGTTCCCGGCATCGGAGAGCAATTCACCAAATCCATTCTTTCCAATGATTATTACACCATCATGGCCGTGACAATCCTGTTTTCCGCCCTGCTGGTGGCGGTGATTTTTCTCACGGATATTCTCTACCAGATCATTGATCCGCGGGTGCGGGTGGAGGGGGCGAAATGATGGAATACAGCGAAGAAATCAAAAAAGCCGCCTCCGCCGTGCCGGACAGCGCCTTTGTGAAATACCAGCCTTCCCAACAGGAGGCCGAGCCTGAATTGCCCAGGGCCCTTTCTTTTCTGGAGGACAGCTGGCGAAAGCTGCGCAAAAACAAGGCGGCGGTGGTCACCATGATCCTGCTTTTGATCATCACTTGCCTCGCGTTCCTGGCCCCGGTGCTTTCGCCCTTTGATCCCAACGAGCAGCATTTATCCTGGAAAAACCTGCCCCCCAAGTGGCCGGGTGTTTCCATCGACGGACTCAACGGCACCACCCTGTTCCGGGGTCGGCGGGTTGACAGCTATGAATTGGCGAAGGTGCCGGAGGGACAGTGTTTTCTGTTCGGAACCGACGAGTTCGGGCGGGATTTGCTGTCCCGGTGCCTGTGGGGCACCCGCATTTCACTGATCATCGCTTTTATCGCCGCCCTGCTGGATTTGTCCATCGGCATTGCATACGGACTCATTTCTGGCATCAAGGGCGGGCGGACGGATACCGTCATGCAGCGTATATTGGAAATCCTTTCCGGTATTCCGTCGTTGGTGCTGGTGGTGCTGATGCTGCTGATTTTCGAGCCGGGCATCACCTCCATTATCCTGGCCATGACCATTTCCTCCTGGATTCCCATGGCCCGCGTGGTACGGGCGGAGACGCTGAAAATCAAGCAGATGGAATACGTGCAGGCGGCCAAGGCCCTGGGGGCGTCCAATGTGAAAATAGCCCTGTCCCATATCCTGCCCAACATCAGCGGCATCGTGATCGTGCGGGCCATGTTTTCCATCCCAACCGCCATTTTCTTTGAAACGTTCCTGTCCTTCCTGGGCGTGGGCATGCGCATTCCGAACGCTTCCATCGGCACCCTGCTCAACGGCGGCTATAAGGTGTTCAAGCTCTATCCCTATCAAATGTTTATTCCCGCCTTCATTCTGTGCGTGATCATGCTGTCCTTCAATTTGTTTGCCGACGGCCTGCGGGACGTGTTCGACCCGAAAATGAAGGAGGGATAAGATGGCTGAAAAAGTACTGGAGGTCAGGCGCCTGTCCGTATCCTTCGATACTTACGCAGGCAAGGTGCAGGCCGTGCGGGATATTTCCTTTGAGCTAAAAAGGGGCGAAACACTCGCGCTGGTGGGAGAATCCGGCTGCGGGAAGTCCGTCACCTGCCGCAGCATCATGGGCTTGCTGGCCAAAAACGCGAAGGTGGAGGGCGGGGAAATCCTGTTTGAAAACCGGGATTTGCTGAAGCTCAGCAACAGCGCCATGCGCTCCACCCGGGGCGGAAAAATCGCCATGATCTTTCAGGATCCCATGACTTCCTTAGACCCTACCATGAAAATCGGGAAACAGATTGCCGAAACGGTGCGGCTGCATAAGCCCGTCACCCGCGCGGCAGCGAAACAGCGGGCCGTTGAACTGCTGGCGCTGGTTGGCATCGAGGAGCCGGAAAAGCGCTATCACCAATACCCTCATGAGTTTTCCGGGGGCCAGCGGCAGCGCATCGTCATCGCCATCGCCCTGGCAGCCGATCCGCAGATTCTGATCGCTGACGAACCGACCACCGCGCTGGACGTGACCATGCAGGCTCAGATTCTGGATTTGATCAAGGAGATTCAAAAGAAAACCGGCGCTTCCGTGATTTTCATTACCCACGATTTGGGCGTGGTCGCCAACGTAGCGGATCGGGTAGCCGTCATGTATGCCGGGCGCATCATCGAAATCGGTCAGGCGGACGAGGTGTTTTACGATCCACGGCACCCCTACACCTGGGGCCTGCTGGCCTCCATGCCCACCCTGACCACCAATGACGAAACGCTCTATGCCATCCCCGGCACGCCGCCTACGCTGATCGACCCGGCTCCCGGAGACGCTTTCGCGCCCCGGAACCCCTGGGCGCTGGAAGCGGACAGACTGGCCGAGCCGCCCCTGTTTCCGGTATCGGATACGCATTTTGCCGCCACCTGGCTGCTGGATGAGCGTGCGCCAAAGATCGACCCACCGGAGAGCATTGTCCTTCGCGCCCAGGCTTTCCGGAAAAGGCAATCGGAAAGGAGCGCGTCTTTATGAGCGAAAAAGCGTTAGTCACCGTCAGCCATCTGACCCACGAATACCCCGGCAGCCAGGGGAAGAAAGCGGTAGACGATATCAGCTTTCTCATCAGGGAAGGAGAAACCTTCGGGTTGGTGGGCGAATCGGGCTGCGGCAAAACCACCACGGGCAGGATGCTGGTCAGGTTATTGGATATTACTTCTGGGTCCATTGCTTTTGACGGACAGGATATCGTTGCGCTGCAGGGAAAGGCATTGCTTTCCTACCGAGGCCAGGCCCAGATCATTTTCCAGGATCCTTACGCCTCGCTCGATCCCCGAAAGAAGGTACGGGACATCATTGCCGAGGGTATCGACATCCATCATCTGGCGAAAGATCGGCAGGATCGGGAAGAGCAGGTTTCCCATCTCATGGCGTCGGTAGGCCTGCGCCCGGAGCATTTGACCCGCTATCCCCACGAATTTTCCGGCGGTCAGCGGCAGCGCATCGGCATCGCCCGGGCTTTGGCCACCCGCCCCCGGTTTGTGGTGTGCGACGAGCCCATTTCCGCCCTGGACGTATCCATCCAGGCCCAGGTGGTGAATTTGCTCAAAGGAGAGCAGCGGAAACGGAACCTGACCTATCTGTTCATCGCCCACGATCTTTCCATGGTGAAATACATTTCCGACCGCATCGCCGTCATGCACCGCGGCCGCATCGTGGAAACGGGTTCTGCTGAGGCGGTGTATGAGAATCCTCTACATCCCTGTTATGAAGTGACCCGTGTCAAGGATATCCGAGAAATTTTCCAGATACT
>CAMJUL010000099.1 GCA_946408995.1 uncultured Clostridia bacterium | reverse complement strand
TGGGGAAGGTGTCAGCGAAGCTGACGGAAGAGGTCCCCGCTGCGCCGGGTTCGCGGCCCTCCCTTGAAAAGGGTTTAAGCCTGTTTCCCCGTCCCTACGAGGACCTCTTCCGGCCTTTCAGGCCACCTTCCCCAAAGGGGAAGGCTTCGGCGCAAAAGGGGAAGGCTTCAGGCTGTCCCCTCTCCATCCGCTTTCCGG
Organism: uncultured Clostridia bacterium; assembly: GCA_946408995.1. Taxonomy (GTDB): domain Bacteria; phylum Bacillota; class Clostridia; order Christensenellales; family Aristaeellaceae; genus RUG756. The sequence goes on along the minus strand of CAMJUL010000099.1, from coordinate 7,826 downwards.
GCATCCTTGTATTCCCTTGCCGCGAGGACGAATCCCCTTTCACTCTTCACATTTCACTCTTCACATTTCACTCTTCACTCTTCACATTTTTCCTCGTCCTGCTCCTACCTCCACCGGACCCACTTTACTCTGTCCGTCTCCCGGGTCCGGTACACGGTCAGATGGTAGCCCTCCAGGGTAAAATAGGGGCTTTCGGTATAATCCAGGTTCTTTAGCGTGCCGTCACAGCCGTCCACGGAGCAGTTCAGCAGGGATACCATGACGCCGCCGTCGGTGGTCTTGGCCCAGTTGGCATTCTGCCGGCACCAGGTCTCATAGCGCTCTGAATAATCCCGGTTGCTGGAGCAGTGGATCATCAGCGGATGGCCGGCCTTGTCCTTCAGCCCGTCCGGAAGCCATTCCGGATGAAAGCCGAAGTCCAGCAGGGTGCCGATATACATCATCACATGGAAACCGTTCCCCTCATGCCCGATCACAAGCAGATCCCCCGCCTGCAGAAGGCCTGGCAGGGCCCGGGCATCGGCCCCCTGCGTTCCCGGGATCTCCGGAGCAGTGTTCAGAAGGGTGCTCAGGGAAGGATGCGGCTCGATGCCGTTTTCCTTTAGCACCCATTTGGTAAATCCGGAGCAATCCAGCCCCGCCGGGTACCAGGTGCCGTTTTTGTAGTAAACGGAATCCTGCCAGGCCTTCCGGGTTTTGCCGATGATCTCATAATCGTTCCCGCCGAAAAAGTAGGGACAGCCCAGGGGAAACCGGGCCCCGATCCCCCTGCCGGAAACGCGGTCATAGGCCTCCAGGATGGGATTCCCCTCCTCCAGCATGGAAAGGGACGTTTCCAGCATCCCCTGGGACACGTCCGCCGCCGCCCCAAGGGGGATAAGCCATACAAGCATCAAAAGCACCGCAAGAAACCGCATCGTTCTCTTCATCCATATCCCTCCCCGTGGATCCTCAATCCCCCTCGCGCCGGGAAAGGATCCCGCTTTCCCGCACGCTCTCCAGGGCCTTTTCAATCTCCTCCTCCGGCAGCACAAGGGCAAAACGCACGTATCCCTCCCCGTGGGGCCCAAAGGATACGCCCGGGGTGCACAGCACCGAGGCCTGCTCCATCAGGTCCATACAGAAGGCCATGGAATGCGTATAGCCCTCCGGCAGCGGCGCCCATACGAACATGGACCCCTTGCTGTCCGGGATGTTCCATCCGATCCGCCGGGCGCCGCCGCACAGCGCGTCCCTGCGGCGCCGGTAGCGCTCGCACTGATCCCGCACCGTCTCCAGAGGCCCGTTGAGCGCGGCGGCGGCGGCCCTCTGAATGGGGATGAACATGCCAAAGTCGATCTGGGTCCGCAGTTTCCGTACGGCGTCCACCACGTCCTTCCTGCCCAGAAGGAAGCTGATGCGGGCGCCGGTCACGTTGAAGGATTTGGAGAGGCTGAAAAACTCCACCCCCACGTCCATGGCCCCTTCCTCCTTCAGGAAACTGCCCCCGGGCCCCCCCTCGAAGAGGATGTCGCTGTAGGCGTTGTCGTGGACCACCAGCACCTGATACTTCCGCGCCCAGTCCACCAGGCGGCGGTAGGTGTCCTTCTGCGCCACGCTGCCCACGGGATTGGCCGGCAGGGAAACGATGATCATCTTGGCCTTCCGGGCGGTCTCCTCCGGGATCTCCTCCACGCAGGGCAGGAAGCCGTGGGCCTTGTCCAGGGGATACCAGGCCGGCTCCGCGCCGGACAAAAGCACCCCCGCCTTGAAGACCGGATAGCAGGGATCCGGCAGCAGCACCGTGTCCCCCTCGTCACACAGCGCCATGCACAAATGGCCGACCCCCTCCTGGGTGCCGTAGCAGCTCATGATCTGGTCCGGACGCACACGGACCTGATACCGTCTTTGATAATACCCGGCCACCGCTTCCAGGGTCTCCGGCAGATCCCGGAGGCTGTACTTCCAGCTTTCCGGATCCGCAGCGCTTTCCGTCAGCGCCCGGCGGATGTGCTCCGGCGTGATAAAATCCGGGGTGCCGATGCTCATGTTGTAAATGCGGCGGCCTTCCCGCTCCAGGGAAAGCTTGCGTTCGTTCAGGGCGGCAAAGATCTCGTCGCCCAGGCGGTCAAGACGTTTTGAAAAATGCATATCGCATGTCTCCTTCCTCGCGCTTTTCATTCAGGCTCGTCGTTTTTCCTTTGGGTCCCGCGCGGACCGGTCTTACTCCAGCAGGCTGACCCGCACATCCCGGAAGATCACCGCGTTCCCCGCTGTGGACCCATGAATGCCCGCGTAAACAAGCAGCGCGATCTCCCCCTCCCCCTCGGGCACGCGGAAGGTCCAGGTTTTGTCCCCGCCTGCGTTTGAAAAGGCCACGTCAAAAATCTGATGGCGGAGGATCGCCGTACGCTGGAAATCGAATACCAGCACGCTCACCGCCTCGGCGTTCCCCGCGGCCGCCTCCACCTTTCCAAAGGAAAACCGGTAGGTTTTCCCGCCCTCCAGGTTCATCAGCCGCTGGTAATGGTGAGGGCTCTCCGTTGCCTCCAGGGGCACGTCCCCCGCCTCAAGGACCGTCCGCTCCGTCTCCGGACCGCCCTGTGCCTCTCCGAAGGCAAAGTTTCTTTTGTCCCCCAGGGCGGAAACATTGAGCACCGACATCACCAGGTCCGGATGGTTCCACCGGCAGTATTCCAGCAGTGTGGAGGCCGTGTAATGGCGCGGGTCGATGACGTCCACCTGGGCAAAAGCCGTGGAAAGATAGCACTGCAGGGGCAGGGCAAAGCTGTCCTTGAGCACCAGCACCCGAAGGGGATTGGGGGCCAGGGCGTTCCGGTGCTGTACCAGGGGGTAATCCCCCCCGACGGTGACGCAGTAGGCGTTGTCCCGGTAGTAATCCCGCTCCAGAAGGTATTTTTCCCGCAGGTTGGCCTCCGTGTACGTCCCCCGGTAAAAGGACTTGTGCTTTTCCACGGTGCAGGACATCTCCGTCTCAAACCGCGGGGTCCGCCAGAGGAGGGCATCCGTACCCGCGTACAGTTCCCCCACCCGCTTGCCAAAAGACCCCAGAAACCAGTGGTCCAGGACGTTCCGCTGCCAGAGGGGTTCCCGGGAAACGGACGTATCCACCCCGTCCCCAAGAAGCGCCCGCGCTTCCTCCAGGATCTTTCCAAAGGCCAGGAAAGCCCCGTCCCCGTTCCAGTGCTGATCGGTCCGGTAATAATTGCGTTCCAGGTCCGCCTCCGTCCCGGCCAGGAGCCTGCGCAAATCCAGCACCCGTACCCCCGCCCGCATAAGATCCGCCACCCAGCGGTCGGCTTTTTCGCCGGCGCTGTAAGCAACGCCCTCCGGATAGACCGCCTGCCGCAGATCCGCCTTCATGGGAAGCTGCACATACAGATAGGGGATGTCCATATCCCCAAGCGCCTCCGAAAAAGCGCGGACCTGTTCCACGTTCTCCGTGGGCTCCGTATCCGCCAGGGGATCCGTGCCGTAGATCAGCATGCCGTTGTTGAGCAGCAGCACATCGTTGTACAGCCGCTGGCCGGTCAGGCGGGCTGCCCCGCCGTTGAGGGCGACCCAGGCGTCCTTCAGCCACAGGGCGTCGGACCGGTATCCCCCGGCGATCTTCCCGGTCATCTCCTCAAAGGAAATCTCTCCCCGCAGGGCCTCCCCGACGGGTTCCAGAAAGAGGCCGGCGTTCATCCCCGCCATCAGCAGGATGAACAGCGCCCCGAAGCCCGCGGCTGCCCGCCCAAAAAGGCCCGTGGTTTTCCCCCGCTCCATGGCATCCTCCCTCAGAAATTGAAATAGATAAACGGATCGTGGGCGTTCATCACAAGAAAGGTGAAGGCCCAAAGGAACAGGACGACCCGGAGGACCTGCCCCGCGCAGCGAAGCCCCTCCCGGAGGGTCCCGCTCCCAAGCCGCTTTAAGAGCCTTTCCGGGACCGCGAAGGCCATCAGCAGCCCGGCGGCCATAAACACCGCCGCCTGCCGCAGGTGGAACAGGAAGGCCGGGTCCCAAAGGGGTTCCCCCGCCAGGCCCAGCATCCGCCGCGTATAGAGGAGCGCCTCTCCCACGGACGCCGACCGGAATACCACCCATCCCAGCAGCACCGCAAGCAAAACGCCCCCCCGCTGAAGGGTCCGGACAGGGCGGGGAAGGCTCGCCCGCCTTTCGCTCAGGCGCAGGCCCTTTTCCGCCACGATCAAAAGGCCGTTCATCAGTCCCCAAACCACAAAGGTCCATTCGGCCCCGTGCCAGAGGCCGGTCAGCAGCCAGACGATCATCAGGTTCCGCACGGTCCGGCCTCCTCCCCCACGGGATCCCCCCAGCGGGATGTACACATAGTCCCGGAACCAGCTACCCAGGGTGATATGCCATCTGCGCCAGAACTCCGACAGGGTCACGGAAAGGTAAGGGGTGCGGAAATTCTCCGGAAAAGGGAAGCCCAGCATGCTTCCAAGGCCTATAGCCATGTCCGAATAGCCGCTGAAGTCGAAATACAGCTGCAGCGCATAGCAGACCGCTCCCAGCCAGGCCCCGCACACGGTCCCAAGGTCCCCGGAAAAGGCCGCATCCGCCGTCCGGGCCAGGACGTTGGCCAGCAGGACCTTTTTGCAGAACCCCTCCATAAACCGCAAAAAGCCTCCGCGCAGGCCCTCCAGGGTGATCTGACGCGCCTCAAGCCGCTCCCGGATGTCCGGATACCGGACGATCGGCCCCGCGATCAATTGGGGGAACAGGGCGATGTACAGGCCCATCTCCAGGGGATCCGCAGCCGCCTTTCCGCCCCGGTACACATCCACCTGATAGCTGATCGCCTGAAAGGTGAAGAAGGAGATACCAAGCGGCAGAGCAAGCCGGGGAAGATCCGCCCCCAGAGCCGGAAACAAAAGGCGCAGATTCCTCAGGGTAAAGGTGAGGTACTTGAACACAAACAGCAGAGCCAGGTTCAGACAAACGATCAGGCAAAGGGGGCCCCTTTGCCCCGGCCGTGCCGACAGATACAGGCCAAAGAGGTAATTGACCAGAATGGAGCCCATCATCACAAGCACAAAGGAGGGCTCCCCCCAGGCATAGAAAAACAGACTGGCCAGCAGCAGGAAGGGGTTCCTTGCCTTTTTGGGCAGCGCCGTATGCGCAAGCACCGTAATGGGCAGGAACATCAGTAAAAATTCCAGACTGGTAAATAGCATGGTTCCTCCCTGTCCGGCCGTAAAAAAGGGCTGTGAAGCGGCGCTTACGTCCGTTTCACAGCCTTAAGGGACCGGGCGCTTCCCCTGCGGAAAGCCGGAGCGGTCAGGTCAAACCGGAAACCGCCGGAAGAAGCGTCCTGACGGGATCTTGCGGCCCGTTACTGAAGGTTGATGTACTTGCTGTTGACCCAGCCCTGGAAGCCGTCCACTTCCACGCGGATCCAATCGTCATTGTATTCCAGCACGTCCACGACGGTGCCGGTGGCCCAGCGGCCCACAATGAAGGAGGCGGTGTTGGGATGCACCCAGACCACGACTTCCTTGTTGCCAAGGGTGGTTCCGTCAAAGGAGAGCACGCCGTGGGCAATGGGATCCTCGCCGTCGGAGTAGACCAGGAGGCCGTTGGAGATGTAGCCGATGCGGCCGGCGTAGTAGATGCGGGTGTAGTTTTCACCGTTGACGTTGTCCAGCACCGGGACCACGGCGCCGGCGGGCACGTTGCACAGCCTCTCTCCGCTCAGGTCGCCCTTGGCGCGCAGGAAGGCACTGCTCATTTCGATGTTGCTGACCGCAGCCAGACGGGTGCCCTGTTCGGCGTTGGTTTCCCACTCCAGGTCGTCGGTGTCGATCTTATAAGCCGTGCCGCCGATGGCGATCAAGGAAGAGACCGCGCCCAGGCGCACCAGCTGAGCCGTGCCCTGGAAAGCGCCGTTCTGGTAATAGCTGACCGTCAGGAAGGAAGTCTCGGGATAGGGGGTGGGCGCTGCGCCGGCGGGAATCAGGCCGCTGCTCTGCGCCACGGGAGCGGGAGCCGCGGGGGCCGCCGTCACAGCCGCCGCCTGCTGGGGCACCGGCTCCTGGACCGTCTCGGCCACATTGGCCGGGGCCGCCGTCACCTCAGGCGCAGCCACCGGCTGGGGCGTCGCCTGGGGGGCCGCCTGGGGAACCGCCGTCACAGCCGCCGCCTGCTGGGCGGGAACGCTGCTGCTCATGATGGTCAGCACCTTCTGGATCTGCTCCTCGGAATAGAAGGAGCGCATATACTTGCGGATGGCTTCCTCGTTGCCCCAGGCCAGCTTGGGCAGGTTGATCTTGGTACCGTCCACTTCCACGGTTTCCACATACAATTCAAAGGTGGGCGCGCCGTTGATCTTCGCCTCGATCCAGGCATACTGGGCGCTGCCGTCCCGGAAGAAGCTGATCTGCCGCATGCCTTCCACTTCCGTGGAGACCGGGCTGATGCAGGAGTGAGCCGGCAAGACCGGATTCAGGGCCGCTTCAAAGGGCTTGAACTGAAGGGTCTCCTGGTCCCGGGTGTACAAAGTCACGTCCACCGTGGTCCAGAAACGGCAGCCTTCGTTCCATTCCTGCTCGGTAATGGCCAGAGCCTGAAGCGGCAGGATCAGGATGACCGCGGCAAGCATCAGAGCAAGCATTTTTTTGAACATATAAACTCCCCTTTACTGTTTAATGATTGCTCCGGGGTCGCCGGGGCAGAATTCGACTGATTTAATTCTAACCAAATTTTACGAAATTGTAAAGAAGAAAATTCGTTTTTTCTCCGTTTTGTTATAAATTGTTCTTTTTTTAAAACAAAACGCTGCCCTCGCGCCCTTTCCGCCGGCAGACGGCCAAAAGACCTCCAGGGTCCTTTCGTTTCCCGGGGGAACCTTGGGATGGATTTGCATGTTCCACTGCAAAAGATCCGCGCATAAAGCGCAACCATTTTTTGAAAAGGACTGTCCTCCACCAAAGGTCGACGAATCAACAGGTGCAAGGCGGTAACGCCTGAAAAACGAGAGAACACGGCCTGAGGGCCGATGAAGACGGAGGAAGAAGACAATAGCTGAAATGAAAACGATGGAACTGGACCTGAACGAGATGGAAGCGGTCAGCGGCGGTTGGAACTGGAAGAGCTTTGGACTTGGCGCGGGGATGGGCAGTTTCCTGGGCGGCATCGTGGCCGGGACGGTCGCGGCGGGCCTGGTGGCTTCCGGCCCTGCGGGCTGGACTGTGCTTGGCGGTGCGATCGCCGGCGGCGCGGCCCTGGGCACCTATGCCGGCGTCACGGAAGACGGGGACTGAGACGGCCTTGTGGAGCCGGCAGCAGTGCGAAGCAGTCGGAGCAGGACGACGGAGACGTTTACAGCAGGACGAAGCAGACGTCGGGTCAGCGGGCATTAGAACGACGGAACGAAACGGTTGACTCCTTATTCCTGCGAAAGACTCGTCCCTGCGGATTGCGGACAATGGCCACGGTAAATTGCCAAATATAAACGCTTTCCAAATTGAAAAAAACCTCCAGGCTGATACGGAACAGATGCGTCTGCACCAGCCTGGAGGTTTTTTGTTGGGAAATAGGTGGGAAACGGGGCAGAGGGAAAAGTGCAGAGTAAAGAGTTCAGAGTCAATGGGGCTCAGTCTGTCTCTCCGTCCGGGGACCTCTTCCGGCGCTGCGCGCCACCTTCCCCTCAGTCGCCGGGTGGCTGTCGAAATCGATATTCGACATATCCTCAATCGCCGGGTGGCTCTTCGGGGCCGAGACCCGAAAAATCCCCAGACGGGGGAAGGCTTCCGGTCCGTCCTTACCGCGGCGTTATGCAGCGATGTTTGGTTTACGGATGGAGCCGGGAAGGCTTCAGG
>CAMJUL010000098.1 GCA_946408995.1 uncultured Clostridia bacterium | reverse complement strand
CGGTACGCACGGTGCGGTGAGAGGACGGGGGCTAATCACCCCCTCCTACTCGATATTCCTTTTCAGCTCAGCAGCATCCGGTCGTTGTCCAGAGCCCGGCCCCGGACCTGGCCGAACCGGGCCAGAAGGTCCTCCACGGTCATCTTTTCCTTGGTGGCCTGGTCCAGGTCCAGGATGATCTTGCCTTCATCCATCATGATCAGCCGGTTCCCCAGGGCCAGGGCGTCCTTCATGTTGTGGGTCACCATCAGGGCCGTCAGGTGATGCTCGGCGATGAGTCTGCGGGTCAGGTCCAGCACCTTGGCGGCGGTTTTGGGGTCCAAAGCCGCGGTGTGTTCGTCCAGGAGCAGGAGCTTTGGCTTTTTCAGCGCGGCCATGAGCAGCGTCAGGGCCTGCCGCTGCCCGCCGGAGAGGAGGCCGACCTTGCTGGTCATGCGGTTTTCAAGCCCCAGGTCCAGCGAGAGGAGCTGGTCCCTGAAGAGCCTGCGCTCGCTTTCGGTGATCCCCCATTTGAGGCAGCTGCGCCTTTGGCCGCGGCGGTTGGCCAGGGCCAGGTTCTCCTCGATGTTCATGGTGGCGGCGGTGCCGGTCATGGGGTCCTGGAACACACGCCCAAGATAGGAGGCGCGCTTGTGCTCCGGCAGCGGGGTAACGTCCTTTCCGCCGATCAGGATGCGGCCCGAATCCACGGGAAAGGTGCCGGCGACGGCGTTGAGCAGGGTGGACTTGCCCGCGCCGTTTCCACCGATGACGGTGGCAAAGTCGCCGGGGGCCAGGTGGAGGGAAAGCCCGGTCAGGGCTTTTTTCTCGGTCGTGGTGCCGGGGTTGAAGGTTTTGGAGATCTGGGTGACTTCAAGCATGTTTGCCGTCCTCCTTCCCGCGGATCCGCCGGGCGGCCAGGTGTCCTTTCCAGTAGGGGACCGCCAGAAACAGCGCGACTACCAGGGCGGTGAGGAGCTTCAGGTCGTCGGTGTTCAGGCCCAGCCACAGCACCACCTGGATGACCAGATAGTACAGGATGGCCCCCAGGGTGACCGCGAAGAGCTTCAGGGCGAAATTGTGGAACACCTTGCCGAAAAGCACCTCCCCGATGATGACGGCCGCAAGTCCGATGACGATGGCGCCCCGGCCCTGGTTGATGTCGGCAAAGCCCTGGTACTGGCTCAAAAGGCCTCCGGAAAGGGCCACCAGACCGTTGGAGAGCATCAGCCCCGTCACCTTGCCAAAGGAGGTGTTGATGCCCTGGGCCCGGGCCATCTGCCCGTTGGCGCCGATGGCCCGAAGGGCGCTGCCGTATTCGGTGCCAAAGAACAGATACATGACCGCGATCAAAAACAGGGAAAAGAGCAGCATGATCAGGATGGGGTTGGCAGCGCTCAGGGAGGAGACGTTGACCGAGGACAGGGCCAGGCTGTATTTGCGGGCACTGGCGGGCAGGTTGGCCCCGCCCATGATCCTCAGGTTGATGGAATACAGGCCCAATTGGCTGAGGATGCCCGCGAGGATCGCAGGAATCCCCATCACAGTGTGGAAGAGGCCCGTGACCAGGCCCGCCAGCATGCCCGCGCAGAAGGCCGCCAGCACCGCAAGCCATGCGTTCCATCCGTTCATGATCAGAACGACGGCCACAGCGCCGCCTGTGGCCATGGAGCCGTCCACGGTCAGGTCGGCCATATCCAGTATGCGATAGGTGATGTAGACCCCGATGGCCATGATTCCCCAGATCAGGCCCTGGGCGGAAGCGCCCGGCAGCTGATTGAGCAGTTTAACAAACGACAAAATGTTTCATCCTCCCTGTCCGTCCCCCGCAAGGGGAAGGAAGCCGCGCGGGGCACGGCTCCCTGTGACGGTTGTTTGCATTTTTCGGCGGCCCCGGGCCGCCCGAAAGGTGTGTCACTGGATGGCGGTATAATCCGCGGGGACCTCCACGCCCAGCTCGGAGGCGATGGCGGCGTTGTATTCCTTGGTGACGTTGGGGGCGTAGGCGATGGGCAGCGTGGCGGTGTCGGTGCCGTTCTGCAGGATGTCCAGGGCCATCAGACCCGTGGCGTAGCCCAGGTCGTAATAGTCGATGGAAAGGGTCGCGACGCCGCAGCCCTTGCAGATGCCTTCCTCACCGGCGACGACCGGCACCTTGGAAGGAAGCACCACATTGGCGATGGTCTCCACATAGGAGGCGCAGGTGTTGTCCGTGGGGATGTAGAGGACATCGCATTCCGTGGCGGTCTGGACGACGGAGGCCAGGTCATTGGAATCGGCGAAGGAGTAGTCGGTGCAGGCGAGGCCCAGGGCCTCCAGATAGCCGCGGATGGTGACCACCTGGTAGACGCTGTTGGCCTCGGCGGAGCAGTAGAGCAGGCCGACGGTCTTGGCCTCGGGGAAGAGTTCTTTGATCATTTCTGCCTGGCGGTCCAGGGGGGCCAGGTCGCTGGTGCCGGAGACGTTGTACCCGGTGGTGCCGTTCCAGCTGTCGATGTCCAGGGCGGTGGCGTAATCCGTAATGGAGGTGCCCAGAATGGGCTTGTCAAAGGTGGCGTTGGCCAGGGCCTGGAGCGCGGGGGTGGCGTTGCCCAGGTACAGGTCGCAGTTTTCAGAGACCAGGGAGGTGGCGATGATGGCGCAGTTGGAAACCTCACCGGAGGCGTTCTGGACGTCGAAGGTCACCCGGTCGCCAAGCTTTTCGGTCAGGGCGTCCTGAAAGCCCTTCGTGGCGGCGTCCAGGGCCGCATGCTGGATAAATTGCAGGATGCCGATGTGATAGGTCTCTTCGGCGGAAACGGGAAAAGCACACAGGAGCAGCGCGAGGGCAAGGGTCCATGCCAGCAGTTTCTTCATTTGGGTGTTCTCCTTTGATTCATTTATCTCTTTCGCCTGACGGCGGAAAGGAGGCGCGTTCGAGGCGGAAAAAAGAAAACGCCCTCCGGCATGCGGAGGGCGTCCGAAAACGCGGTACCACCTCGGTTTGCTGCAAAACACAGCCTTGTGTCGGGCACGGAAGAATGCCCTCCCGGATAACGGCGGGTGCCGGCGGGCCCTACTGAACGCTTCAGGCTGCTGCTGAGGGAGGAATTCACTGCCTTTCCGGACCTCTCTTCCACCGTCAGAGGCTCGCTATGCCGGGGGGCGGGCAGCTACTGGTTCCCTGTCGTAGCTTTGCAGCAATTATAAGAACCGCCGGGGGGATTGTCAACAAGGTGTACAGGAAAAAAACAGTCGCGAGGAGACTCAGTCCCCGCCGCACAGGTCCAGGACCCGGGTACGGATGGTCTCGGCCAGCACCTCCTGGACGATGGCGGGCCTGCCGGGATAGACCAGGGAGAGGAAGCCTTCCCGCGTGCGGAGCAGTTCGCCAAAGGCGATGCGTTCCGCTGCGATGGCCTTCCTGCCCTCCTCGTCGGCGGCAAGGTACCTGAGGTTGGTCAGGCGGTCCAATTCAGCCAGCCACAGCCGGACGGCGGCCTCCCAGGCGTCGGCGGAGGCATCCTTTGCAAGGGACTGCTCCAGGGCTTCGGCGGAGGCGTGGTCCTGATCGAGAAATTCGGTATAGGCAAGGCCCTTGCGGGTCTCCAGAACGCTGCGTTCGCAATCCTCCGGGAGGGCGCCCAGGGACACGGGCAAAGAGGGGACCGGGTTTTCCAGGGCGTCCCTGCGCCGGGTAGGGGCGGTGTTGACCTCGTAGCACAGGTCCGTGCAGCGTTTCCTCAGCGCCTCCGCCACCTTTTGCGCTGCACTGACGGGGTCGGAGGGATGCTCCGTCTCCAGGAGCCTTTCCAGATCCGTCAGGTAGGCGAAGAACTGGGTGCGCTCCCGGGTGATGATGTCGATTTCGGCCTTGGAGGCGCCGCTCATCCGCCGGTTGTACAGGGCGTTGACTTCCACGGTCCACAGGGATGCGATCTGCCTCCAGGCATTCAGTTTTTCCGCGTCGGTTTGGGCGGCGAGGGACAGGGCATCGGCGCGGGCCTTGACGGCGTGGTGGGAAGCGCAGAAGTCCTGGGTATAGGTCCTCTCGTCCTGGCCCAGCCCTGTCAGGGTCCTGACGCAGGTGTCATCCTGCCGTGCGTCCGGACGCGGGGCGGGCGGCTTGCCCACGGGGCTGATGACCGGCAGGGCATCCCGCCGGGGGACTCCCCTCTCGCACTCGACGTAGGCGTTGTTGATGACAAGGCCCGCTGCAACGTCCTCCTCGGTCACGGTATAGCCGAAGGCAATGGAGACCTCCTCCCCGGGGGAAAGGGTTTCCCAGGCGGAAAGGGGTTCGTTCTCATCGTAGAGGAGGTCATAGAGGGTGACCCCGGCGAAGGTCTGATGCCAGGGGTTGCGGATAAAGAGGACATAGAGGATCTGCTCGCCCAGCACATAATAGCTGCCGTTTTCAGGCTCGCTGACCTCTTCTTTTTCAATCAGAGGCGCGATGATGCCGGTGGGCACGACCGCCTCGTTGCTGACGGCGGACAGGAAATTGCCCCGGGTGTCCAGTGCGGTGGCGACGGCGGTATTGACGATATAGCCCGTCTCCATGTCCAGGGGAGTGACCGTGTAGGAAAAGAGCACGTCCGCAGAATCCCCCGCGGCCAGGATGGGGAGCGTGGTCAGATATCCCTCATCGGAGGTGTCCAGGAGGTCCTCGACGGTCACGCTGAACAGGTCCGTTTCCCCGGCGTTTGTGACCGTGATGAGGAAAACGACGGTTTCCCCTTCCACGAAAAACGCGCCGTTTTCAGGGGCGTTGTACACCATTTTTTCAACGCTCAGCAGGTCGGAAGGCACGCCGCCGGCTTCAACGGCCACCTCATTGCTGACGGTGGAAAGGGTATTGCCGTTTTCATCCTGGGCGGTGACCATGGCGACATTCCGGACAAAGCCGTTTTTGACATCCTCCGCGGTCACCTGATAGGAGAAGGTTACGGCCGCGCTGCCTTCCACCTCCAGCATGGGGAGCACATCCACGACTTGCTCGCTGCTGCCCTCCACAAGATCGCTGATATGGACGTCAAACAGGCTCGTCCCCCCGGGATTTGAGACCGTGATGAGGAAAACGACGGTTTCCCCTTCGGTGTAGTAACTGTGGTTGGCCGGTTCGCTTTCCACGGTCTTTTCCACCATCAGGACAGCAGGGGCCTTTGACGGCTCCGGCGGCGTCCAGCCGTAGGCCGGATCCACGGGCGCGGGCGTGATGTCCGGGGAGAGGGGAGGGGTGACCGGGGCGATGAGCGCCCCTTCATCCGGGGTCCCGATGCCCAGCATCGCCTGAACGCCGGGCCAGGCGACGCCGTCCGCGGCGAGGCCGCGGGAGGCCTCGAAGGCGCTGACGGCGGCTTGGGTCTTTTTGCCGAAATCCCCGTCCGCCTTGCCGCAGTCAAACCCCTGGGCGTTCAGGGCGTTCTGCAGTCCTTTGACGGCGCTGCCCTTGTCCCCGCGGCGCAGGGTGCCCTCCGGGTCAAAGCTGTCCGTCTTTTCAGTGCCGCAGTTTTTGCACTTGTGGGAGCGGGTTCCGGCGGAGAAGGGGGTGGCTTCCTGGATGACGGTCCATTCCCCCCAGGAATGGGCTTTCTTTTTGAGGGTCTCGGTGTCCGTGTGGCCGCAGACGCTGCAGGTCCGCGTCCGGGTGCCCTCCCGGGTGCAGGTGGCGGATTTGGTGGTAATCCAGGCGCCGTACGAATGGCCCTCTTTGGGGATGGTCTGGGTTTGCTGGTACTGGCAGTAGCGGCAGATGCGCACCCGGGTGCCGGTGCGGGTGCAGGTCGGCATGGACGTGATGTCCCAGTTGCCGAAAGCATGGGCACCGGTGTTGCTGGGAGGACAGAAGTTCTCCGTAGGCTGCCGGGAGGGGGGGAGCCCGTCGTTGGTGGCGGCCAGGGCGAAGGAAGGAAGCAGGGTCAGGAGCAGGGCAAGGCACGCAATCAGGGAAACGGCGCGGCAAAGGGGTCCTTTCAAGGCAAAGGGGGCCGTAGAGACGGGCTTTGGTTTCATGGGATATTCCTCCTTATGGGGCGGCGGGGGAAAGCAAAAGAGACGGGCCGTGAAGAATGGAAAACGGCACCGGGGAAAGGCCCCGGCAGAGCGGACAGGGTGTTTTTGATCGGATGGCATAATCTGCCTTTATTTTACCAGATTTTCATGGGGAACGCAAGCCCCCGGGAAACCGGAAAGGCGGAAACGATGGGAAAGGGCGCAAAAAAATGTATCAATATTGTATTTCTTTGCGTCCGGAGGGCTTCGCGCTTGAAAACGAAAGGAAAGACGGGTACAATACAGGCATAAAAATCCAAAAGGAGCGTAAAGGTCATGAAGAAAATCATCGCTTTGTTGCTCTGTCTGTGCATGATGGTCCCCGCCGCGCTCTCCCTGGCGGAGGGTGAGAAGGTGGTCAAGATCGGCGTGTTCGAGCCGGCCTCCGGCGACAGCGGCGCCGGCGGCAAGCAGGAAACCCTGGGCATGCAGTACGCCAACCAGGAGACCCCCACCGTCGAAATCGGCGGCGAGACCTATAAAGTGGAACTGGTCTACGCGGACAACGGCTCTTCCACCGACAAGGCTCCCACGGCGGCCCAGCAGCTGGTTTCCAGCGGCGTATCGGTGGTCCTGGGCTCCTATGGCTCCGCCGTGTCCATCGCGGGCAGCCAGTATTTCGCGGACGCGAAGATCCCCGCCATCGGCGTGACCTGCACCAATCCCCAGGTGACCGCCGGCAACAGCCACTACTTCCGCATCTGCTTCCTGGATCCCTTCCAGGGCACGGTGCTTGCCACCTACGCCTACAATGTGCTGGGCGCCCGCACCGCCTACACCCTGGCGGAACTGGGCAACGATTATGACGTGGGCCTGGCCCATTACTTCAAGCAGCAGTTCGAAGCCCTGGGCGGCCTGGTGATCGCGGAGAACTTCACCACCGGCACCTCCGACTTCACCACCTACCTGACCAACGCCACCGCCATCGGCGCGGAAGTGTTCTTCTGCCCGGTCTCCATCGCCTATTCCACCCAGATCCTGCAGCAGGCCGCCAGCCAGGGCGTGGCCTATCCCATCATGGGCGGCGACACCCTGGACAGCAACGTGGTGGCGGGCGCCGCGGTCGGCACCCCGCTGACGGTGACCATCTCCACCTTCTATCAGGAGGGCGCCAACGAGGCCTTTGATACCGGCTTCAAAGCCTGGCTGAACGCGAACCCCGAAGCCCTGACCAACAACGGCGGCAACGACATGATCAGCGCGGTCTCCGTCATGGGCTATGATGGCTATTATGTGGCGCTGGAGGCCCTCAAGGCGGCCGGCTCCACCGACGGCGCGGCCGTGATGGCGGCGCTTCCCGGCGTGACCTACGAAGGGGTGACCGGCCACATCGAATTTGACGAGACCGGCGACGCCAAGCGCGATTCCGCCTTCATCAAATCGGTCAACGTTGAGGACGGCAGCTGGACCTTCGTGACCGAGCAGAAGGTCGACTGACATAACGGTCCCGGGCGTTAGGGCGCCGGGACGGTCCTGCGGCGGCGGCTTGCCCGCCGCCGCGTTTTTTCCTATCCGGAACGGATCCAAAGGAGGTTTTCTCCAGACATGTGGAGCACCATCTTTCCCTATATTCTGTCCGGCATCTCCGTGGGCGGGCAGTACGCGCTGATCGCCATCGGATATACCATGGTGTACGGCATTTTGCGCCTGATCAACTTTGCCCACGGGGACGTGTTCATGGTGGCGGGCATCGTGATGGTCTACCTTTCCGCGAGCCTGCCTCTGTGGCTGTCCATCCCCCTGACGCTGCTCATCACCGCGGGGATCGGGTTTCTGATCGAGCGCGCGGCCTATAAGCCCCTGCGTTCCGCCCCGCGGATGAGCGTCATGATCTCCGCCATCGGTGTCAGCTATACCCTGCAGAACCTGGTATTGTACATCACCGGCGGTCTGAACAAGATCTATCCCACCATTCCCTGGATCAGCAAATCGGTGACGCTGTTTGGCGCCACCACCAAGGTGGTCACGGTGGTGACCCCGGTGCTGACGCTGTTTTTGACGGTGGGGCTGGTGATGCTGATCAACCACACCAAGATCGGCATGGCCATGCGGGCCGTGAGCAAGGACTTTGAGACCAGCCAGCTGATGGGCATCAACATCAACGGCGTGATCTCGGCCACCTTCGTCATCGGGTCCTTCCTGGCGGGGGTCGGAAGCCTTTTGTACTTCACAAATTACACCACGGTCATCCAGACCTCCGGCGCCATGCCGGGCCTGAAGGCCTTCGTGG
>CAMJUL010000097.1 GCA_946408995.1 uncultured Clostridia bacterium | reverse complement strand
GGTTCCGCGGCGGGCGCTTCAACCACCGGCTCCGCGGCGGGCGCTTCAACCACCGGCTCCGCGGCGGGCGCTTCAACCACCGGTTCCGCAGCAGGCGCTTCAACCACAGGCTCCGCGGCAGGTACTTCCGCCGCGTTCGGCGCCGTTGCCGTCGCCACCATGGCCACCTTCAGCGCCTCCGCCTTCTTCTGCGCTTCGCTCAGCGCACGTTCCGCTTCTGCGGCTACTGCCGCTGCCCGCTCCGCGGACGCGGCTTCCTGTTCCGCATTCGGAACCATCATCGCTTCTGCCGCAACGATCCCTTCCGGCATCCTCCCGGCTGCCCCTTCAGGTGGGTTCCCTTCCCCTGCCTCCGGTGCTTCCACCTCCGCAGGGGTCCCTCCGGCTTCCGCCCCTTCCGCCTCTTTTCCCTCAGGCTCTTCCGCTCTCTGCCCCGCGCTCACTTCCTCCGCGATCGCCTTGGACAGTCCCGGGAAAAAATCCGCTGTCGATGTCATTAAAAGGGCCAGCGTCAATACCAGAGCCGTTATCCTTTTAATCAGGGACGCCAGATTCTTTGTCATCTCTCTCACCCATCCTGACTTCTGTTGTCGTCCTTACTGCTCGTCGCCCTTCAGCGGCCTTCGCCGCTTTCCCTCAGTTCGCCTGCTTCAAAGAATTCTCCAGGTCGCTCGTCTGCTTCTCTGTCTCCCCCAGCGCCGCGTATACCTGCGCCCGCTGATAATACGTCTGCGCCAGTTCGTATCCGTGGTCGATGCACGTCGTGTAGTCCTTCACCGCGTCTTCCAGATTCCCCAGCGCCGCGTTGCACACCGCACGGAAATAATACACCGCGTCGTTTACCTGGATCTCTTCATTCGCCGGGTCCTCCCCGTCCTTGATCAGCTCGCTGAACACTTTTACCGCTTCTTCATACTCCCCGTTCTGCATCCGGCAGATCCCCAGGTTGTACCGCGCGTCCGCTGTGAACGGCTCGCTCTCGATCGACTTGGCAAAGTCCTCCGCCGCATCAGCCCATTTCTCGCTCAGCAGATTGCAGATCCCCCGGTTGTAGTGCAGCCCGGAATACGTGCCGCCCTTCTCTTCGCTCCGGTTGAACATCTCCACCGCCTTGCCGTAATCCTCCAGGTTCATGTAGCAGATGCCCAGGTTGTACAGCGCTCCGGCTCCGTACGTCTCATCCTCCATGTACGGCTCAAACGCCTTGATCGCTTCCTCGAACCGCCTGTTTTCCATCCGGTACAGGCCCGCCTGGAATCCTGCCTCCTGCGTTTCGGCTCCCGCTCCCGCCGCGAACTTGTCATAGGCCGCCTGCGCCGCCTCCATGTTCCCGTTGGCTTCGTACAGCTGCGCCACCGTCTCGTACATCGACGAGTCCTGCGTCAGCTCCACGTATTTCTCCAGGTTCTTTACCGCTTTCTCCAGCTCGTTCTGCGCCGTGTAAATCTGCGTCCGCACCAGGTACGCGTCCGCAAGGTCCGGCTCCACCGCCAGCGCCGCGTCCAGCGCCAACAGCGCCGTGTCGTTGTCCCCTTCGATCACGTCGATGCACGCCTGCTTCAAAAGCAGGTCCGCGTAAATCGCCGGGTTCTCCTGCCGGTCGCAGTACACAAAGGCGATGTTCAGGTATTTCCTCGCCGTCTTGTAATCTTCCTTATTGATCGCGTTCAGCGCCAGGGTGTAGGTCGCGTCCAGCTTCTGCTCAAGCGCCGCCTTGTCCGGTTCGGCGCTCTCGCCAAGGGCCGGCACAGCCCCCATCACCATGCACGCACACAGCACCATTGCAAGAATACGGACAAGTTTCATTTTCTTTTCCTCCCTGCTTTATCGGTTCGTTTTTCCATCGCTGTCTTCCTAAAAAGGAGCATGTTTCCCGGTATCTGAACGGAATGCCGACCACAGAGCGGCGGCAGCCCGGTTTCATTCTTCCTTTTTGCCTTTTTACAAAGACCCGACATTATTATATACGAAAACGTCTATCACATGTCCATCAAAACGGCGACTCTTTTTCGAATTTTTTGAAACGCATTGTAAAGTTCATAAAAAGTTTACAATTTAAAGACCCCTCAGGCGGCATCCATCCCCCCGAAGGGCGCTGAAAAGGGGTCATTGCCCCTCTCTGTCCCGCACCGTCCAGTCCAGTCCGGCCTCCCGGACGCCTGCCCAGGGGTACCCGTTCATGTATTCCCCCCCATAGGCCCGCATCGCCTCCCGGTCCCCTTTCAGGAAACGGTACAGATCGCAGTCCAGCATCTCCGCATGAACCCTGAGGGTCCCTCCGCCGACCCCGATCAGGTCCCCGATCCCGTATTCCTCCAGGGTGTCCCGAAGCGTTCGGACGATCACGTCAAAATACTTCTGCCGCTTCCTCGTGTAGTCCTCCTCCTCAAACAATACAGAAAACGCGAGGGCCCTGGATACGCCCGCCCCCTCCCGGTCGATCAGGTAGGCCAGGAGCTCTTTGGCCTTGGACCGTGGAAAGACCAGCGGAGCGCCGTCCACAAACAATTCAAAATTGCCAAAGGTTCTTGCCCGGATCCGCGGGAGCTTTTCCTCCTGGATGCCTGAGAGGACGTAGGTGACCTCCTCCGTCAGCTTTTTCAGGGAGACGGGCTTGAGAAGGTATCCCGACGGATGGGCACTGTAAGCCTCGAAGGCGTACTCCCTGTAGGCGGTCAGGAACAGGATCCGGAGGCCCGGAAGGAACGCCTTGAGCTTTTCCGCCAGGACAATGCCGCTCATCTCCGGCATGCTGATATCCAATATTGCCAGGTCCGCCCGATGGGACCGGACCCACCCGAGGGCCTCCCCCGCGCTGACAAACCCCTTTACCTCGGTCAATAGCGGGATCTGACGGCACTGGCTGACGGTATATTCCATGGCCAGGGGCTCGTCGTCCACACATATCGCGATCATCTCCTGCGCCTCCCTTCGCCCCGTTTACCCGTTCCCGACAGGCACGGACACCTCGATCCGGGTGCCTTTGCCCGGCGCCGTATCCACCGTCATCGTGCCATGGCACATCTGCTCCACCCGGGCACGGACGTTTTTCAGCCCGATATGGCCGGGGGTTTCCCCGTCCAATACGCCCTTGTCAAAGCCGCATCCGTTGTCCTCCACGGTGATCACGCACCTTCCTCCCTCCGTTCGGGAGGTGATCCGTACCCATCCGTCCCCCCTGCCCCGGATCCCGTGCCGGATGGCATTTTCCACCAGCGGCTGCACCGTCAGGGGCGGGATCAGGCAGTCCGCCTCCCTGATATCGTATTCCACCCGGATGCCCGGGAAGCGCAGCTTCTCGATCTCCGCATACAGGCGGGTGTGCTCCAGCTCCCTGGACAGGGGGATCTTTTCCGTTCGGCCCAGGGATTCCAGATTCTGTCGCAGGTAAAGGCTGAAATCCTCGATGGTCCGCTCCGCCAGAGGCGGGTCCTTGGTGTACAGCGCCCGGATGGTATTGAGGGTGTTGAACAGGAAATGGGGCTGGATCTGGCTCATCATGATCTGGACGCGCTGCTCCTCCTTCAGCCCCCGTTCATGCTCCCTCACGAACTGCAGGTGCAGCCACATATAATAGAAGACGCTGCTGATGACCACCGCCCTGGTCAGGTAGGACAGGGGAGAATCCGCCGCAGCAAACCGGTCCAGCAGGACGGACGCCACCACCACCAGGGTGGAAAAGAGGGGGATCCCCGTTTCCGCCCGCCGGCCGGAGCGGAACTGCAGGACAGAGTCGATCAGCAGCTGGAGCAGCAGCGCAGCGCTCAGCGCCAGGCAAAACCAGTTCAGCGGCCCCCGGTGGAACCGGTTTCTCACGTCGATATGGAAAGGCAGATCCGTAAAGAAGGCGGACAGCTGGATCAGGGTGTTGACCCCGATCAGGATCCACCAGGCGGTATACCGCCGTCCCGGACGCAAAAGGTAAAAAAACAAAATCAGGATCACCGGTCGCAGGATGTATCCCAGCGCCGCCGCCCCGGTCCGAAAGAGAATCCGGGGCGTTCCTTCGGACAGGAAATAATCCAGGAACCCCTGCCCGATCAGGCAGAAGACCAGGGCAATGATCAGCCTCAGGGTGCTCTTCTGGCCCATGGACAGATACGGGTCCGTCCGGATTACGAAGATCAGCCCCGCCAGCAGGGTCAGGATTGGCAGATTGGGCAGCATGGACTCCGCCGCCCGCCCGGCCCCTCCGTCCGGCGATCCGGCAAAAAAGCCCAGCACAAACAGGACGATCCCAAAATGAAAAACGATCTCCCGAAAGATGGCCTCCGTTCCGCTCCGCGTTTTGCGCATGCGCCTTCCCCGCTTTCCGAACCCTGGTCCGCTGTTTTTTGAAAGTCTGTCTGCCTGTCCCTGTTATATCACATCCGGCATCAAAAAGGAAAAGGAAATTTCAGGATATTTCACATTCCGCAGGTCACATTCCGCATTTTTTTAAATCACTGCCACCCTCCCCCAGGGCTGCGTATCAAAAGGCGTCAGGGGTCTGACAACGGACGAACCTCCCCTGTCCTTCCCACTCCACAGATTCCGGAGCGGGCAAGCAAAGTCCTTTGAAAACAAAAACAACGTAAACAACACAAAAAAAGGAGATCATTATCATGAAAAACCTCAAGAAATACGCCGCTCTTTTCCTGACGCTGGCCCTGCTGCTCGCCTCCGTTTCCGCCCTGGCTGCCTTCATCGAACCCATCAATGCCGAAAGCCTCCGCGGCAAAACGGTACACGCCACCGTCACCGATTACAGACCCGAAGACAAGACCTTCCGTCTGACCGTGTACGAGCCGGACCGTTTCCCCGTCGAAACCGTCCGCGGTCTCGCCCTGGGCGATACCCTGCTGCTGGGGGATGAACTGTGCACCGTCAGCGCCCTCGGCAAAGCGGAGAACGATTACCTGACCAAGCTGGAAGACGGCCGGGAGATTTATTTCACCCCCGCTGCCGATGACGAAAACGTCTTCCTGGCCCGCGACATGGAAAACGACTTCCTGTACATGCATCAGTGCGGCTCCCTGCGTCTGCCCGTCTCCACCGCCCTTGTGTATGAGGACCTGACGGATCCGGACGCTTCCGAGCCTGCAGCGTACACGGACCTGGATGCCATCCTGGGCGTCCTTAAAGACAAAGAGACCAACAGCATCGGCTTTGACTACTACGCCACCACCGTCACCTTCAGCGACAAGCTTGAGATCGAACGCATCCATCAGGTGTTTGACGTAGCCCAATAACCCGTCTGTTCCCTCCCCTGGGGAAGCGGCCCGGAACCGTCCGGTCCGCTTCCCCTCTTTTTTTACAGGAATCTTCGCATTGGGGGTGGAAAAAAGAAAAACCGCTGTTATAATTAATAGGTAGAAACCGAATTTCTTCGTCAAAGGGGAAATGAACCGTTGAACAGCAAAAGCCTCCTTCTTGAAAAGCTCCGGGAATCCGCCGCTTCGGTCCTGCCCATCGTGTCCATCGTGGCGGTCCTGTGTCTGATCTGGGTGCCCCTGGAAACCGACCTGATGCTGGCTTTCGTCATCGGCGCCGTGTTCCTGGTGGCCGGGATGGGCCTGTTCTCCCTGGGGGTCGACCTGTCCATGACCCAGATCGGTTCCCACATCGGGGCAAAACTGACCAAATCCCGGAATGTGCCGCTGATCCTGTCGGTCAGCTTTCTGCTGGGCGTGGCCGTCACCATGGCGGAGCCGGACCTGCAGGTGCTGGCAAAAAACGTGCCCGACATCGATACCACCGTATTGGTCCTGGTGGTCTCGGTGGGGGTCGGGCTGTTTTTGATGCTGAGCATGGTGCGCATCCTGCGGGGCATCCCTTTGCGGTGGCTGCTGGTGGTCTTCTACGGGCTCGTTTTCCTGCTGGCGCTTTTGTCCGAGCCGGATTTTATGTCGGTGGCCTTTGATTCCGGCGGCGTTACCACCGGCCCCATGACGGTGCCCTTTATCATGGCGCTGGGTGTGGGCGTCGCCTCCATCCGCAGCGACAGCCGGGCCCAGGAAGACAGCTTCGGCCTGGTGGGACTGTGCTCCATCGGCCCGATCCTGGCCGTGCTGATCCTGGGCTTCATCTATCGTTCCACCCCCGAGGACAATGACCTGCGGGTACTGGCCTCCTATGCCGATACGGTGGCCCTGGGCCGCAGCTACCTTTCCGCCATCCCGGAAAACCTCCGGGAGGTCGGCATGGCCCTGCTGCCTATCGTGGTCTTTTTCCTTCTCTTCCAGGTGGTCTCCCTGCGGCTCAAACGGATGCCTCTGCTGCGCATCTTTGTGGGGCTGCTTTTGACCACCGGCGGCCTGATGCTGTTCCTGACCGGGGTGAACGTAGGCTTTTCCGCCCTGGGGTTCCGCCTGGGCGAACGCCTGGCGGATCCCAAATGGCGCTTCCTTTTGATCCCGCTGAGTATGCTGATGGGCTGGTTCATCATCAACGCGGAGCCGGCGGTCCAGGTGCTCAACAAGCAGGTGGAGGAGCTGAGCGCCGGCGCGGTCTCCGCCAAGGCCATGGGACTGAGCCTGTCCATCGCCGTCTCCTGCGCCATGGGGCTGAGCATGTTCCGGGCGCTGAACGGCATCTCGGTCCTGTGGATCGTCGTGCCCGGGTACCTGATCGCCCTGGTCCTGTCCTTTTTCGTCCCCAATACCTTTACCGCCATCGCCTTTGATTCGGGCGGC
The DNA here is from genome assembly GCA_946408995.1 of uncultured Clostridia bacterium. Lineage (GTDB taxonomy): Bacteria > Bacillota > Clostridia > Christensenellales > Aristaeellaceae > RUG756. The sequence continues at coordinate 1,782 of CAMJUL010000097.1, read as the reverse complement.
GTGGCCAGCGGCCCGCTGACCGCGGCCTTCATGCTGCCCTTCGCTACCGGCACCGTTTCCGCCCTGGGCGGGAACATCATGACCGACGCCTTCGGCCTGGTGGCCCTGGTGGCCATGATGCCCCTGATCACCGTGCAGATCATGGGCGTCATCTATGTGATTTCCTCCCGGCGCAGCGCAGTGCGGCCGGAGGCAGAGGCGGCATACGGCGATACCGACGTGATCGAGCTGTGGGAGATGTGATATGGATCTGTATTATGTATTGACCGTCCTTGACAGAAACAAGCGTGAACGGATGGAAAAGGTGTACCGGTCCGTGGGGCTGAAGCGGACCCAGACCATGCTGGGCCAGGGCACCGCCTCCCAGGAACACCTGTCGGTCCGGGGCCTGACCCGGACCGAAAAAGCGGTCATGGCCGCCATCTGTGACCGTCCGACCCTGAAAAAGCTGGTCCACGAGGCCAAAGTACAACTGTACATCGATATCCCCGGCAACGGGGTGCTGATGGCGGTGCCTGTCAAAAGTGTAGGAGGTGCGCGAACCTTGGCATATTTAACGGACAATCATCCCGCAGATCACGAAAAGCCGGACATGGTCTTTCCCTATGAACTGATCTACGTCATCCTGAACGAGGGGCATTCCGACGAGGTGATGGACGCGGCCCGGCCCGCCGGCGCCACCGGCGGCACGGTCATCGCGGCCAAGGGCACCGGTCTGAAGTCGGCGGAAAAATTCCGCGGCCTTTCCATCGCCAATGAGCGGGAGGTGATCCTGATCGTGGCCAAGGCCTCCGCCAAGGCCGACATCATGCGGGCCATCGTTGAGAAGGCCGGCACCCACACCAAGGCCGGCGCCATCTGCTTTTCCCTGCCCGTATCCCAGGTGGCCGGACTGCGCCGCCTGGACGATGAGGAGGAGGAAAAAGCCGCTCCTTCTGCCGACTGACCCCATAAACAAGCGCGGCGCGCCCAAATCCCCGCAGGGGGAAATGTGGGCGCGCCGCGCTTTCTTTTCTATTAGCCCAGGTCGAACAGCGCCGGCAGCAGAAGGAAATTGGCCCCTTCGCTGCCCGGCAGATGGATAAAATGGCTTTCCGGGTCCGCCGCCGTCCAGGCCTCGATGGCCCGGGATTCCTCCTCTGTCCCCATAAGATTCACACTGGACCGCGGCTCCTCAAAATAGCTGAACAGCACGTCCTCGTGCAGGGCGACCGACATGTATTTGTCGCCCTTCAAAAGCCCCTCCCGCACCAGGGCGGTATGATGATACACATAGGAGAACAGCTTGTCCTCCTTCAGATAGGCGATGCGGCCCCGGCGCCGGGCCGGAGGCGTTTCCCTTTTCCAGTCCTCGGCGTCCCTGGGTACGCGGTGGTAAAAGACCAGGTACATCCTTGCCCAGCGGACGGTCTCCTCCTTGTGGGGCCAGGGGGAAAGCAGCGGGGCCAGCGGGGCCATAAAGGTGTCCGGCGGGCAGTCCTCCCCCACCAGTTCCGCGTACAAAAAGAGCTGCCTGCCATAGACGTACAGCCCGCAAGTCATCAGGCGTCCCTCGCCGAGCATTTTCTCCGCGTTCCTCCTGCAGGCAAGCACCGTTTCCTCGGAAACGGGCCCGTCGGAGGCCAGCTGGGCCCTGTAATGCCGCCGGAACACCGGCAGTTGGTTTGACCTTTCCATTTGATCCTCCCGGAGTGTTTTTATGGGTTTTCCTGTCCGCCTGATACTATGGGGCTGTTGCACAACCCCAGCAACAAAAAATGGAGCTATCGACCACTGAGGAGG
>CAMJUL010000096.1 GCA_946408995.1 uncultured Clostridia bacterium | reverse complement strand
AGATACCGCTCATACAGTTCCCCTGTCAGGTACAGGCGGATCTCCTTCACTTCGTCTCCCGCGCCCGAGAGGATGCCGATCAGCTGCTTTTCCGTCTCCGCCTCCGCCGCAAGGACGCTTCCGTCGTTCCATAGGATCTCTGTGAACACGATCTTGCGCTGGATATCGGAATGCCGGACGCCGGCGCTCAGGACACCGCCCAGGTCCAGCCATTTCCAGACGGGATTGTCCGCCCCCAGATACCGCTCATACAGTTCCCCTGTCAGGTACAGGCGGATCTCCTTCACTTCGTTTCCCGCGTTCGAGAGGACGTTTATCACCTGCGCCTCTGACTCCGCCTCGGCCGCGAGGGCCCTGCCGTCCTCCCGGACCATGCCGTCGATCACCACCAGGCGCTGCGCGTCCGTATGCCGAACCTTGGCCTCCCGGATACCGCCCAGGTCCAGCCATTTCCAGACCGGTTCGTCCGTCCCCCGATACCGCTCATACAGATCGCCTGTCAGGTACAGGCGGATCTCCTGCGCCCCGGAAGCCTCCGAAAGGAGACGAATGACCTCCGCCTCCGTGGACACGTCCTTGGTCAATACGCTTCCGTCATTCCAGCTTCCCACACGGATGTGGACCCATTTTCTTGTATCCGAATGGGTCACCGTGCAATCCTGGGCGCCGCCATGGTCCAGCCAGGCCCAGACGGGATTCTCCTCCGACTGGTATTGCCGGTACAATTCGTCCGTCATCCAAAGGACCAATCCGCTCTTGCCCAGTCCGGACGCCTCCCGCACCGCGGTCATGGCCCCCCGGGCGCTTCCCACCTGGTACTCCGGTTCAGGCCTGTCCATAAGATCGGTCGCTTTCAGGGTCCCCTCCGGCAGCACATCCTCCACGAAGGCATAGCACAGGCGCATCCTGTCCAGGCCCATGTTGTAATGGATCCAGCACAGGCCGTCCCCTTCGTCGTCGTCCCAGGTCACGTCCACCCCCCGCCAGCTCCCGTCCAGGAAAACCAGATTCCAAAGATGCTCCTTGTCCCCTTCAGGGTCTTCCCTGTCCAGGCCCTCCCCGAAGCAGCAGCGGGCATCGATCCCCGCCAGGCCGCACAGCAGGACATAGGCGTCCGCGTAGCCGTCGCAATTGGCCCTGCCGCTCAGAATCGCGCCGATGCACCGGTCGTCCTCCTTGGTCGTTTCATCCAGCACATAGGTCACGCGGCTGCACAGAAGGTCGTGGATCCGCAGGGCCTTCTCCCCTTCCGTCCCGGTGACCCCCTGCAGCATGGCACGGGCCGTCTCCAGCGTCTGTCTGAGACGGGGGGACAACTTCCCCTCCCTGCCCGCCCTGACGGCCAGCAGGATCTCATAGCCTGGATAGAACACGCTTTCCCCCTCCCGGGCAAAGACCAGTACCCGCTCTTGATCATAATGGCTCATTCCGCCCTCCACCCGGCACAGGGCGTTCAGGGCCTCCAGCCGCCGCCAGTCATCGGCCTTCAGCCTTTCCCAGGTCAGGGCGTCCACGCCCAGGGCAAAGGCGCCATAGCCCTCCGCGGCCAGATTGTCCACGGTTTCCGGGATGTCCCGCTCCGAATCCACCTCCGCCCACGCCCCGTCCCAGTAGGTGCACCCCACATATTCCAAAGACAGCGTGCCCTGATTGGTGTACATTGTGTCATAGCTTCTCAGTCCTCCTGAAAGCCGCAGGCCAAGGGCCGTCCTGCCGTCTGTGGTCAGCGTCCGAAACAGCCCCTCCTCCGACAGAAGGACGAACCGTTTTTCGTTCCCCGCCCGCATTTCCGAAAGGGCCTGCCGGTATTCCGTTTCGTCCGAAACCGTCCGCCAGGGGCAGTCGTACCCCTGCAGTTCCGTCACCTCCACCCGGCCGTTGACGAACCAGGACCAGGAAAAATCCATGGCGCCGCCCCGGGCCGCCCAGTACCAGACCAGACTGTTGTCCTTTTCGGCTTCCCGCAGCAGTTTGCCTGAAAGCGTAAAGGAAACAGCCGTCCGCTTTTCCTCAAGGGCCCGGCTGAATACGTTTTTCACCTCCTGCCAGCTGTCCAGGCGTTCTTCCGCCCGGGCATCGGCGATGTGCAAAAAAAGCAACGCCGCCAGGATCAGCATCCACACCGCGCCCTGAAGGACCCCGTTCCTTCCCGTTCCCATGTCAATCTCCCTCTGTTTCCGCATCCTTTCGCCCCCTTTTCCAAAGGCTTTTGCGCTTTCCGTATCCGTTTTTCCCATCCAGGATCCGCTGTCCCCAGCATAGCACACCCGTCCCCTGCACGCAACGGGTCCTCCGGCATTCCTGTTTCCGGTATCTCCCGGAAAATACAATGAAAAAACAGTTTTCCCAAACGGGCGGGCTTGTCAAAATACGTCTGTCTTCGGCCATTTTCTTCCGTTTCCCCGGGTGAAGAGCCCGCTCCGGCCTCAAATTGCCTTGACACCCCCTTTGGGGCTATGATAAAATTTCATTTGATTCCAGGGTCTTCTGGCCCGTTGAACGAAGAGGGATCAGCGATGAAGTTTGTCTCCGCGAGTGTCCTGACCGGGCTGTACGCCGTACGGGTACCCCTTGCCCTGCACGCCGGGGAAGTCAGGTTCTGCCAGGAGTGACCGGGTTCCGCGTCCGGGGCCGTTTCGGTTCCGTACCGGTTCTGATGTGTTTCGTCGCTTCTTCAAACGCAGTCTGACGGACGGACAGACTGCGTTTGTTTTATTACATCTGACGATGGAGGGATTTCCATGCTTGTTACCGGCGCCAAGATCCTGATGGAATGCCTGATGGAACAGCACGTCGACACCATCTTCGGCTATCCAGGCGGCACCATCCTGAATGTGTATGACGAATTGTACAACTATGAAAAGGAAGGGAAAGTCCGTCATATCCTGACCGCCCATGAGCAGGGCGCCTGCCACGCGGCGGACGGCTACGCGCGGGCCACCGGCCGGGTCGGGGTCTGTTTTTCCACCTCCGGTCCCGGCGCCACCAACATGGTCACCGGCATCGCCACCGCCTACCTGGATTCCTCTCCCATCGTCTGCATCACATGCAACGTCGCCTCCTCCCTGATCGGCAAGGATTCCTTCCAGGAGGTGGACATCACCGGCGTCACCATGCCCATTACCAAATGCAATTTTCTGGTGCACTCGGTGGAGGAACTGGCCGACATCGTGCGGGAGGCCTTTGCCATTGCCCGGTCCGGCCGGCCCGGCCCGGTGCTGATCGACATTCCCAAAAATATCACGGCAGAAAAATGCGAATACACGCCCCTGCCCCGCCGGGAGCATTCTTCCACCGGCAAGCTGGGGGACCTGATGCGCCGCGCCTCCCATGATTTCAAGGCTCCGGAACCGGACGAAAAAGACGTGGACAAACTGGTGGAAATGATCCGGGAGAGCAAAAAGCCCATGCTGATCTGCGGCGGCGGCGTGGTGCGCGCCCGGGCCCACGAGGAAATGAAGGCCCTCGCCCGGCGCATCGACGCGCCCACCGCGATCACCGTCATGGGGGCCGGCGGCTTTCACGGGCTGGATCCCCTGGCCACCGGCATGATCGGCATGCACGGGTCCCAGGCCAGCAACCGGGCTGTGGACGCCTGCGATCTGCTGATCGCCGTGGGCTGCCGGTTCTCCGACCGGGTGGCCCTCAAGCCCGAAACCTTCGCCCGCAACGCCCGCATCGTTCAGATCGACATCGACCGGAGCGAGATCAACAAAAACGTCAAGACCGCCCACCACATCGTCGGAGACTGCAAGCACGTTCTGGAAAAGCTCCTTGAGAAACTGCCTGAGCAAATGGACCACTCCGAGTTCAGGAAGTATGTCTTCTCCTTTAAAACCGAAACGGAATACGACCCCGCCGAGGGCCGCCTGACCCCGAGTCAGGTGCTCTCCTGCGTGGCGGAAACCTGTCCGAAGGATTCCATTATTGCCACCGATGTAGGCCAGCACCAGATGTGGGCCATCCAGCACTTCCATTTCGATTACCCCGGCCAGCTCCTGACCTCCGGCGGCTTTGGCACCATGGGCTTCGGCCTGGGGGCGGCGCTGGGCGCCAAGGCGGCTTTTCCGGAAAAATGCGTCATCCACATCACCGGGGACGGCGGTTTCCGCATGAACTGCAACGAGCTGTCCACGGAGCAGTATTACGGCCTCAAGATCATCCACGTGCTGTTTGACAACGGCACCCTGGGCATGGTCCGGCAGTGGCAAAACCTGATCTATAACAAGCGTTTTACCGAAACCACCCTGGACCGCGCCCCGGATTTTGTCAAGCTTGCGGACGCATACGGCCTGAAGGGACGCCGGGTTTCCAGCGCCGAAGAGCTTCAGGAGGCCATCCGGGAGGCGCTTGCCTGTGACACCGGTTATATTATCGACTGCGTCATCGACATCGACGAAATGGTCCGGCCCATGGTGGGCGGCGGCAGCCACATCACTGATTTCATGCTCTATTAAGGAGGGGCGGTCAACATGAACGAGAACAAAAGATGGACCCTGGCCGTCCTTGTGGACAACGAGGCCGGCGTGCTTTCCCGGGTGGCCAGACTGTTTTCCGGAAAGGGCTACAACATCGAATCCCTGGCCGTGGGCACCACGGACGACCCCCAGGTCAGCCGCATCACCATCGAGGTCTGTACGGCGGAAGACCAGGTGCGTCTGCTCTCCAACCAGCTGCGCAAGCTGATCTGCGTCCACTCGGTCAAGATCCTGGACGATTCCCACGCCATCCGCCGGGAGCTGCTTCTGATGAAGGTGCTTTGCTCTACCGCCGAGACCCGGAACGAGATCATCCAGATCGGCAATATCTTCAGGGCGTCCATTATCGACGTCAGCAAGTCTTCCATCACCCTGGCCCTGATCGGGGATGAGCAGAAGACCGAGGCCATCCAAAACCTCCTGAGGGAGTTTGGGATCCTCGAACTGGTGCGCACCGGCATGGTCGCGCTGGAACGGGGACAATACACCATCGACGAGCAAACCAAGGAAAAAGGAGAATTCGATTATGGCAAAAATGTATTACGAGAAGGACTGTGACCTTTCCAGGCTGGACGGCAAGAAGATCGCCATTATCGGCTACGGCTCCCAGGGCCATGCCCACGCCCAGAACCTGCGGGATTCCGGCTGCGATGTCATCGTGGGCCTGCGCAGGGGCAACAGCTGGGAGAAGGCCGTCAAGGACGGCTTCACCGTCATGACCGTCGCGGAAGCCGCCAAGGCCGCCGACATCATCATGATGCTGGTCAACGACGAGCGCGCCGCCGAAATCTACCGCGAATCCGTCGCCCCCAACCTGTCCGCCGGCAAGGCCATCGCCTTCGCCCACGGCTTCAACATCCGTTATCAGCAGATTGTCCCCCCCGCCGACGTGGACGTCTTCATGGCCGCTCCCAAGGGTCCCGGCCACACCGTGCGCGGCACCTATGTGGCGGGCAAGGGCGTGCCCTGCCTTGTGGCCGTGGAGCAGGACGCCACCGGCAAGTGCCTGGACATCGCCCTGGCCTACATCGCCGGCATCGGCGGCGCCAGGGCCGGCATCATGGAGACCACCATGCACGACGAGACCGAAACCGACCTGTTCGGCGAGCAGACCGTCCTTTGCGGCGGCGTGGTCGATTTGATGCAGTGCGGCTTCGAGGTGCTGTGCGAGGCCGGGTATGCCCCCGAAAACGCCTACTTCGAGTGCATCCATGAGATGAAGCTGATCGTCGACCTGATCAACAAGGGCGGCATCGCGGCCATGAACTATTCCATTTCCGATACCGCCGAATACGGCGAGTATGTTTCCGGCCCCCGGGTCCTGCCCCACGATCAGGTGAAAGCCAACATGCGGGCCGTGCTCAAGGATATCCAGGACGGCTCCTTCGCCGGCCGCTGGATCGCCGAAAACAAAAACGGCCGCACCTTCTTCAATTCCAAGCGCGCCATGCTGGCCAAGCACCCCATGGAAATCGTCGGGAAGGAACTTCGGGACAACATGCTCTGGAAGGACAGTGCCGACGGGGACAAGGGACTGGACAGCGCGTCCAACTAACGCGCTCGCTGTGGGGGGATTGCGATCCCCTCAATCGCCGGGCGGCTCGTCAGGGAAATGTCCGTTCCCGGCCCCTCAATCGCCGGGTGGCTGTCGAAACCGATATTCGACAAATCCTGACCAGCCGCCCGGCGTCTGGGGGCCGAGACCTGACAACTCCCCCCACGGCCCCGGGGTACGGGTCTTTGGAAAGGGAAAGCCCTTCCCCAAGACCCGTACCCGCCGGGGCGCTCGCCTGGGCCGAGACCCGACAAATCCTCACCCGTCCTGCCGGGACCACTTCAGGGGTCGTTCCGCTTTGGTCCCTCGCCGGGACGGCATCGCAACCGATATGCAGCACGCCGTCAAAGCGGATTGTCATTGGAGGGTTTCCCCCCTCCAATACCTCCCCTCGCCGAAAATAGCGGATGCGTTTCTTCTTTTTGGCCGTGCTGCTCGCGCTGCTGTGTCTTTTAGAGCGACATGCTATTTCGCTGCCGGATCTTTCCTTGCTCCATACGTGCAAGCGTTTCCAACTTTGGCCGGGCAGCTTGGCAAGCGGAAAACTTTGGACAAACCCCGTTAATCCCCGACACCGGCCCGTCTCTGTCTCTCTCTACCGTCCAATGCTCCAATTGCAGCCCGTCCGCTCCCGCTTGGAGAGGCCCTGTCCGTTCCGGCCTGTTTTTCCTTTGCTTTCCTCCGTGCCTTCAGCCCAGCTGCCCGCCCTGCGGGCCGGACGGCTGGGCTGAGCGCACGGGTGCGCTTTCACAACGGTTGTTATGGCTTATGAGTTTTAAAGGAGGACTTCCGTTATGCTTTCCGATAACATCAAGCAGGGCGTGGAACGCGCCCCGAACCGCTCCCTCTTGTATGCGCTTGGCTTTACGGACGAGGAAATCCGCCGCCCGCTGATCGGGGTCGTTTCCTCTTACAACGAGATCGTGCCCGGCCACATGAACATCGACAAGATCGCGGACGCGGTCAAGGCCGGCATCCGGCTGGCCGGCGGGACGCCCGTCACCTTTCCCGCCATCGCGGTTTGTGACGGCATCGCCATGGGGCACATCGGCATGAAGTATTCCCTGGTCACCCGGGATCTGATCGCCGATTCCACCGAGGCCATGGCCATCGCCCACCAGCTGGACGGCCTTGTGATGATCCCCAACTGCGACAAAAACGTGCCGGGCCTGCTGATGGCCGCGGCCCGGGTCAATGTGCCCACCATCTTCGTATCCGGCGGTCCCATGCTGGCCGGCCACCTCAAGGACGGCCGCCGCACCTGCCTGAGCCACATGTTTGAAGCCGTCGGCGCCTACAAGGCCGGCACGCTGGACGAACAGGGCGTCCTGGATTACGAGGAAAACGCCTGTCCCTCCTGCGGCAGCTGCTCTGGCATGTACACCGCCAACTCCATGAACTGCCTGACCGAGGCCATTGGCATGGGGCTCTCCGGCAACGGCACCGTTCCCGCCCCCTATTCCGCCCGGCTTCGGCTGGCCAAGCGGGCCGGCATGCAGGTGATGGAGCTGGTCCGCAAAAACATCCGTCCCCGGGACATCATGACGGCGGCTGCCTTCCACAACGCCGAAACGGTGGACATGGCCCTGGGCTGCTCCACCAACACCATGCTGCACCTGCCCGCCATCGCCCACGAGGCCGGGGTGACCCTGGACCTGGACGGGGCCAACGCCATCAGCGCAAAGACCCCCAACCTCTGCCACCTGGCCCCTGCCGGGGACACCTTCATGGAGGACCTGGAGCGGGCCGGCGGCGTCTACGCCGTGATGAAGGAGCTGACCAAGAAGGACCTGCTGGACACCAGCCTCATCACCTGCACTGGCAAGACGGTGGGGGAGAACATCGCCAACGCTGTGAACCGGGATCCCGAGATCATCCGGCCCATCGAGAACCCCTACTCCCAGAGCGGCGGCATCGCTGTGCTGAAGGGCAACCTGGCCCCCGACGGCTGCGTGGTGAAGCAGTCTGCCGTGGTCCCCGAGATGATGGTCCATCGCGGCCCCGCCCGGGTGTACAACTCCGAGGACGAGGCCATTGCCGACATCTACGCGAAGAAGATCAATCCCGGTGACGTGGTGGTCATCCGCTACGAGGGCCCCAAGGGCGGCCCCGGCATGCGGGAGATGCTCAACCCCACCTCCGCCATCGCCGGCATGGGCCTGGGCGCGTCCGTGGCCCTGATCACCGACGGCCGTTTCTCCGGAGCCACCCGGGGCGCCTCCATCGGCCACGTCAGCCCGGAGGCCGCCGCCGGCGGTCCCATCTGCCTGGTGAAGGAGGGCGACACCATCGCCATCGACATCCCCAACTGCTCCATCACCCTGGAGGTCCCCGAGGAGGAGCTGGGAAAACGCCGGGCCGAGTGGGTCTGCCCCGAGCCCAAAGTCAAGACCGGGTATCTGGCGAGATATGCCAAAATGGTTACCTCCGCCGACAAGGGCGCGATTCTGGAATTCTGACCTTTGGTCTTGACCCCGCCCGCTCATGCGGGCGTACAAGAGCCGCGGGACGCGGCCTTGGCGCAGGGGCAATTCATTTGCCCCGAGCATGTCAAATAAACCGGGGCCCTCACGGAGCCTGCTCCGTGGGGAACAAGACCGGGTATCTGGCCCGGTATGCCAAGATGGTCGCCTCCGCCGACAAGGGCGCGATTTTGGATTTTTGATACAGAAACAAGCCTTCCCCTTTGGGGAAGGTGGCACCGCCG
>CAMJUL010000095.1 GCA_946408995.1 uncultured Clostridia bacterium | reverse complement strand
GACTTTTGCCTTCCCCGATGGGGATATGTCAAGTGTTCGTCCCCTCTATCGCCGGGGGGTCTTCAGTCTGCCTCCCCGTCTATACGGGAACCTCTTCCGTCAGCTCCGCTGACACCTTCCCCATAGGGGAAGGCTTTTGCTCCGTCCTTCTCGCTGTGTTATGCAGCGATGGCAGGAGTACAGCCGGAGATGGGACAAGTTGGCAGCCTTCGCCTATGGGGATTTGTCGAATATCGGCCCTCAGACGCCTGAAAGTTCAAAGTTCAAATTTCAGAGTGCAATGATCCGTTTGTCCCCGTTTCCCCGTCATTCCACTCTGCACTTTTCACATTCCACATTAACCCCGTCTCCCCGTCCCCCGCGCTCCATCCTATATCATGCCCCAGATCTCCCGGGTTCCCATATCTTACAGCAGCGGAAGCGGTCCTCCGCTTCCGTGTAGCCTTCCCCAGAGGGGAAGGTGGCCCGGAGGGCCGGAAGAGGTCCCCGTTTCCCCGTCCTCCGTCATTCCACTCTGCACTCTCCACATTCCACATTAACCCCGTTCCCCGTCCCCCGCGCTCCATCCCATATCATGCCCCAGATCTCCCGGGTTCCCATATCTTACAGCAGCGGAAGCGGTCCTCCGCTTCCGTGTAGCCTTCCCCAGAGGGGAAGGTGGCCCGGAGGGCCGGAAGAGGTCCCCGTCTCCCCGTCCCCCGTCATTCCACTCTGCACTCTGCACTCTCCACATTAACCCCGTCGCACTATTCCCTACTCCCTCTGTCCCCGTCCTTCCTGCTCCGAAAGTCCTCCTCGATCTCCGCCTTCCAGTCGGCGTCCAGGGTCGCGCAGGCCCGCACCCGATGGATGGCCTTGCTGACCGTGGCGTAATTGATGGCCTGGCCCCGGGCGTCGTTATGGAAGTTGACGGCCCGGTCCCTGCCGATACCAAAGTGGGACGCCGTTTCCACCGCGTCGATGTTGGCCCCCAGGAACAGGAATTCCCAGCCGTATTTGCCCTTCTGCCGCTCCACCATGGCCTTCACCTGGTCGCTGGTGTACCGGTGGCTGGCGTTCTCCATGCCGTCGGTGGTGATGACAAAGATGGTATGCTCCGGCCGGTCTTCCTCCCGGGCGTACTTGTGCACGTTGCCGATGTGGTGGATGGCCCCGCCGATGGCGTCGATCAGGGCCGTGCAGCCCCCCACGTAATACTGCCGGTCGGTCAGGGGCTCGACTTTGTTCAGCGGCACCCGGTCGTGGATGACCGTACTTTCGCCGGAGAACAGCACCGTGGAAACCAGTGCCTCCCCCTCCTGCTGCTTCTGCCGCTCGATCATGCCGTTGAAGCCGCCGATGGTATCCTTCTCCAGGCCGGCCATGGATCCGCTTTTGTCCAGGATGAACACCATTTCCGCCAGGTTCTTCTTCATTGTCGACTCCTCCCTTTTCGCGCGGTCCTCTGGGAACCGGTTCAAGGGAAGCATACCGCAAAGCCGCGCCCCTTTGGTCGCCCGGCATGCGACATCTTTTTTCAGCGGAACGGGTCATCGGTACGAAAGAGTTCAGAGTACAATGATCAGTTTGTACCCCGTTTCCTCCGTCACTCCACTCTGCACGCTTCACATTCCACATTAGCCCCGTCTCCCCGTCCCTATCCCCGGCCGTCCAAAACGATTGACAGCGCCCCCGGCCTTCGTTACAATCCAAACAGACCCGCGCATTCTATACAAAGGACGTACGTCATGGAAAAACAACCGATCTCCAAAGTCCGCGAAGTCCTGTGGGCAGTCCGTTTTGGACTGATGGCGCTGCTGGTATTCGCCTTTTTGGAACTGAACAAACACACCCTCCTGGGCTGGGGCCTGGCCCTGGCGCTGTTTGCGGGGTATGCCCTGCTTCGGCGGAAAAAGCTCCGCTTTCTCCCCCTGCCCGCCCGCCTTGGGGCCGGGTGCGCCCTGCTGTGCCTGACCGCGCTGGTACTGTGGGTGTCCTGGCCGCCGGTGCGGCCGGTGCCCGCGGTGGAGGGCAAAACCGGCGGCGTCACGGCCGTCCGGCACGTTGCCCAGGGGGATCTGACGGGCGTAAAGACCCCGGACGGGCAGGTGGAGGTCTATACCGGCGTCCCCTACGCCGCACCCCCGGTGGGGGACCTGCGCTGGCGGGAGCCGCAGCCCCCCGCCCCCTGGCAGGGCGTCCGGGCCTGCGATCATTTTGCCCCCATGTCCATGCAGACCACCGACCTGCCCGCCTACAGCTCCCTGGCGCAGATCATCGGGTATCATGATTACCATATTTCCCTGACGGACAATTACCGTCCCCCGGTCAGCGAGGATTCCCTGTACCTGAACATCTGGAAGCCCGCCGGGGAGCAAACGGGCCTGCCGGTGCTGGTCTACGTCCACGGCGGCTCCCTGCAGACCGGCCAGCCCTGGTACGCGGACTACAGCGGGGAGGGCCTGGCCCGGGAGGGCGTGGTGGCTGTCAACATGGGCTACCGCCTGGGCGTCTTCGGCTTTCTGGCCCACGCGGACCTGGCCAAAGAATCCCCCAACGGCACCACGGGCAACTACGGCCTGCTGGACCAGATCGCGGCCCTCCGCTGGGTGCGGGACAACATCGCCGCCTTCGGCGGGGACCCGGACAACGTGACCCTGGCCGGGGAGTCCGCCGGGTCCGCCTGCGTGACGGCCCTGTGCGTTTCTCCCCTGGCCAGGGGGCTGTTCCGCCGGGTGGTGGCCGAAAGCTCCACCGTCACCGCACCGGAGCCCGCCCACTCCTTCCGCAGCCTGGAGGATGCCCTGAAGGCGGGGGAAACCACGCTGCAGGGCCTGGGGGTCTCCGGCGTGGAGGCGCTGCGGCAGCTGCCCGCGGAGAAGCTGGTAGGCCTGCTGACGCGCCATCACCACCTGACCGTGGATGGCTTCGCGCTGCCCATGACCCCCTATGAAGCCTACCGGAAGGGCATCCACAACGAGGAGGCCCAGCTGCACGGCTTTAACCGGTACGAGTCCGGCCCCTTTATCCTGTTCGGTCAGGCTGATCTGAAGAACTACGCCGCAAAGGTCCGCGCCGCCTTCCCGCCCCCCTATGCGGAAAGGGTGCTGGCCCTCTATCCGGCCGGCAGTGACGCGGAGGCCCGCGCCGCCTGGGCGGACATCTACAGCGCCGTGCTGTTCACCTACGGCCATTTCTGCCTGGAGCGGCAGGCCCTTCAAAACGGCATCCCCACCTGGGTGTATCACTTTGTGAAGGACAACGGCCGCCTGGGGGCCTGGCACAGCGGTGAGGAGGTCTACCTGTACGGCAACATCCCGGCGGACTCCACGCTGTATGACGCCACCGACCGGGCGCTGAGCGGAATCATGAAGGGCTATCTTGTCAACTATGTCCGCAACGGGGACCCCAACGGCGGGGACCTTCCCCTGTGGCCCGCCTCCACGGGGGACGGCAGGGTGATGGAATTCGGCCTCCAGGCCGTATACACCGCCGCCCCCTATGCTGAGCTGTACACGATCCTGGACGAAATCAACGGCTTCACCCCTGACAACTGACACGAAAGGAAAGAAACGCAGATGGAAAACCGCATCTTTGGCAAGACCGGCCGCGGGAGACGGGGTTAATGTGGAATGTGGAGAGTGCAGAGTGAAATGACGGGGGAAACGGGGACAAACTGATCATTGAACTTTGAACTCTGAACGCGATGGAGTCGTTTTGGGTTCGAAGCAGAACCGTTCTACTGAATTCTCGTACTACTGCAATTCCGGCAGCGGCACGGAGCGCCGCCCTTACCAGAGTCGCAATCCTGCAATAAAACGAACGGCCCGCGGCGGGCTTTGAACCCCCGCGGGCCGTTCGTTCTTTTGGGCGCGGCACGATGCCGCTCCGTACAGCTCCGTTCTACTTTTTCTCCCCGTCCAGGAAATCCTTCGCCTTTTCGGCGACGCTTTTCAGGCCGGCGACGATCTTCTCGTCGATGTCGGTCTTGTCCAGCATTTCCTTCCCTTTTTGGACAATGGACTTCGCGCCATCGACGATCTTCTCGTCGATGTCGGTCTTGTCCAGCATTTCTTTTCCTTTTTGGGCAATGGTTTTCGCACCTTCAACGATCTTCTCGTCGATGTCGGTTTTGTCCAAAACGCTCTGCACCTTGTTCTTGATGTCGTCAAATGCCATCTGATTCCCTCCTTACGCTTTTTCGTCTGTTTTATGTCTTTCTTTCCATATACGAAGTCAAGGATCCGTGGATCGTATGAAGTGGAGACGGGGATCATGTGGAATGTGAAGCGTGCAGCGTGGAATGACGAGGATACGCTTCCATTTCACATTTCACTTTGAACTTTTCACTCTTTACAGCCCCTACTCCCTGTCCCCTCGTCCTCACCAGGGGAAGATCCCCTCAAACCCCTCGCGGCTGCCCTTGAAGAAGCCGATGCCGCAATGGGCGTCCTGATAGGTCCACGCCCGCTCCGGCATGCCCACATGGATGCGGATCAGCAGTCCCCTGGCCTCAAAGGGAACGGTGAAATAGGTGCCGTACGGGGTCACGATCAGGTCCAATTCCACGATCTGCCCCGAGGCCGTAAAATAGGAGATGCGGGGGGTGATGGCCGGGTCGTCCGCGAAAAACCGCACCCAATGGGTGGGACCCACGGGGAACTTGGCCGGCAGCGCATCGGGGGAATTGACCAGGTCATAATTGACATAGCCCGTCGGGGTGCCGTTCAGGGAGAATTCGTATTCGTCCACCCGGGTGAAAGTGACCCCGTTGATGGTAAAATCCCCCTCCGCCGCGGCAAAGGGCATCATCGCCAGAAGCATCAGGCCCGCCAGCAAAGCGGCCAAAAAGCGTTTCATACTGTTTCGTCCTCCTTTATTCGGCGCGAAGGCCCTCCGGGGCGCTTCACGGCTGGTTTTTTCTGTATTTATCATAATCCATCCGGCCCGGCCCGTCAAGGAAAAACACACCGGCCCCACGGGCGGCGGCCCCCCTGCCCACCCTCGTGTTTTACCCGTCCTCATCCAGGACGCGCATATACGCGTACGGCACCGCGTCCGTCAGCCAGACGCCGTTTTCGGACCGGTAGAAGGTGTGCCCGTCCCGGGCCATGGCCGCCGCGTCGATCACATACACCCGGGGCTTTCCGTGCCGCCTGCCCGCCGTCAGGGCCGTCTGCACATCCGCGGACAGATGCACGTACTGCCTTTGCATGGGCAAAAGCCCCTGCCGCTCGATGGCGGGGGCAAAGCGGTCCGCCGTACCGTGGTAGAGCGTATCCGGCGGCATCAGGGACGTCAGGCCCAGGTCCACCTGGATGGAATGGCCCTGGTTGGCCCGGATGCGGGTCCGGTCGGCATTGAAGGAATAGCGCTGCTTGTTGTCCGTGCGCACGATTTCCTCCAGCATGGTCCTGTCAAAGGGCTCCCGCTCGTTCAGCTTTGCGACCAGCTCCTGTACTTCCACCCAGCCCTGGGCATCCATATGCACCCCCAGTGCCTCCGGCCTGTGCCGCAGCACCAGGGAGAGAAATTTGCTGATTTCTGTAAGGGTTTTCATCCGTTTTCCCCTTCCCCGGATCGGTTGGTGACCACTTCGATCCCCCGCGTCCGGGCGTACTTAACGGTATCCCTCGTCCCCCCGGCTTCCCCGTTCCAATAGACAATCAGGCGGGACGCATGGTCCACCATCCATTGGTTGCGGCGCAGGAAGACCCCCTCATGGTACCGGGGACTGACCTGGACCTTCAGGTCGGCCCGGCTCAAAAGCTGATCATACTGTCTTCGCCAGTCCTCCCCCCAGCGGGCGGCGAACCCGGGCCAGGGGGTGACCGCGATCAGGTGCAGGCGGGGATCCCGTTCCCGCCGGTTCAGCACGATCTGCGCCGCCCAGATATCCGCGCCCATGGCGCAGCCGGAAATGAAGGTAACGTACCCGTCGGCCACCGCCCGGTCGATCTGTTTTTCCAGCCAGGCTTTGACCTCCTCCGGGGAGGCGTCCAGCTTCTCCGGCCGCTGCCCTGAAAAGCAGCAGCGGTGCAGGCGCAGTTCCTCTTCCCTTGGCATTTCCTCACCCCGCAGACAAAAAGCATTAAACCCGGATGCCGTCCAGTTCCTCCGTCAGGCGGCACATTTCGTCAATGAGGCTGCCGATGTAGGCGATGGTGGCGTTCAGCGGCCCGTCGGTGGTGATGTCCACCCCGGCCAGGGCGGCCTGCTGCACGGGGGGCAGCGCGCCGCCGGAGGAGAGGAAGGCCTTCCAATCCTGCACGGCTGCCTCCCCTTCCCGATCAATGCGCAGCATGGCCTGGGTGGCCACGGTCAATCCCGCGCTGTAGGTGTAGGGATACAGGCCCATGTAATAATGGGGCTGCCGCATCCAGGTCAGCTCCGCGCCCTCGGGGATGTCCACGTCCCCGCCCCAGAACAGTTCCAGGTTCCTGCGGAAAAGGGAGCTGAGTACCTGCGCGTTCACGCTGCCGCCCCCGTCCACGATGCGGTACACCTCCCTTTGGTACCAGGCCTCCCGCAGATGGGTGACAAAGTTGTGGTAATAGGTATTGCTGATGAGGCTTGAAAGCACCCAGCGGCGGAAACGCTTGTCCTCCTTCACCCGGGACAGGTGACGGGCCAGGAGCAGTTCGTTCATCGTGGAGGGCGCCTCCACCAGGTACATGGAGGGATCCCGGTCAAAATAGCTCTGGGCCCGGTCGCTGTACATGGACTGGCCGGCGTGCCCCAGTTCGTGGGCCACGGTAAACACGTCCGCCATGCGTTCGTTCCAGTTCAGAAGGATGAAGGAATTGCGCCCGTACAGGCCGGAGCAGAAGCCCCCGGTGCTCTTCCCTGCGTTCCTTGCAAAGTCGATCCATCTTTCCCTGTAGGCCCGGTCCACCATGTCCACATAATCCGGCCCCAGGATGGAAAGGGCGTCCCGCACATACCCGCGGGATTCCTCGATGGTAACCTTGGGGTCGTATTCCGGGTCCAGGGCGATCTTCAGGTCGGCGAAGGTCATGCGGTCCAGGCCGTGCTTTTTCTTCAGCAGCAGGGCGTAGCGGCGCATGGGCGGCGCGAGGCGCTCGGTGATCACGTCGATCTGGCGGTCGTACATCTCCCGGGTGACCTTCTGGGGGAACAGCAGGCTGTCGTACACGTCCTTGAAGCCCCGCAGCTCCGCCAGGGTCTTTTCCTGGGTCACGCAGGCGTTGTAGGCCGCGGCCGTGGTGTTTTGGTATTTTTTCAGCGTATCGTAAAAGGCCCGGAAAGCCGCCCGGCGCACCCCGGGATCCGCCTCCAATTCGTAATCGTCCTCGTACAGGGAATAGCCAAGGGGGTACGTCTTCCCGTCCACCGTAAAGGGGTCAAAGGCGATGTCCGCCAGCTTCATGGTGTTGTACACGGTGTAGGGCACGCTCAGCGCCCGGCCCAGGGCGGTCAGCACCTTCTCCGTCTCCGGGGAGAGGGTGTGCTTTTTTGCCCGCCGCAGGTCCTCCAGATAGCCCTTGCAGCCTCCGGCCATGGAAACCGCGGCGTCCAGCGCCTCCTCCGGGGCCAGAAGGATCTCGCTGTCCACAAAGGACAGTTCCTTGCGCAGGCGGGTCAGTTCGGATGAGACCTTGTCGTCCCTTTCCCGCAGGGCGTTGTCGGTGTAGTCCGCCTCCAGCGCCAGGCCCGCATAGGAACCCACGCGGTCCATGGCCTCAAGGAGGGGGGCCAGCTCCGTAAGACAGGCGACGATGGCCTCCGGGGCATCCAGGTGCCCCCGGTAGCGTTCCGCGAAGGCGGAAGCCGCTTCCCGGACGGCCTTCAGCGCCGCCCACATCTCTTCCTCGTCTTTGAAAATCAGGGACAGGTCCCAGGTTTCCTTTACGGGGACCTCCCCGCGGGTGCGCAATTCCATATTCACAGCCTCTTTTCTGCCCCGGAGGGCTGTATGGACCAGCCCGGGTCCGTCCCTTTGGACCGGCCCGGGCCGAAAGAACCTCTGCCTCTATTGTAGGAGCGTTTCCCCCTCCTGTCAACGCCCGGTGTCAGGGGCGCGGAGCCCTGGGAAGGAGGGACCGGAGCAGCTGCCCCGCCGAACCCTCCCTGTCGTTCTCAAGGCGCGGCACCAGCAGCGCCGCCGCCAGCACCCGCAGCACCGTGGACAGGACGATCAGCGCCTTGTAGCGGTCAAAGGCACCGGCGAACCACCCCGCAGCCCCCCACAGGTCCAAAAGCAATCCGCCGGTCAAGCTGCCCAGCGCCGTGCCCGCCAGGGCCGTCAGGCAGGAGAAGACCGCCACGTAAATGGGCCGCTCCTCATCCGGGGTAACGTACAACTGCATGTTGTTGGCTGCCAGGTTGCTGCCGCACCAGAACAGGGCCCCCACCGCGTTGCGCAGCAGCACCGGCAGGACTGCACCCGGGGTGCTGAACAGGTAAAACAGGTTGGTCACCGCCGCGCCGGCAGCCGCCACCGTCATCACCGTTTTGGTGCCAAAGCGGTCCATGGCCCGGCCCCAGCGGCGGATGACCAGCACCGTCACCACCGACGCCGCGGCGCTGCCGCAGACCGTCATCTGGGTAAAGGTCAGGCCCATGTCGTTGATTGAATACCGGCTCAGATACGGCTCGCACAGGCTGGCCGTAAAGCACCAGGCCGTCCACATTACCGTCAGCCGCCGGAAGGGTTTGTGCCGCAATGTCTCAAGGGCCGCGGACAAACGCATGGGGGCCGCCTGGGCCGGGGGATAGCGCTCCTCACAGAACCCAAAGCACAGCATGTCCAGCATGCCCAGGGTCCCGCCCAGCAGGAACACCACCACGAACCGGCTGCTGACGGGAAGGCGGTCCAGCAGCTGCGCCACAAGGAGGCCAAAGCCCAGGTTCACCGCGGCGCAGATCATGTCCCGGACGGAAAACCACCTGGCCCGGATGGAGGTGGGCGCCAGCATGGAAAACCAGGGCAGCCAGCAGACGTTGATGGACGCCGAGCAGCAGGAGGAAACGGTCAGCAGCAGGATCAGCACCCACAGCCTCAGATGCTCCGGCGTACCCGGCACCAGCACCGGGATCAGCCCGAAGGTCAGCCACAGGGCCCGGGAAAACAAGCCCCAGGTCAGCATGCAGCGCTTGCGCTTCCTTGTGCGGCTGACCATCAGCGCGAAAGGGATCTGCAGCAGCATGGCCGCCTGGGGGATGCCGTTGATCAGGCCGAAGGCCAGGTCCCCGGCGTGAAGTTCGTTGGCCAGGCCCACCATGGCCGCCGTGCCGGAGCCGCAAATGACCCCGAACAGATTGCCGAAAAGGTTCGCCAGCAGGATCAGGTTCAGGCTGCGGGCGGTCGTGGCGCTCAGCCCAGCCGAGGCGTACAGCAGCCCCAGGGCGGAGGGCTTCAAACGGGCAAAAAACGTCTTCATAGGGGCATAAATCCCGCTTTCCCTTGGATTTCGGCCACATTATACGTACGTCCCTCCGCCCCGTCAATCAGAATTTCCTCGAAAGTCAGTGTTTTAAGATCAGGGGGGAGGGGGCTTTTAGGAGTTAGATAATATGAAGTGACCTCGCATTTGCAGCAACGTGGATTTACCCGTATAC
>CAMJUL010000094.1 GCA_946408995.1 uncultured Clostridia bacterium | reverse complement strand
CCGGGCGGGTTCGGGTCTCTCACCCGTTAGAAACGTGCGCCGCCGGGCGCACCCAGAGAAACAGCCGACGGCGTGACGGGCGCCATCGGCTGTTTTGTCTGCTTTTCCCGGCGGATCCCTGTTTGCAGCCGGGAGGACGGAAATATCGTTACGCTTCTTCGGGGATGAAATCCAGGTCGCTGAGGAAATCGATGCACATCTGGATCTGCGCTTCGGTGAGACCTTCTTCATCGGACACGCCGGTCATCATATCGAATTCGATCATGTAGCCTTCGTAAACGGAGACGATCGCGACATAATCCACGCTGCCTTCCGCTTCCTGCACGATCATCAGCTTGGTCCCGTGGGAGGTTTCCCGATAGGATACGGTAACCTCGTCGCCGCCGTTCACAAAGGTATCGACGATTTCCTGAAGCTGATCCTCGGTCATGTTGTTCATGCGCTTCACGTCATAGTAGATTTCGTCAAATTCGATCGTCAGGAACATCACGGGCTTGGCCGCGTCTTCCGATTCGATGACGGCGATCATGCCCTCATTGTCCTTGGAGGCGATTTTGATGTCGTAATCCTCCGGCAAACTGCACTGCAGCTTAAACGCGCCGTTCATGTTGATGGTGCCAAGCTCGGTTTTGACGGGGGTTTCGGCCAGCGCCGCGCAGCAGCCCAGCGCCAGCGCCAGGGAGAGAAGCAGGGCAAACAGTTTTTTCATGATCGGTTACCTCCTGTATATTCGGATGGACACATCAGTTCGGGTTGGTGGACACGTAGGAACGGCTGATGTAGCCGACGATGCCGGTATCCGGGTCTTCCACCTGATACCAGCGGGATGTTGCGCCGATCACGGTGAGCTGTTCGTTCTGGCGCACACGGCGGATCAGTTCGGCTTTATCGTCAGGCGCGTAGCGCAGGTTGACCCAGCCGGTAGCGCGTTCGGGCTTGCCGTATACGGTAAAGGGTCTGTCGACCAGGCGGAAGCTGCGGAACTGCTCGTTCATATTCTCGAAATGGACCGCCATGTCGTTCGAACCGGATCTCTGGCTCTGGCTGTTTGTCTGGCCGGACCTGCCGGTCACGTCGCTGTTGGTGGTCTTTACCTTCATATTCGCCGCCGTGGGGGGAACGTAATCGTAAGTCAGGTATTTGACCATCATATAGCCTTCGTCATATCCGCCAACGCCGTAGTCGATGCAGGCCCAGCCGTTGGAGACGTATTCCACCGTCAGAGCGGTGCCGTAAGGAATCTTGGTAATGAAGTTGTTGCCGGATGTGCTCGGGGTGCTGCGAAGGTTCACCGTGGTGCCCGCCGCGGGGCTGACATACATGATCCATGAAGCTTGCGCTGAAGGAATGAGCGTCATTGTCATGGCGGCGATGAGCGCCAGTATCAGCATGCGTTTTTTCATCGATTCTTCCTCCTGTAAACGTGCTTCGGTTTCTGGGGCGTTTTTATCTTTTTTCGCTCCGCAGTGCAACAATTTTTATCATGGCGGTATGAAAAAAGCAAGAAAAGGGAACGAAATGAAGACAGCGGAACGCAGCGCAGAACGCATTGTTTCGCGCCTTGATTTTTCCTGAGCGTTCTTTTATTATTAGAAGGGTGAAAAGCGCATATAGCTCATTTTACCCAGGGAGGACGGCCATGGAAAAAAGCAAGGCGTATCGCCAGAAAAGCATTGACAGGATCTCGTCTCCTGACCAACTGCAGGATTACATGCGGGTCACCAATCCCGGCGTGTGGATGGTGCTTGCTGCGGTGATCGTGCTGCTGGCCGGCATATTTGTCGTCACCGTTTTCGGCAGGCTGGAAAGCACCTATACCGCCCGCGCAAAGATCCAGGACGGCAAAGCCGTGCTGCTGATCGAGGGCGAGGCGGCGGATGAGGTGGATGAGGGAATGACCCTGCGAATCAAGAATGAACAAGCGAAAATCGAGGATGTGTATTGGGTCACGCAGGACGCGGTGGAAGCCGTTGCCAGAATCGATCTGCCCGACGGGAACTACGACGCCGAGGTCGTGATGGAAGTCATTTCGCCAATCAGCTTTCTGACAAACTGAAAAAGAAATGGCTCCGGACTGTCAATCAATAGGTGAGGAAAAACAGATGCCTGCGAAAACAATCAAATCCCCGGTTCGCCGCGGTGTGGCCAGAGTGCCGGTCATCATGCAGCTGGAAGCGCTGGAGTGCGGCGCGGCGTGTCTGGCCATGGTGATGGCGTATTACCGGAAATGGGTCCCTCTGGAACAGGCAAGGGTGGACTGCGGCGTCAGCCGGGACGGATCCAAAGCGAAAAACATCCTGCTGGCTGCGCGCAGTTACGGCTTTGTGGCGAATGGCTACCGGGCTGAATTGGAAGCGATCAAGGAAAAGGTGGCCTATCCCTGCATCATCCACTGGAACTTTAACCATTTCGTGGTGCTTGACGGCTTCAGGGGCAATACCGCTGTAATCAACGACCCCGCCCGGGGCGTGGTGCGGGTGCCGATGCAGGAGTTTGACGAATCCTTCACCGGCGTAGTAATTCAAATCCAGCCCGGAGAACAGTTCGTCCCCGGCGGCAAACCGAAAAGCACCCTGGCCTTCGCCCGGAAACGCCTGAAAGGCGCGGGCCCCGCCGTGGCTTTCGTGATGCTCACCACGGTCATTTCGTATCTGTTCGGCCTGATCAACCCTGTGATGACGCGCATTTTCTATGAACGCCTGCTCAACGGGAAAAACCCGGAATGGCTGTATCCGTTTATCGGGGTGATGGCCCTGCTCTGCGTTCTTCAGCTGACGGTACAGTGGATTAACACCATTTATTCGCTGAGGATCGACGGTAAAATGACCGTCATGGGCAGCACCAGCTACATGTGGAAGGTGCTGCACCTGCCCATGGTGTTTTTCACCCAGCGCATGACCGGCGATATTGTCGGCCGGCAGAGCGCCAATGCCTCCATAGCGGGCACGCTGGTGGATACCCTGGCCCCGCTGGCGCTGAACACCATTATGATGTTTGTGTACCTGGTATTTATGATCCGCTATAACCTGACGCTGACGCTGGTGGGCCTGGGCTCCGTAGCGCTGAATCTAGCGCTGGGCCAATATATGAGCAGGCGCCGCGTCAACCTGACCCGGGTACAGATGCGGGACGAAAGCAAGCTGGCTTCCGCCACCGTGGCGGGAATCAGCATGACGGAAACCATCAAAGCTTCCGGGGCGGAAAACGGCTTCTTCCAGAAGTGGGCGGGGTATCAGGCCTCCGTGAACGCCCAGAACGTAAAGTTTGAAAAAATGAACGCCCGCTTCGGCATCATTCCAGCCTTTATCAGCACAGCCGCAAATTATATCGTCCTGTTCTTCGGTGTTCTTTACGCCATGCAGGGCAATTTTACCGTCGGCATGATCACCATTTTTCAGGGCTATATGGGGTCCTTCCTCAGCCCGGCGATGACCCTCATAGGCGCTGGTCAGACCATCCAGGAAATGCGCACCAGTATGGAGCGCGTGGAGGATGTGATGCAGTATCCCGACGACCCGAACGTGAAGGATGAACCGATCCGGGAGGACGAGGACTATTCCAAACTGACGGGACAGATGGAGCTGAAGCATGTCACCTTCGGTTATTCCCGCCTGGCGGAGCCGCTGATCAGGGATTTTTCCATGACCCTGAAGCCCGGCAGCCGGGTCGCTTTTGTAGGCACCAGCGGATGCGGAAAAAGTACGCTGTCCAAGCTGATCTCGGGGCTGTATCAGCCGTGGAGCGGAGAAATCCTGTACGACGGAAAACCGATTTCGGCCATCCCGAGAGGCGTGTTTACCAGCTCTGTAGCCGTGGTTGATCAGGATATTACGCTGTTTGAAGACACGGTTGCCAACAACATCAGGATGTGGGACGAATCGATCGCCGATTTTGAAGTCATCATAGCTGCGCGGGACGCCCAGATCCATAGCGATATACTGAAACGCCCCGGCGGTTATAACGGGATGCTGACCGAAGACGGAAAAGACCTGTCCGGCGGACAGCGGCAGCGCCTGGAAATCGCCCGCGTGCTGGCCCAGGATCCTTCCGTTATCATTCTGGATGAAGCTACCAGCGCTCTGGACGCCCGTACGGAATACGACGTGGTGCGCGCGATCCAGCGCCGGGGAATCACCTGTATCGTCATTGCCCACCGGCTTTCCACCATACGCGACTGCGACGAGATCATCGTCATGAACAAGGGTCAGGTGATCGAACGCGGCACCCATGAGGAACTGTTCGCAAAAGGCGGATACTACACCGAACTGATCACAGCCGAATAGAAAGGGGGAAGACGCAGTGGGATGGTTCGATAAACAAATCCGGCAAAGAATGCAGAGCGACCAGAATGCGTTTGAAGAATCCTTCTTTCGGGTCGCCGGGGCGGTGCTGGGCGGAAAGACGGCGCAGCAAATGCAGGACAGCCGCCTGATCGAAAAGGAAGCGCTGGATGAAATACTGAAATACTACCATTGCAAAGCGGCGGACGTTCCGGACAGCATCAGAACCGCAGAAGAACAGATGGAATACATCCTGCGGCCCGTGGGCATCATGACCCGTTCCGTCAAGCTGGATGAAGGCTGGTATAAAGACGCTTTTGGCCCTATGTTGGGTTTTTTGAAAGACAACGGAGCTGCCGTGGCCCTGCTGCCGAGACCGTTTCACGGATACTGGTTTCATGACCCGGCCACCGGCCGTTCCGTGACGGTCAGCCGCAAAACGGCAACCCTGTTCGAGCCAGAAGGCTTTTGTTTTTACAAGCCTCTTCCGCAGAAAAAACTGGGCATTCCAGATTTACTGCTCTATATGAAAAACTGCCTGTCCACCAGCGATTTTGCCATCATCGGTCTTGCGACCCTTGCCTTTACCCTGGTGGGCATGATCGAACCGCAGGTATATCAGGCCATCACCGGGCCGGTGCTGGACAGCAAAAACACGTCCCTGCTCGTCAGCATAGCTGTTTTTCTGCTGGCGTCGGCGCTTTCGGCCCAGCTTTTCGGCGTTGTGAAACAGATCCTTATGGGCCGGCTCTCCACCAAAACTTCTCTGCAAGTGGAAGCGGCAGTAATGATGCGGGTGCTGTCCCTGCCCGTCAGCTTTTTCAGAAAGTATGCGTCCGGCGAACTGTCCAGCCGGGTCGGATCCGTCAATTCTCTGTGCGGGATGATGCTGAACCAGATCCTGTCCACCGGTCTTACCTCGCTGGTTTCCCTGCTCTATATCACCCAGATTTTCAGGTTCGCCCCGCTGCTGGTCTGGCCCTCAATTCTGATCATCCTGATCACCGTGGGTTTAGGCGCAATGAACTCCCTGATGCGTATTCAGCTGTCACGCAAAATGATGCAGCTTTCCGCCAAAGAAGCGGGCATGACTTACGCTACCGTCAGCGGCATACAGAAAATCAAGCTGGCCGGGGCGGAGAAACGGGCTTTTGCCCGCTGGGCGAATCTGTTTGCCCAAGGCGCTTCCATGCAGTATAACCCGCCCACGATCCTGAAACTGAACGGCGTATTTCTTTCGGCCATCAGCCTGATAGGCAACATCGTTCTGTATTTTCTGGCGGTCAAAAGCGGCGTGAACCAATCCAACTACTACGCATTTACCGCAGCTTACGGACACGTGACCGGCGCGTTTTCCGCCATGGCAGCCATTGCTACGTCCGTTGCGTCCCTCAGACCCGTGCTGGAAATGGCGGAACCCATCCTGAAAACCGAACCTGAAGTGACCGAAGAGAAAGAAATGCTTCTCAATATTTCCGGCGGGATCGAACTGGACCATGTGTTCTTCCGCTATGAGGAGAACACTCCCTATATCCTGAATGATCTGAGCCTGAAGATCAGGGCCGGCGAATACATCGCTATCGTGGGACGTACAGGCTGCGGTAAATCGACGATGATACGGCTGCTGCTGGGCTTTGAAAAACCGAATAAAGGAGCGATTTATTATGACGGGAAAGATTTGAACCACATCGATCCCAAATCGCTTCGAAAGAATATGGGTGTGGTGACCCAGAATGGGCAGCTGTTCCAGGGGGATATTTTTTCCAACATTGTCATCTCTGCTCCACAGCTGACACTGAACGACGCGTGGGAAGCGGCCGAGATAGCAGGCATTGCCGACGATATCCGTGATATGCCCATGGGAATGCAAACCGTCATCTCCGAAGGACAGGGCGGCATATCGGGTGGACAGAAGCAGCGTCTGATGATAGCCCGCGCAATCGCCCCCAAACCCCGTATCCTGATTTTCGACGAGGCTACCAGCGCCTTGGACAATAAGACACAAAAACAGGTATCCGAAGCGCTTGATCAACTGAAATGTACACGTATCGTCGTGGCTCACAGGCTCAGTACCATCCGCAACTGCGATCGGATTCTGGTGCTGTCCGGAGGCAGGATCATTGAGGATGGCACGTACAACCAGCTGATCGAACGGGGCGGATACTTTGCCGAACTGGTAGACCGTCAAAGGCTGGACAAGTAAGACACACGGCACGGAATGAGAGACCGTTTCGATCAGAAAACAAATCTTCGGAAATACCGAATCGCCGATGTATAAAGCATTTGAACTATTATCTTTGGAAAGGACGATGATCATGATCATTCATACGAAAAAAGAGGAATCCCATATGACCATCATGCTGGAGGGTGAATTGAATACACCTGCGGCAGCACAGTTTGAAGCGTCCTACGAACAGAACAAAAGCGGTATTAATGAGGTGTCAATCGACATGCAAAAACTCACCTATATCACCTCTGCCGGACTGCGCGTCCTTCTTGCAATTCGTCAGGATATGGATGATGTGAACGGTCAAATGACTGTATACCAAGTTCCCGACGAGATCATGGATGTTTTCGAGGTGGCTGGATTTTCCACTTTTTTGAACATTCAATAAATCACATATTTGCAAACAGGGAAGAAGAATCGCAGTGCTTCCCACTATGAGGCGGAAAAAGAGCTGCGTCTCGACCAAATAGCGAGAATTCAAAAAGTGACGCGTTTCTGTCTAAAAACGGGAATCGGAAATGAGCAAAAAAGGGATATCGAGCAAAGTGTTACGAAGACAGAGGCACACGAGATAAACTTGGCAGTAAAGGAATTAGCTAATAGTTTATCCTTTGAAAAATATAATGGGAATAGGTGGTTATTGCTAGCTCTGCTTGCCCTTACGCTCCAAATCCATTCTTATAAAGTATTTCTGCTAAGCGGGTTTATACTTCTCTATTGCATTTGTTATTTTAACTTGCTGATAACTTTCAGGGTCCTCTTGTCCTATCTCTGTTGGCAGCTATTGAAAACAGTTTTGTTGTAATGCAAAAAGAATTTAGATAATGGAACCGGTGTTATTGAAAAGCTAAAACATCCGAATATGTTATCAGAGACACACTCCCCATCTCTTTTGCTTTCTCCTCACATCCCTTTGTAAACCCAGACTTGGAGAAAAGGAAGAAGTGCTTTTTTTGATAGGCGAAAAGGTTGCTGCGCTCTATCAGCGTTTCAAGCACGCCAAGATCAACTTTTTCATTTGTCCACTTACACTCGGCAAAGAGAGCGGTGTCTTTATCCTGCTCGCCCATAATGTCAATTTCGGCCTGACGTTTATGGATGGGATCGTTGCCCCACCAGCGGCCCAGGGAAGTGAATTCCACCGGAGACTTCCCGCTCAGCAGCAGCCTCCAGAGGTATTGCTTGCAGATTTCCTCAAACACCTTGCCCATGTAGTCGGAAAGGTGCGGTTCGATGCGTTGATATACCAGATCCGCCGCACCGCGGGAGATCTGGGAAGCATTCTCCGGCACAAACCGATACCAGAAGCGGAACATGTTGTCTTCGATGTAATAGATCGCCTTTTTAGACGCTTTCTCCCCGTAAGGCAGTTCCTTTTGCACAATGCCCAACGTGATCAGGTTTTTCAGGTAAGTGGAGCAGACGTTGGTGTCTTCGCCAACCTTGCCGGAGATCTCCGACATGCGGGATGATCCGGTGGCAATGGCAGTGATGATGGATGTGTAGATAGCCGGCTCCCGAACTTCCTGTTTCAGCAGATTCATGGGCTCCTCATAAATCGAGGAAGTGGCGTCCAGAAAGGTGTTTTTGATATTCTCCTCAATGCTGAGCTTGTCACTCATCTGCAGAAGATATTGCGGTGTGCCGCCCATGATCCCGTAAGCCAGGGCTTTGTCCTCGGCGGAGAAGTTCTTATAATAACCGCAGGTTTCCGCAAAATCAAAGGGCAGCAGCTTGATCTGCGCTGTTCTCCTGCCATACAAAGGCGCTTTGTAAGCCAGCACATGATCTTCCATATAGGACATGGATGAGCCGCACAGGATCAGCATCAGTTTGGAACGATCCTTATACTTGTCAATCAGCAGCTGCAACGTGGAAGCGAGGCTCTTGGAGGCCCGGGCCACATAGGGGTATTCGTCGATGGCCAGGATCAGGCGTTTCTTTTCGGACAGCCTGAATACCATTTCCAGGGCAGCTTGAAAAGAGAGGAACGACATATCCCCATCATAGCCGCTGGCATACTCCATGATGCTTTTGCTGAAGTTCTCCAGGTTCTGCTTGGCGTTGCTCTCGACGCCCATGAAATAAATCGCGGACTTGCCATCGATAAAATGATTGATCAGCGCAGTTTTTCCCACGCGGCGGCGGCCATAAAGAACGACAAATTCAAACTTGCCGGAATTGTATAATTTGTTCAGGGAAGCAAGTTCCCGCTCTCTGCCGATAAACATAGACAGCACCTCCAACTAAAGCTGTCTCTACTATATCACTCAGTTTAAAATTAGTCAAGTATGATTCGGCAAGTCGTACTTGACTAACAGTCGGCTGTCTGATTGTATTGAAAAGCCGCCTTCTGTGAGGCGGCTATTGTCACTTAACCAAAGACAATTTCATTCAGGATTATTTCTTCTGCCCTTTGCCGGATGCTGTTCATCCGGCAAACCCAGTCCAATTGATTGCTTGCTTTCAGTTCTTCGCTGATGCCCTCTGTGTCTGCCATCTGGCGGATCATCCGTTCCATTCTACCAGAGCAACAGGCGTCGATTTCTGCCAAATGCTCATACAGCTTACCAGACAGAATTGGACGAGTGTATAGGCCAGGCCGATGCTCTTCCAGATAGGCTTTCCGCATCCGGCCGTAGTGGCCAATGGCTTGTTTGGAAGTCTCAGGGAGCTCCAGGTCAGGGAAATAATAGTCTCCGTAAAGCGTATAATGAATGCCGTTTTCGGTGATGCCCTTCTTCAGCTTTGTCATGGTGATGACCTCCTTTGTTTCGTTTTTTGATCGGTGTACTTGCTTCTGCACCAGTCAAACAGCGCATCTCAGCAGATCATCTCCGGTTGATTGTTTGTACCCCTACCGTCACCCCAATCAGGGTTTTCTCAGGGTGGTTTGGGTTTATCAGTATTGTACAAGTTGGTTTTACGATTGTACCGTGTTATACATAAATGGCCGTTATGAACGGCCCGGCCCGACTTCAAGTCCTGTTTCCCGCACCAAGCGAAACCCCTTGAAAATCAAGGGGTTTCGCCATTTTTGTGCGCCGTAGGCGTGAAAAAACCACCAGCAGAGCTGGTGGAATAAAAAA
>CAMJUL010000093.1 GCA_946408995.1 uncultured Clostridia bacterium | reverse complement strand
GATTGAGGGATATGTCAAGTGTTCGTCCTTGACGAGCCACCCGGCGATTGAGGGAAAAGGCAAAACTCCGCCCTCTTCGCAGCGTTATACAACGATGCAGGAAAAGAGACGAAGATTGGACAGTATTGTAGCCTTCCCCCGTCAGGGGACCTCTTCCGGCGTTACGCGCCGCCTTCCCTTAATGAGAAGTCCTTTTCGTCCTTTCCGCGGTGTTTTATACACCCATGCTTGGAATACGGACGGGGCATGAACAGCGTTGAAGCCTTCTCCAGTGGAGAAGGGGACAGGCCCGTAATTGGGCCTGACGGAAGAGTTCCCCGTAAAGCCCCGGAAAGCGTACCTCCTACGTACGGACTCCACCCCGTCTCCCCTTCCGGAGACCCTCAGTCGCCGGGAGGCTGTCGAGAACATGTCAGGTCTCGGCCCTGACCAGCCACCCGGCGTCTGAGGGTCGATATTCGACAAATCCTCAATCGCCGGGAGGCTGGTCAAGGACGAACACTTGACATATCCCTGATGGAGAAGGATTCAACGTCCATCCATCGCCGTCTGTATTCCGATTATCGTTTTATAACACTATGGCCAGGACGGACCGGAAGCCTTCTCCCGTTGGAGAAGGTGGCCCCGAAGGGGCCGGAAGAGGTCCTTGGACGGGAAGACAGGCTGGATCTCGTTACATGGGAGGAACGCCGGTCCGGGGTTACGAGGACCCTTAAACGCCGGGTGGCCGGTCAAGGACGAACACTTGGCATATTCTCTTCCGTCAGGCCCCTTAAGGGGCCTGCCACCTTCTCCTGGTGGAGAAGGCTTGAACGGCTGTTCCGTCTCCATCCATATTCTGAACATCGTTGTATAACGCTGCGTGCAGGACGGACAAGAGAAGCCTTCCCCTCAGTCGCCGGGTGGCTCTTCGGGGCCGACACCCGAAATATCCTCAATCGCCGGGTGGCTGTCGAAACCGATATTCGACAAGTCCCCTGACGGGGGAGACAGACAGGGACCAATAACAGAAAAGAAGCGCAGCCAGCACTCAGAAATCAGGGATCAGCAGTACGTGACTTCCGTAGGAACGCGTCCTCTAAACGATATCCCGGAAAAAGGACTTGCGCTTTGGTAAGGCCAGCCCTGAAATCCCCGCAAAATGGACACAATATCCTGTAGCGGGCGGCAGGAAGAGAGTCACCGCCCAAGGGATGGACATTTACGGCTCGGCAAGCAAGGAATCCGCTGGACGTCCTGCTGCCGACTTCGTTCTGCTGCGTACTACTGCCAGCTTAGTCTACTGCCGGCTGGCCCGCAGCAAGACGGATCTCGTCCCAATGAAAAACTGCGCTTGCCGGCGGAAAAACTTTACTTAAAACCAAAACAAATGTAAAATAGAAGCAACACAACGGACTGCGGGAGGAAGAAAAAATGGGAAACCGGACGCGGAAACAGGCGGCTGATCGGAGCGGGGGGCGGATCTGCCGCGTGCTGGTCCTTTGGCTTTGCGTGCTTGCGCTGAGCTGCGCCTGTGCCCTGGGGGAGGGCGGAGAGGCCCTGCCCGGGGAAACCGGCGCCCTGACCGTGGCGGTGGCCCCCCTGGAGGGCATGGATGAGGACCCTTGCCAGGTGACGGTGACGCTGCTTGACGCCCGCGTCAACGGGACCTACGGGGAGGCGGTATTTGCCTTTGGCCGGGCCGTGCTGGAGCTGTCCGGCGGGGAGGAGGCCGTCATCCCGGGGCTTCCGGCGGGGACGGTCTACACCGTGACCGAGCGGGAGGGCCGGGCAGACGTGCTGTACCCGCAGGAGGAGAGTCCCCACCGGATCCCGGAAGGGGAAACGGCGCTGGTGACCCTGGAGAGGCCGGAGAACACCCTTGGCAGGCTCAGGCTCACCTGTACGCAGACCGGGCGGGACACGGACCCGGACGGCATGTACCATTTCCTGATCCGCACCGACGCGGACACGCTGAACGGCAGGTTCGGCGATCTGACCTTTAAAAACGGCGCAGCGGAGATCCTGATGAAGGCCGGGGAAACCTGTGTGGCCCCGGGCCTGCCGGACGGAACGCGCTATCAGATCACCTGCGAGGGGCTCAAGGAGGATACGGCCTTCAACTGCGCGGGGGATACGGGGATCCTTCGGGGAGGAAGGGAAAGCAGGGCGTCCTTTGTCTTTGCCGGGCAGAGCGGCGGGCTGTTTCTGCGCCTGAACTGCGAGGGGAACGATCCGGACCCGGGAAGGACCTTCCGGATCAAGGTGGAATTAAAGGACGAAACGGGAAACACCTGGACCAGCTGGCATACGGATCCCTTCCGGGCCGGCAAGGCGACGCTGCCCATGACTGACGGAGAATTAACGTGCCTGGACATTCCGGACGGGGCGGTCCCGCAGATAACGGCGGAGGATCTTTCCGGGGAGGGCTTTGAGACGGCGTGCGTCCTGAAAGAGGCCTGGGGAGGCAAGGAAGCGCATGTCACGTATGTCCGGAACACCTTTGGGGGGATCCGTATCGCGGCGCTGGCTTCCGGTATCGGGGAAGCGCCGGAGGATCCAAGGTTTACCCTGACCCTGAACGACGACAGCCTTTCCGGACGGTTCGGGGACCTGCTGATGGAGAACGGCGTCTCCTCGGACGGGAACGGAAGCCCCTGGATCACGCTGGAAAAGGGCCGCACCCTTTGGGTGACGGGGATCCCCAACGGGACCGAATATACCCTGGGCCTGCTTCATGAAGAGAGCGGCCGGACCTTCTGGCAGGTGGAAAACAGCCGGGGCATGGTCACCGGCACCCCCGCCGACACCTGGGATACGGAGAACCTGATAAGAATCCAGGCGCTGGAAACCGCCGAGACGGGAAACGAGAACGCGCCGGAGACGGAGGACGGCCGGGTGACCCTGCGGGGCAGGGTGTGCCTGCTGGACGGCACCCTGGAAGAAGGACAGTTCTCCTTTGCTGCCCTGGAGGACGGCGAGGAAGCGGCCCGGGCGGCGTGCGGCGCGGACGGAAGCTTTGCCCTGCGCAGCGCGGCGCCCCTGACGGAAGGGACCCATACCTGGATTGTGCGGCAGGAGGCGCGTCAGGCGGACGGCATCCTCCTGGACCTGGGGGAGCGGAAGATCACATTCCGCCTGGAAAAAGACGCGGAGGGACAGGTACAGGCGGCGCTTGCGGAAGGATCGGAGCCGCTGCTGTTTGCGAACCGTCTTACGCTGGCGCAGCTCTGCGCCAGGACGGCTTCGGGCAGCAGGACCTTTGGCACCCTGGTAACGGTAAAGGACGAAGCGGAGAAGACCGTGGCGCGCTGGCGGACGGACGGCGGGGTCCATTCCCTGTATGGCCTGAAGGCCGGCGCCTATACCTGGGAGACCGCGGATGCCCAGGGCGTGTTTGAAATCACTTTGGAGGGGGCGCTTCTCCAGGACGGCAGACAGTGCGATACCGTGGTGATCGGGGAAAAGGAGGAGCCCTGCGTTGGCCTGATCAAGACCGATACGGAGGGGAACGCCCTCTCCGGCGCGGTCATCGAGGTGCGTGACCGTTACGGGGACGTCAGGGACAGCTGGACCACGGACGTCCGGGTCCATTGGATCAACGGACTGACAGACGGCGAGACCTATTCCATCGTGGAAACGCGGCCGGCGGAAGGCTATGTGAAATGGAAGGGGGAGATGACCCTGCGGGGCGGGGAGCCGGAGACGGACCTTTCGTCGAGGACGGAGGACGGGGCTGTGATCCTGACCCTGCGGACGGAAAAACCCGCCGTCCGCATCCAGCTGCTGGATGCGGAAAACGGTGAGAACGTGCCTGGCGCGATCTTCGTCGTGACGGATGAGCAAGGGGAGGAGACGGCCCGCTGGACAGGCGGGGAGGGCCCCTTTGAGGTGACGGGGCTTCGCACCCTCAGGGAATACACCCTGACGGAAGAGGCCCCCGCTCCCGGGTACGGGGCAGCGGAAGGCCCGAGGAGCTTTGCCCTGGACGAAAACGGCAGGATCGAAACGGATGGAGACTGGACGGGCTGGGACCTGATCCCCTTGTACAGCCGTGCGAACCGCCTGACCGTGGCGCGCACCGACGCGGACAGCGGGGAGGCCCTTTCCGGCGCGGTCCTGGTCCTGACCGACGGGCAGGGACAGGTGCTGAAGGAGTGGGTCAGCGACGGGGAGCCGTATCTCCTCAGGGGCCTGGAGACGGGCCTGAGGGGTACCGTGACGGAAAAAACGCCCCCGGAGGGATACTGCCGCGCGGAGGCAGCGGCCATCGAGCAGACCGCCGGGGAGGCGGCGCAGGTGGTGCTGAGCTCCCAAAGGACGCGGGTGACCTTCCTGAGGACGGATGAAAACGGAACGGAGATCCCGGAGGGCGGAAAGTACCATATCCTGGATGAGAACGGGACGCCACTGGAGGGGGACGCCCTTTCCGGACGGGAGATCGTGGGCCTGAGGGCGGGCAAATGGACCTTGACGGAAGAGGTCCCGCCGGATGGGTACGTCCGGGCCCGGGAGACGGTCTTTGAGGTCTTGCCGGACGGAAGCGTGGAAGGAGAGGTGATCCTGGGCAGCGCCGGAACGGCCCTGCGGGTCACGGCCAGGGACAAAGCTGACGGGCGGGGCATCGCCAATGTCCGTATACAGGCCCTGGACGGGGAGGGCACGGTCTGCGCGGAAGCGGTCACCGAGGCCTCCGGCGCCGTATTGCGGGGCCTGCGGGTCGAGACCCCCTACCGCCTGCGGACTTTGACCGACGGGACGGGGTACCTCTCCGTGGAGGATGTGCCCTTTGAACTGGACGGGGACGGCATCGCGCCGGACTTTGGGGAGGAAGGCATCCCCCTGGCCCTGGAGCGGCAGTCCTGCGAAATGCTGATCACCAACCTGGTCCTGGGGGAACCGCCGGCTTACCGGTTTGCCTTCCGCATCGAGATGCGTTTGGAGGGGGAGCGCTGGGCGGAAAGCTGCCGCTATGCCGTGCTGAACCGGACGGGCGAGGTGGTTTCCCAGGGTGCGCTGACAAGCGGCGTCATGGTGGAATGCGGCGCGGATGAAACCATCCGGGTGTCCGGCATCCCCGTCGGCACCGCCTATACGCTGACGGAGAAAAACCACAGCGGCTATTACTGCCTGGTTTCCGTCAACGGCGGCAGGGCATCCATGACGGAAACGGCCCGGGGGACCCTGACGGACCCGGACCGGACGGAAATGGTGGTCTTTACCAATTCCAGGCCCCAGTAACACACAATCAAACCGCCGGACGCGACATGGCGGGGAAGGGAAGAAAGATCTGTCATGGGAGCGCTTGTCCTGGCCGTGGTGTGCTCTGTATCCATTCAGGCGGTGATGCGCCTTGGAACCAAAGGGGAAAAACCCCGTTACAGCCTGCTGGCGGTCAATTATCTGGTGTGCGTTTTGTCGGCGCTGGTTTTGTCCTTTGGGGACCGTCCGGGGGAGGCCGCGCCCGGGGCGGGCGCCTGGGCCCTGGGCCTGGGGGGCGTCACCGGATGCCTGTACCTGGTCTCCTTCCTGGCGATGCAGTACAACATCCTGCACAACGGGGTGACGCTGAGCGGGATCTTCGCAAAGCTTGGCGTCATCGTCCCAACGGTGCTGGGGTTCCTGGTGTTCGGGGAGCCGGTGCGCCCGGCGCGGCTTGCGGGCATCGCTGTGACTGCCCTGAGCGTGGCCGTGTTCGCGGGCGCCGGGGAGACCGCAGGGCAGGGAAAGACAGCCGGGGCGGGGGGCATCGGCGCGCTGCTGTTTTTGCTTGCGGCCAACGGCATGGCGGACGGCATGAGCAAATTCTACAGTGCATTTGGGGACGAGGCCCTGAGCGGACGGTACCTGGTCTTTGTTTTCCTGACGGCCCTGATCCTGTGCGCGGCGCTGTGTCTTTATCAAAAGGAAAGGCCCGGGAAACGGGACGCGCTGTTCGGTCTGCTGCTGGGCATCCCAAACGTTTTGTGCTCCCGTTTCCTGCTGATGGCCCTCCAAAGCGTGCCGGCGACGGTGGCCTACCCGCTGTTTTCCTGTGGTACGGTGCTTCTGACCGCCCTGTGCGGGCGCTTCTTCTTCGGGGAAAAACTGAACCGGCGGCAGGCCGCGGCCCTGGGGCTGGTGCTGCCGGCGGTGATCCTGCTGAACCTGTAACCCAAAGGGCCCCCGCGTGCCCCAGGGGGAACGCAGAGGAATAACATGGAGCTGATCAAGCATTATCTGAAACCGTATGTCAGACGGATGATCCTGGGCATGTCCTTCAAAATGGCCGGCACGGTGATGGAACTGCTGCTGCCGGGACTGCTTGCCTATATCCTGGATACGCTGATCCCCGCCCGGAACCGGAACGGGGTTTTTGCGTACGGCGGACTGATGATCCTGTGCGCGCTGCTGGCCTGGGTGGGGAACGTGGGCGCCAACCGGGCCGCCGCCTCGGTGGCCAGGGACAGCGTCCGGACCCTGCGGCACGATCTGTTCGGGAAGATCACCCGGCTGCGCGCCGCGGAGATCGACCGCTTCACCCCGCCTTCCCTCATCAGCCGGATGTCCACGGATACCTATTATGTGTACCGCATGGTGGGCATGGTGCAGCGCATCGGCATTCGCGCCCCCATCCTGCTGCTGGGCGGGATCATCATCACCATGACGCTGGATGCGGCCCTTTCGGGCCTGCTGCTGGCACTGATGCCCGTTATGGGCCTGACGGTGTACCTGATCAGCCGCCGGGGCGTGCCACTGTTCACCCAATCCCAGGAGCATATCGACCGCCTGACCCGCATCGTCCGGGAGAACCTGACGGGCTCCAGGATCATCCGGGCGCTGTGCAAGACCGGGGACGAAAAAGAGCGCTTCCGCAGGGCCAATGAGGCGGCGGCCCAAAGCGAGGTGCGGGCAGCCAGCACCATGGCCGTCAACGGCCCGGTGATGAGCCTGATTTTGAACCTGGGACTGGTGCTGGTGGTCTTTGTCGGGGCGCGGCGGGTCATGGCCGGGCATACCGAGCCCGGGGTGATCATCGCCTTTTTGTCCTATTTTACCATCATCCTCAACGCGATGCTGACCATCACCCGCATCCTGACCATGTATTCCAAGGCCCTGGCCTCCGCCGGCCGCATCCAGGAAGTAATGGAAGCCGGGGAGGAAGAGGAAAACGCGGGCCCGGAAGGCATTCCCGGGGCTCCCGCGGTGCGGTTTGACCACGTCAGCTTTGCCTATAACAAAGAGAGCGGGCAGAAGGATGTCAGCGACCTGTGCTTCACCCTGGAGAAGGGGCAGCACCTGGGCATCCTGGGCCCCACGGGCAGCGGCAAGTCCACCCTGATCCGCCTGCTGCTGCGGCTGTATGACGCGGATGAGGGCACGGTGTACGTCGAGGGCAGGGACGTCCGGGAGCTGTCCATGGAGACGCTCAGGTCCGGCATTGGCGTGGTGTTCCAGAACGACACGGTCTTCCGCGGCACCCTGGGGGACAACGTGACGCTGGGCAGAGCCATTTCCATGGAAGAAGTGGAACGGGCTCTGCGGGACGCCCAGGCCTGGACCTTTGTGGAAGAGAAGGGCGGTGTGGACGGGGAAGTGGTCAGCCGGGGGCACAACCTGTCCGGCGGCCAGCAGCAGCGGCTGATGATCGCCCGGGCCCTCTGCGGGGGCAGGAAGATCCTGATCCTGGACGACGCCACTTCCGCCCTGGATTACCGGACTGAGGCCGCGCTTCGAAGCCGGCTGAGGCAGTACACGGAGTCCACCGTCATCATCATCGCCCAGCGGATTTCCGCCGTGATGCATTGCGACAACATCCTGGTGATGGAGGACGGCGAGATCCGGGGGCAGGGGACCCACAGCGAGCTGATGCGGGACTGCGCCCTTTACCGGGAGATCGCCGCGCTGCAGTTGGGAGGCGAAGATGGCCAATAATTTCAGCCGGACCGGCGAAAGGCCCCGGGACAAAAAGAAGGCGTTTATTCGCCTGCTTCGTTATATGACGGATTTCAAGGGTCCGCTGCTCCTTGCAGTGGTACTGACGCTTCTGTCCAACGCGTTTTCTCTGGTGGGGCCCAAGCTGTCCGGGCAGGCCCTGGACTATATGACCGGGGCAGGGGGCGTGGACCTGAACGGGGTGGCCCGCTGCTGCCTGTGGATGGCGCTGTTTTACGCCCTGTCCTCGGGGCTGTCCTATATCCTTGCGGTGCTGATGGTGCGCATCTCCCGCCGGGTCACGCTGAAAATGCGCCGGGATCTGTTTGAGCGGCTGTCGGATATGCCCATTCGCTATGTGGACACCCATCCCATCGGGGATATCCTGAGCCGGGTCTTTTACGATACGGATACCATCAATACCTCCCTTTCCAGCGACGTGGTGTCCATCATGACCAGCGCCATTACCCTGGTGGGCTCCCTGGTGATGATGCTGACCATCTCGCCGCCCCTGGTGCTGGTGTTTGCCTTCACCATCCCGCTGTCCGTCTTCCTGACGGCGTTCATTACCCGGCACACCCAGCCGCTGTTCCGCAAAAGGAGCGCCAAGATGGGCGAGCTGAACGATTTTACGGAGGAAATGATCACCGGGGTGCGGACGCTGAAGGCCTACCACCGGGAGCAAGCCACCCTGGAGCGCCTTGACGGCATCAACGAAGAGGTGGTCCAGGCCTATTACCGGAGCGAGTATTATTCCAGCATGATGGGGCCCTCCGTAACCTTTGTCAACAACCTGACCATGGCCCTGATCTCCATTTTCGGCGCGCTCCGGTTCATGTCCGGGGCCATGAGCCTGGGGGACATCAGCGCCTTTGTGCAGTACAGCAGGAAGTTCTCCGGCCCAATCAACGAGATCGCCAACATCTACGGGGACCTGCAGAGCGCCCTGGCCGCGGCGGACCGGGTGTTCGCCCTGCTGGAGGAACCCCTGGAGGCGCCGGACGCCCCGGACGCGCCAGCGCTCACCAACGTGCGGGGGGACGTGAAAATGGAGGACGTTTCCTTTGGCTATGAGGAGGGGAAACAGATCCTGAGGGAATTGTCCTTCCACGCCGTGCCCGGCGCCATGATCGCCATTGTGGGGCCCACCGGCGGGGGCAAAACCACCCTGATCAACCTGCTGATGCGTTTTTATGACATCGGCAGCGGCACCTTTACCGTGGACGGCCTGCCGGGGGACGGCGTTCAGAGGGAAAGCCTCCGGGCCGCCTGGTCCATGGTCCTGCAGGACACCTGGCTGTTCTCCGGCACGATCTACGACAACATCGCCTATGCCCGCCCGGATGCCACCCGGGAGGAGGTGGAAGCCGCCGCCAAGGCCGCCCATATTCACCGCTACATCATGTCCCTGCCCCAAGGGTACGATACCGTGATCTCCGATGACGGGGCCAATATCTCCAAGGGGCAAAAGCAGCTGCTGACCATCGCCCGGGCCATGCTGGCCAACGCCCCCATGCTGATCCTGGACGAGGCGACCAGCAACGTGGATACCCGCACCGAGGTGCGCATCCAGAAGGCCATGCGGCATCTGATGAAGGACAAGACCTGCTTTGTGGTGGCCCACAGGCTGTCTACCATCCGGGAGGCCGACATGATCCTGGTGATCCGGGACGGGCGGATCGTGGAACGGGGCACCCACCGGGAGCTGATGGACAAAAAAGGCTTCTACCGGGAGATGTACGAGGCCCAGTACGCCTCGTAAACGAACAGGCGGAAAGAATCGGGGAAGACAGGACCTCTGCACTTCTGAAACGACAAAACGGGTCATGCTGTGCGATCCTTGCCATTGCAGCGCAGTGTGCCCTGGAAGGTCCGGATTTCAGGAATTCGGGGCGGGGGAGTGGACAAGAAGGAAAAAAGCATAAAAAGCAGCGCATCCGGCAAAATTGCGGGATGCGCTGCTGCTTGGGTGCGCCCGGCGGCGCACGTTTCTAACGGGTGAGAGACCCGAACCCGCCC
>CAMJUL010000092.1 GCA_946408995.1 uncultured Clostridia bacterium | reverse complement strand
TGGAAAATTTCTCGGATATCCTTGACACGGGTCACTTCATAACAGGGATTAGGGGGAGGACGGAATTTGGTTGGCAGTCGTACAACGGGGCAGTCTGCAGCAGCATAACCCTACGGACAGGACAAGGCTTCAGCGCCGGCCCGGCTCCATCCACATTCCGAACATCGCTGCATAACGCCGCGGGAAGGACGAGGCTGAAGCCTTCCCCCGTTGGGGAAGGTGGCGCGCAGCGCCGGAAGAGGTCTCCAGACGGAGAGACAGACTTGGACCCTTGACATGCAAGGTACGCTGACCCAGCGCCAAGGACCTCTTCCGACCCCTTCGGGGTCACCTTCCCCAACGGGGATTTTTCGGGTCTCGGCCCCGAAGAGCCACCCGGCGATTGAGGATATGTCGAATATCGATTTCGACAGCCACCCGGCGACTGAGGGGAAGGTGGCGCGCAGCGCCGGAAGAGGTCCCCGGACGGAGAGACAGACTGAGGCCCATGACATGGAAGCTGAGCGACCTCTGCGCAGAAGACCTCTTCCGTCAGGCCCTTAAGGTGGCCTGACACCTTCCCCAGCGGGGGAAGGCAATATCGCAGACCCGACTCCGATTCTTTTCCTCCCATCGCTGCATAACACTGCGGAAACGACGGAGCAGAAGCCTTCCCCCGTTGGGGAAGGTGGCGCGCAGCGCCGGAAGAGGTCCCCGGACGGAGAGACAGACTGAGCCCCATTGACTCTGAACTCTTTACTCTGCACTCTTCCCTCTGCCCCGTTCCCCATCGTTTTCCCAACAAAAACCCTCCAGGCTGATGCGTCTGCTCCGCACCAGCCTGGAGGGTTTTATTTCTTCTTTGTGGAAAGGGGCTTTTCCGTATTCAGGGAAGAATGCTGCTCTGTAAACTCCGTATCCTTTCACAATCTCCCGTTATATCCTTTCCCTTTTCACTCTGAACTTTTCACATTCCCCCGTCATACTGCCCGTCTTACTCCCCGTCTTCCAGGGTCCCCGCGTAGGTGCCCAGGGCCGCGCCGCCGGCGACCGCACCGCCAAGCAGGATCCAGCCAACAGGGCCCGACGCCACCAGGCCGATCGCGACTCCCCCGGCCACCAGGCCCCCCAGGATGCTGCCCGCACCCGCGCCAAATCCAAAGTTGCTCCAGCTCCAGCCGCCGTTCACCGCTTCCATCTCGTTCAGGTCCAGTTTCATCGCTTTCATCGCCGCCATTGTCTTCTTCCTCCGTCTCATCCGGCCCTCAGGCCGTGTTCTTTCGTTTTTCAGGCGTTATCGCCTTGCACCTGTTGATGCGCCTTTCAAAGACATACCAGGCCGGAAGGTGCTAATGGAATACTGGGCCTATACGCTTGTATGTGGCAAGCGAAGCAATCGAAATCGCAGATGCAAACTGGAAATTCTTGTGTTTTTTATATTCCCAAGCCTGTTTGCGGTGTATAATATAGATATAGTATCCGCTGACATTTACATCCTATAGGATCTGAATTTCGATTCCTCCGGGCATTTTCCAATAGAGGTGATACGATGGAATGGATTGCTCATCTTTCCGACGATGGCCGTAAACAAAGCCTGAAAGCACATCTGGAGCAGGTCGCAAAACTGGCAGGTTCATTTGCTTCCGCATTCGATAGCCGGGATGAAGCATATCGGATTGGTTTGCTTCATGATATGGGCAAGTATGGAGATCATTCCCAAAAACATATGCAAGATCCGCTTAACACACCAAAGTACGACCATTCAACCGCAGGAGCGCAATATGCTTTTCTTACACTGAAAGATTTTGTTGCTGCCAATGCTGTTGCTGCGCATCATTCCGGCCTGCTTGATCGGGGATCTCCTGCTGATGATTCCTCTTCCGGCACACTTCTGGCTCGGATTCAAAAGAAAAATCTTGACCCGACAGATTCTTTTTTTTCCGAAATCCGGCTGTCAAAAGAGATGCTTCTCCCCTCCTGGGTTCAGTCTTTGGATCCCTTTGGCAGACAATTCTACATTCGTATGATTTTTTCATGCCTGGTAGACGCCGATTACCTGGACACAGAGCGCTTTATGGATCCTGACCTCCCAGACCGGCAGTTTCATGTTTCTCTGGATTTTCTTCTTGAACAGCTGAAAAAATATGTATCTGTTAAATTTCAGAGTCCCACAACTGCTGTAAACATCAAACGCGCTGAAATACTCAGTTGCTGTTTTCAGGGAAATCGTTTTGAAAGAGGGCTTTATTCCCTTACTGTCCCAACCGGCGGTGGAAAAACGATTTCCTCCATGGCTTTTGCCCTGACGCATGCCGTAAAAACTCATCAAAAACACATCATCTTTGTTGTGCCTTATACAAGCATCATTGAACAGAACACTCAGGTATACAGAGAAATCTTTGGTCCGGATGTCGTTTTGGAGCATCATTCAGGTGTTGAATATACCAGCAATACAGATGAAGAAAATAACCGTCTCCGTCTAGCAACCGAAAACTGGGATGCCCCAATCATCGTCACCACCGCTGTTCAATTCTTTGAATCTTTGTATGCATCCAGGACATCCCGCTGCAGGAAACTGCACAACCTGGCAGATAGTGTCATTATCTTCGATGAAGCGCAGATGCTCCCTTTGCATTTTCTGAAGCCCTGTGTTAAGGTCATTTCGGAATTGGTGCTTCATTATGGAGCAACCGCCATTCTGTGTACTGCAACGCAGCCGGCTTTGAATGGGATTCTGGAAGAATGCGCGCCTGGAATCACCTGTAAGGAAATCATTCCGGATACCGAACAGCTGTTTTCGTTTTTCAGCAGAAATACCTTTGTTCATTCAGGCACTTTTGATGAACAATCCCTCGCGGAACAATTAAGCAAGGAATCCCAGGTTTTGTGTATCGTTAATACCCGCCGTTCTGCACAGAACATTTATTCTTTTCTCCCTGAAGAAAGTCGTTTTCACTTGTCCACTTTTATGACTCCTCATGACAGGACCATTGTTCTGAACACGGTCCGGGATCGACTTATTCATCATCTGCCTTGTCACTTGGTTTCTACCAGTTTGATTGAATGCGGCGTGGATGTTGATTTTCCTTGTGTATGGCGGGAAGAAACCGGCCTTGATTCCATTTTACAGGCGGCAGGCAGGTGCAATCGGGAAGGGCATCAAAACCTTGAAAGCAGCTTTGTTCATATTTTTTCTTTTGAAAAAGAAACTCGATCCCTCTTCGGAGCACAGACAGGCGCATTTCGGAATACGGTTCGCAGCTATTCCTACCCGCTTCTCAATACACCTGCGGCAATTCATTTCTATTTTGAGGAACTTCTGGCACTCAAAAGCAACCAATCCCTGGATTTTCATCATATCCTGGAAGACTGCTGCAAGTGCAATTTTAAAACAACTGCGGAACACTTTAAATTGATAGATGAAGACACCCGTATGCTTTATATTCCAAACGACTCTATCCGTTCCGAACTTTTCCTTCTTCGCAGCGGCACCTATTCCCGTGCCTTATTCAGAAGGCTAAACAGCTTTGGCGTTTCCGTCTATCCTGCGACTCTGGACCGTATGGTTAGTATGGGATATGCCGAAAAGCCGGACACTTTCTTTGGAATCCTTCTGGATTCGCGCGTATATGATCCTTCCACCGGATTATCGCTGAGTGAAAACAATGCGGAAGCTATTTTCATTTAAAAAACGGCAGCCTTCAAGCCGCCATTTTAAATATCCTTCCAATTATTTCTATCCACTGGAAGCTTCTGTCCCAGACACTTACGATTATAACACGTAAGTCAAATTTCTTTTTAAATTTCCTTACAATTGAATAG
Source organism: uncultured Clostridia bacterium (assembly GCA_946408995.1). Classification (GTDB taxonomy): domain Bacteria; phylum Bacillota; class Clostridia; order Christensenellales; family Aristaeellaceae; genus RUG756. The sequence goes on along the minus strand of CAMJUL010000092.1, from coordinate 6,168 downwards.
AAGTATTGTCTTTTTCCTTTTTGTGCTGTATTATTATTTTGAAATAAGTCTATATCAAGAAAGGAGGGATCGTATTGTCGGTCAAGGTTGAAATCTGGGGACCGTATGCCTGCTTTACCCGGGCTGAGCTGAAAACAGAGCGGGCTTCCTTCAGCGTCATTACCCCGAGTGCTGCAAGGGGTATTCTGGAAAGCCTGTACTGGCATCCAGGTATGATGTATATCATTGACCGGATTCATGTGCTGTCCCCGATCCGTTTTACCAATATCAGGCGAAACGAAGTCAAGGACAAAGTACTTGCCAGCAAATTGCTGGCATCCGCCAAAGGAGGTGAAATACCCTGTATTGCTACCGGTGAAAGCATCCAGCAGCGGGCATCCATGATGCTGAAAGATGTTCATTATGTTATCGAAGCGCATTTTGATATGACATCCAAAGCCGGGCCTGGGGATAATCCCGGCAAATTTCAGGACATCATCAAGCGCCGTTTGAAGAGGGGCAGCTGCTATTCCCAGCCTTATCTCGGATGCCGCGAATGTACCTGCTATTACCGTTTATGGGAAGAGGATTCTATCCCCGCCATAGACGAATCACAGGATCTTGGGCTCATGTTCTATGACAATGATTATTCCAACCCAAAGGAAATCCAGCCAACGTACTTTCATGCAGTCATGAAGCACGGGGTCATCGATCTCCGGAATTGTGAGGTGATTCGATGATCCTTCAATCGCTTGTGACACTGTATGATGATTTGGTTCGCAAAAATCTGCTGGCCCTTCCCGGTTGGGAAGCTGGAAAGGTGACCTGCTGTATCGAACTGGATGGAAACGGCCAGATTCTGGATGTCATTGATATTCAGGAGGAAATCCCCTTTGGAAAAAAGACCAAGCTTACGGCGCAGGTCATGAATGTTCCCGCACATGTCAAAAGAACCGTCGGCATCGCAGCCAACTTCCTTTGCGATAACGCTTCCTATATCTTTGGACTGAGCACAAAAAAAGCGGAAACTCCTCAAAAAGCAAAGGAGCAGCAGCAACGCGCAAAGGACTGCTTCTCCGCCTGCAGGCAGCTTCATCTGAATCTTCTTGAAGGCCTCCATTCGCCTGCAGCTGTCGCTGTCCGCCACTATTTCAGATATTGGCAACCTGAACAATCCAAGGATCGGATTCCTCCAGCAATTCTTGAATTACTCGCTTCCGGTGGAAATCTTGTATTCCGCTGCAATGGAGTCTACGCACACGAGGATCCTGAAATCAGAGAAGCATGGAACACCTATTACAACGGAGAATCCGATGCACCTGTCCTCCCATGTTTGGTAACCGGTAAACGTGCTCCTATTGCGATCCTTCATCCTGCTATCAAAGGTGTAAAAGATGCATCCTCCGTTGGGGCTTCTCTGGTGTCGTTTAATTCCCCTGCCTTTGAAAGCTATGGACAGGACGGAGGGCAGGGCAGAAACGCTCCGGTCAGCAGCAAGGCCGCCTTCGCCTATGGCGCCGCTCTCCAGTGGCTTGTATCCAATCCCGCACACAGGGTTTTTCTGGGTGACATGACCGTCGTTTTCTGGGCCGAAAACGCTGATGAAGATCCGGTAGATTTCTTCAGCTGTTGTCTGGACAGCAAAGACGTCCTTGAGGAGGATACTCTTCGGGAGATACTCCGCAAACTGGCCGACGGGCAGGTCATCAATTGGAGAAATCTCTCCATTTCCCCATCCAACCACTTTTATATTCTTGCCCTTTCTCCAAATGCCGGCCGTATCTCCGTCCGTTTCTTCCTGCAGGATCATTTCGGTGCTTTTGCTTCAAATCTTCTTCGCCATTATTCCGAAACCGAAATGGTCCACGCCGCCTGGGATAAGGATATCCTTCCTCTTTGGGCCCTGCTGAAAGAAACTGTCAACCAAAAAGCAACCAACCCAAAGGCCTCCCCACAGATGGCAGGCGATATGCTGCATGCCATTCTGACAGGGCAAAGGTACCCTGCTACGCTGATGAATCAGACACAGATCCGGATCCGTGCGGAAACCGGAGATAAAAAGATTTCATATGGCAGGGCAGCTATTATCAAAGCTTATCTGACAAGAAATACCTTATCCCCTTCTTCAAATCCAGCATATCGGGAGGTGCTCACTTCTGTGAAACTGAATGAAAAAACGGATTATTCTCCTTACGTTCTCGGAAGACTGTTTGCAGTTCTGGAAAACCTCCAGGAAACCGCAAATCCGGGAATCAATGCCACCATCCGGGACCGTTACTTCAATTCTGCATGTGCCACGCCCTCTGTTGTTTTTCCCCGTTTGATCACCCTTGCGCAAGCCCACCTGAAAAAAGTAGACACTCCCATTGAAATCAATTTCAGCAAACAATTACAGACTCTGATGGGAATGCTGCACGAAGGATTCCCAAATCGCTTGAATTTACAGGACCAAGGCATATTCCAATTGGGCTATTATCATGAACGCCAGAACCGTTTTACGAAGAAGGAGGAAAAACAAAATGTCTGAAGCTATCAAGAATCGGTATGAATTCGTTATCCTGTTCGATGTGGAAAACGGAAACCCGAATGGAGACCCTGACGCCGGCAATATGCCCCGAATCGACCCGGAAACAGGGTACGGTCTGGTAACAGACGTCTGTCTGAAGCGCAAGATCCGCAATTATGTCGCTATGGTCAAGGAAGGGGATCCCGCCTATGGAATCTATATCCGGCAGGGGCGTCCTCTGAACAGCAGCGATGAAGAAGCCATTACTTCAAACGGCTATAAAGCCGAGGATCTCAAAAACGCAAAAAAGAATGATCCGGACATCGACCGTAAGCTTCGTGATTATATGTGCAGCCACTTTTATGATGTCCGTACTTTCGGCGCCGTTATGACAACCTTCGTCAAGGCTTCTTTGAATTGTGGTCAGGTTCGTGGTCCCGTTCAAATGGGATTTGCCCGAAGTGTGGATCCGGTTGTTCCGCAGGAAGTAACCATTACACGCGTTGCTATTACTACGGCAGCGGATGCCGAGAAAAAAGGAACAGAAATGGGGAATAAGTACATTGTTCCCTATGGTCTCTACCGCTGTGAAGGGTTTGTGTCCGCCAATCTTGCCCAAAAAACAACCGGCTTCAGTGAAGATGACCTGGCGCTTCTGTGGAAAGCCATCCTGAACATGTTTGAGTTCGACCGTTCTGCAGCCAGAGGGGTCATGGCCGTCCGGGAACTGATCGTCTTCAAGCACAGTGATACATACGGCAACGCTCCTGCACACAAACTGTTTGAAAGTGTCAAAGTTGAGCGGAAAGACCCCGCCTCCATACCCCGTAAATATTCTGACTATCATGTCTATGTGGATGAGGCTGAAATCCCGGATGAGATCAAAGTCATCCATATGGCATGAATGACCCGGAACTGATAGCCATCTCCGGATTGCAGCATTTTGAATTCTGCAGACGACAGTGGGCACTGATCCATCTCGAACAGCAATGGGCAGATAATATATTGCTCATGGTAAACGGGTCCAAAATTCTGTTTTTGAGTGTCTTTTGGACGAAGCTCAATACCGTTTGTTTCAGAATGAATTAAAGCAAGCCATCGACCCTGAAACAGACAGTCTTCGTTTTTATGAGCTTGGAAATCATTATCGTGGAAGGATTACACACTATGGTGCAAAAAACGTTCCTTTGCCTGACGATTTACTGATTCTTTAAACGAAACGGTGCGAACCGTAAGCTCTCATCCTATTTCTTGTTCGTTCGCACCTTCTGCAGCGTAGCATTAGTTCTTTTTTTGAAAACAAAAATCAGATTGTTTTCTCTCCTTTTTTCTGTTTTTGTTCAAATGTATCAAAATTGAAAAAGATCTATTGTGATTCTGTGCTGTCTCGCCCCACGCGGGCGAGTGGATTGAAATAAGGAGCTTTGCCGGGGCCTGTCAACGGGCGGCTGCGTCTCGCCCCACGCGGGCGAGTGGATTGAAATCGAGTTTGTCGTTATCACCTTTGCTGAGACAAGGGTCTCGCCCCACACGGGCGAGTGGATTGAAATGCCAAATATGCCGGAGTCGGGCTGGACGATATCGCGTCTCGCCCCACGCGGGCGAGTGGATTGAAATCCGTAATTCTGTGCCGTCACCAGGTCCATCAGCAGTCTCGCCCCACGCGGGCGAGTGGATTGAAATGACATCTACGTGCCCGGGACGAATTCCTCGGCCATGGTCTCGCCCCACGCGGGCGAGTGGATTGAAATAGCCACTCCTTTTCCTGTGCGTCCAGCAGCCTCAGTCTCGCCCCACGCGGGCGAGTGGATTGAAATACGAAACGGTTGTTTTCCAACGTAACTCTGGCTGTCTCGCCCCACGCGGGCGAGTGGATTGAAATGACATGACGCTGTTCGGGGCCATGGCACGGTGGTCTCGCCCCCTGCGGGCGAGTGGATTGAAATTGACATGTTGCACAATCAGACTGTACCTTTTGACATGTCTCGCCCCCTGCGGGCGAGTGGATTGAAATCGTCAAGGCTTTTGTGTTTCGTTCGTTCCCCTTGACGTCTCGCCCCCTGCGGGCGAGTGGATTGAAATGCCGTGTTAAAATCGCCGGCCGCGTGAATGCGTACGTCTCGCCCCCTGCGGGCGAGTGGATTGAAATAAGCGCTGGTGCCGGGGATGTAACGGTTAGCGTCGTCTCGCCCCCTGCGGGCGAGTGGATTGAAATGATTGCCCATCGCCCATCTGTACAGCACGCGGACCGGGTCTCGCCCCCTGCGGGCGAGTGGATTGAAATACGTCCGCCATGCCACCGCTGCCGATGACCTTTGGTCTCGCCCCCTGCGGGCGAGTGGATTGAAATGATCGAGAACATGGCAGAGGCGTTGAGGTACTGGTCTCGCCCCCTGCGGGCGAGTGGATTGAAATGACAACGGAGAAGACCTGCTTGACCTTCTCCCAGGTCTCGCCCCCTGCGGGTGAGTGGATTGAAATAAATATCCTGCGCACATATACAAAGGACACTGATGTCTCGCCCCCTGCGGGCGAGTGGATTGAAATAGCATCTTTTCCCGTTGGGTCTTACTTGCACTTTGTCTCGCCCCCTGCGGGCGAGTGGATTGAAATGACCTGATCGGCCAGTTGGACGCCAAGGGCGTTGGTCTCGCCCCCTGCGGGCGAGTGGATTGAAATTCGTTGTACTGCCGGACGCTTTCCTTGTCGGTCCAGTCTCGCCCCCTGCGGGCGAGTGGATTGAAATTCTTCGTTTCTTTTCCCCCGCAGCGTGGCGGCGTCTCGCCCCATGCGGGCGAGTGGATTGAAATACAGACGGAACGACTCGCGAGGATTACAACTTCTCGTCTCGCCCCATGCGGGCGAGTGGATTGAAATGTATTATGAAGCAGTTGCGGTTGGCAAGAAATCAGTCTCGCCCCACGCGGGCGAGTGGATTGAAATGGAATTAACGCCTGTGCAATAAGCCGATGAACTAGTCTCGCTTCCCCCCCGCGGGCGCCTTGGACTTTCAACGCTAACCCTTGAGCACCCCACAGAAAGCCGCCTTTTTCAGCATCAAAAAAACACCAGGTCATTTGAAGCCTGGTGCTTGGGATTGCGTATTCCGCCCTCCATCTTCCCAACCCGGAACCACGGAGGAACCCCTACAGCCTCCAGCGGTATCCGCAGTTTTGACATACACAGGCGGAATAGAATTTCTGTTTGATCTTCTGCTTTTTGGGGATGAAGATTTTCGCCAGCAGAGCGGGGACCGTAAACAGCACCCATTTGATGATGACCCACCACCATCCGATAAAAAGCCACCACAACAACCCATGGTGAGCGTTGACTGACTTGACGGTCGATGATTCCTGGACAAGCACAGATTGACTGCCGCACTTTGGACACCTCATCGTAATTGCCTCCTTGGATTCAGGCTTTCACGCCCTTGTATTTCACGCGCTTCTACACAGATTATACCAGATTGCCGCCAAAACTTCCATTGAATATCCCGCACACGCATGCTTTTTAGGTGTCCTTCCGATGCTGCCCGCCTCCTTCCTTCTGGCGCGGGCACCTGGTCAGGATTTGTCGAATTAACCCTATCCCCTTTGTCATTCCACCCTCCACATTTCACATTTCACATTTTGGTCACTTGCACCGCGAGACGCAAGATTGAGGAAGTAAAAGCAAGTTGAAGG
>CAMJUL010000091.1 GCA_946408995.1 uncultured Clostridia bacterium | reverse complement strand
TATTTCATAAGATAGCGATTCAGGTCAATCTGTGAACAGCTCCAGATATGATTGGTTTTTCGCTTGAGGAACACAGGGGACGGTTCTGTGTGTCCGCCGTTCCTGCACAGAGAGAATCGTCCCCTGTTCATCCCCTGGCGGAAGGTATGGAATCATTGACAGGTTACGTATGAATATTCATCTGGGGGAACACAGGGGACGGTTCTGTGTCCGCCGATCCTGCACAGAGAACCGTCCCCTGTTCATCCCACGGTGGCTGACCTGACCTCCGCGATGCTGCCCACCATGCCGGCGGCTTCCGGATATTTTTCAGTAAAAAGGCGGTACTCCTCTTTTGTCAAACAGGATTCGGAAAAGAACAGCGTGGGATGCGGCTGCGAGACTTCATGCAGCCAGCGGACATCCCGTCCATTCCGGACCAGCTGTTCAAACAGCCTGTATGAATTGGTGGTCTTTCCCGTTCCGGGAAGTCCTTCCAGCAGAATGATTCTGTTCATTCATCATTCCTTATTCTCTCGCCATGTAGGCGTACAGCGTGACCCATTTGTTTTCTTCTCCGATGTTCCCGGCCTTGAAGGCGGGCACTGATTTGGACGCTGTCAGCACATACCTGCCGTTTTCCAGTCTGTGCTGATCCAGCACCTTGTACCCGGCCCGCATGGCTTCCGACTCCGGCGCGCACCCCAAAACCCGCAGGGCGTAAAGAATCTGATGCGCGCCGATCTTGATGGGATCGGGGGGATAGAACGTGCCCAGCATCACGTCCACCATGGGCGTTTTCATGTCATCCGTCCGGTAGAAAATGTTTCGTTTGGTGAAATAATGCTTTAGTGCCTCTTCGCATGCCGGGTTGTATCCCAGCAGATGCAGCTCGGCTGCCAGCAGCAGGTATTCCACCGTCAGCCGTGCGCAGCTCTTATGGGGCTTCCTGGGATCATTGATCTTTTTATTGGTGCTGATGCACCTGAAACCGCCGTCTTCCTGAATCAGCCCGAGAACAAGGTCGATCTCGTTTTTCACAATGTCTTCCTGACCGTATCCCAGCTTGACCAGATTCCTGAGCAGGAGCGGTTCTCCGCACAGCATTTTGAAGCCCGTGCTTTCGATCAGGGCGAACACCTCGCCGTCGATGTCCTCTCCGATATCAGCCCGGGTCAGACCCCATTCCGCAAAGCCCAGGATGGCGTCATACTTTGCCCAGGGCTTGTCCGTCCTGAGCTTTTTCAGCCCGCGCTCGTATATTTTGCTTTGCAGCAGGCGCTTTTTGCATTCAACAACGCGCTCATCGTCGTCCGGCAGTTTTTCGTATTCCTTCAGCGTCCGAAGCCGCACTTCCGGATTCTCCTCCTCCAGCAGCCATGCCAGAATTGACCGATCCATCTGCCTCCACCTCCCGGTTAACCGTTTTTCCGTCCCAGAATGATCATGGAGAGCGGAAAGCCACTGTGATCAAGTTCACCGAAACCGCCGCTGATATCATGGTCGAACTCCTGCAGGCCGGTCACAACAATCCCGTTGCCGCACATCCCCGAGATGATTTCCGACATCGGATGGGTGTAGTCCGTGAAGGTCTTCGAATGATACCGTTTCTGCGTCATGTAGTACATGCCTTCATTCCCCGTCCACTCGTGCTCAAAGTAGGAATAAGGACACGCTGTCCTGTGCGCAGGATCGAACCCTTCTTCGCCCTCTGTGGCGAGCATGTTCGTGCAGGGATGCTGTTCGTTGATCACGATGACCGCCCCCGGCTTCATGCATTTTGCGACAACCGTGAAAAAGCCGTCCAGGTCTTTGAACCAGCAGAGTGCGCCGATGGTGATGATGACCAGGTCGAACACTTCCCGATAGCGGTCGTCGATATCATAGATATTCACCGCTTCAAACACGCAGGGCAGCTGCAGCTCTTTCGCTTTCTCATTGGCGAACGCCACCTGGTTTTCGGCAATGTCAAAGCCGACGCCGCTTTGGGCTTTGCCGCTTTTGACCAGGGAAAGCAGTTCCCGCCCGTTGTTGCAGCAGAACTGGCCGATCACAGCGCCTTCCGTATGGAGCTTTTTCAGCACACTTTTCGTTTCTTCGTTGAAGAACGGATAATCTTCCGTCAGTACGCGCTCTGTGATATCGGTGCCCCAGGAAGCGTCCCTGTTCTCAAACGCTTCTTCCCATGCGGCTTTGTTTCCTTCAATATATTTTTCCATGGTGCCTCCCGTCAGTTCTTTCTGACGTAGATCAGGACGAAGTTCAGGAGCCTGTCCAGCCCCTTTTGCAGGAATTCTCTGTCGCGGATACCATATTCATGTCCTGTATCAAACCACTCCTGCCAGGCGATATCAAAGCATTCCGCTTCTTTCACGGCGATATCGCACACGTCGCCGCATTCGTTTTTGAGAAGTTCTTCCCACCATTCCGCTGTTTTGAACAGCTGGGCGTCGTCCCCTTCGGCCCATGTTTCAAACAGCCGCTTGAGATCGCCCTGGGGCTGCTCCTTCAGTCCCGGAACGGCGATCATCACATAACCGTCCGATTTAACAAACGGCAGGATTATCTCTGCAAATACGCCTTCTCTGCAGCCGAAATAATGATAGGCGTCAACACTGACGATTGCGTCAAAATACTCCTGCGCAAAGGGCAACTCCATGGCGTCGCCATGGATCGGAATAATCCGATCCTCCAGATGATTGTCCCGTATCCTCAAATAGTTTTCCGTCGCGGGGATCCACAGATCATAGGCATACACAGTATCCGCGTCTGTTTCGTTGGCGATGAAAAAGGAGGTCAGGGCAAAGCCGCATCCCAGGTCCAGGGTCCGGTGAAACCGGGCGTCTGACGGCCTCCTGCGGATCAGTTCGTCCAGCAGGCGGAATGAATTCGGTCCCATCAGGTATTCTTTTGTGAAGTATGGCCGGTATTTTTCGATGTCGCTCATTCCGTTTACGCCTCTTCTTTCAGCTGAATCTTGTAATATAGATCATCCCCTGAAAACGCCGTTTCGCCCGGATTCTTTTTCCGGTCATACAGGACGAATCCTACGCTCTCGTAGTTCCTCGGGGCAATCAGATTGCTGTTCGTCCGCACACGGATTTCTTTCAGTCCATCATATTCCCTGATACGCTTGAGGGCTTCCGCGAGCTGTGCTTTGCCGAATCCGTTTCCTTTCCTGGCTGTTCTGATAGCATTGTGTCCGATCTCCACATAATCCGGTCGATTCCTGGGGTCCCAGCAGATGAAGCCAATGGGCTCCTTATGGAAGCAAGTGATGAAGCTGTACTTGTCCGCAATCTCCGGATGGTCGAAGAAGAAGTCATCCGTTTCTCTCCAGTTCCCGTCCCAGCACTGCGCGCAGCGCTCGTCAAAGGAATATGCATCCTTCAAAATGTCGTGCATAATGCCCCGGTCAAAGTCCGTTATCCTTTGGAAGGTCAGCACCGCTTGAATCCATTCTTCCCTTGTGATGGCAAAGGCATAGGAGATCGTGTTCTTCGGGTCGGGATACTCCTTTACCTTCTTCATGCCGTTGGCCAGGGCGGTGCGCCAGGAGCCCTCGTTGGTATATTTCATGTAGGAATATAGCACGTTGTACTTGGTGTTCGTAAACGCCCAGTCCCGGACGGCCCGGGCCGCTTCCTTGGCAAAGCCCCGCCGCCAGTATTTCTTGTGGATGTGATACCCGATCTCCGGCAGCGTTTCCCCGTCGATATTCTGCAACGTCAGTCCGCAGTCCCCAATGAATTCCCCGGTCTCCTTCAGCACCACCGCCCAGAGGCCAAAGCCGTACTGCGCGTAGTTTTCCAGGTTCCATTCGATCCAGCGTCGGGTGCGGTCTGCATCAAAAGGCGCGGGATAGTGCGCCATCGTTTCCGGATCGGATACGATTTCAAAGAGCGCGTCAAAATCGGCCGAGGCATATTCCCGCAGGAGCAGGCGTTCGGTTTCGATCATCGGTTTCATCCTCCGTCAATGTCCTCTCAGATATCTGCCGGGGCAGGCCCGATTCGGCAAACGCCGGCATGGCGTCACGTTTCTCCCGTTATGTCAGCCTGAACGCATCGCTTCACAAACACAAAGAGGTAGGCGTTTTCCGTCTCCACAGTCTTTTTCGCTTTCAGTCCGGCTTGTTTTGCAAGCGTGATCGTTCTTTCCGGTGAATCCGGATAAATCCGGATTTTCCTGCTGCCCATGTCGATCCATTCACTTTGGTTTTTGTCTGTCGATAAACAGAACAGGCCGTTGTCGTTCAATAAGGAGCATACCTTGCCGATCACCGAACGCTTGTCCTCAAAATGCATCATGGTCAGTGATGAATAAATCACATCGAACGTTTCTGCGAACGGATAGTCCAGGAAGTCACCGCAGACCAGCGATATGTTCTGACAATCCCGGAGATTCTCTTTCGCCCGCGCAATGGTCTTTGGCGATATGTCTATTCCCGTCAGATGCCGACAAAACCCGGCTGTCTTTACCGCCAGTCTTCCCGTCCCTACGCCTATTTCAAGAACGGCCTTCGATTCGTCCAGTTCCATCAAATCCAGAAACTCCCGTCCGTCCCATGATTCCATGTATTTCTGCAGAGCCGGCGGGTCACGGAACGGATCGTTGTTTTCCTCGATCAGCAGATCGTAATGCGTTTTGACATCCATGGATTCCCGCCTTCCATCCAGCCCTCATTCCGACAGCCCGGAAATGAATGCCGCAATCTTCCCTGCGGTTTCATCCGGCGTCTGGTTTTCCGTGTCGATAAACAGCTGATACTTGCCCCGGTTTTTGCCGATCCACTGATTGTATTCGATGTGGGGACGGATGGCTTCATCCGTGGTGAAGCCCCGCTCTTCGGGTCTGGCCCGCAGGCGGCGGTCGATGACCCGATCCGGTGCCCACAGCGCGATATGGAAGGTGGCGGTCAATTCCTCCGGCACGGCGGCTTTCGTGATGTAATCATGAGGCGCCATACAGGTAACAAAGACCAGATTTCTACCATGGGCGATCCTGAACGCTTCCCGCAGGCTGTCCGCGCCATACTGCCCTTCCCGTTCGGTGCCGGCATAGTCCCACCAGTTGAGGCCTGTTTCGTCCGAATCAACGCAGGCATACCGATTCGGGTCCAGTCGAAACGCCAGCTCATCCTTCATGGTGGATTTCCCGGCCCCGCAGGTGCCGGTGATGATAAACAGTTTCATTGCCTTTAACCCCCTTATCGCCGGATCACGGTGCAGTCTTTCACGTACTCCCCGTACTTTGACAGGAAGTCATCCTTTTCCGCTTCCTCTGTGATCCAGAGGATGACCCACGCGTTTTCGATGCCCAGGTTTTCATACGCCTGGTGGCGGTGGTTGCCGTCGTTGAGTTCAAATTCACCCGCCACGTAATGGACGATGAGCGGCGGCATATCCGGATCGTTCTGAATACTCTTTTCCAGATCGGCCACCCTGATCGCCCACCATTCCTTGTCGATCCGGTATTTCATCTCCGGCTCCGGCCCTGCGCACCGTTGAAACAGCCGGATGGGAAACAGGGCCGGGCTGAAATAGTACCGGTCGAAGAGCTTCAGGCCATCCGAGAAGGGGATGTTCCGCCCGTCCTCGTTGAGATACAGATGAATCCAGGCATCCAGTTTTCCCGCCGCCGCATAAGCTTTCGCAGAGGACAGGGTTGCGCTGTACTTGAGCATAGCGATCTCCTTTCTTGAATACACGATTCGCTTGATAGAATCATAGGAGAGCGCGTACTTGTCCATGAGCTGGTCGATGGTTTTACCCTGTTCAAATCCCTGACGGATTTCCCGGTTCCGCTCCCGGATATACTCCTGATAGCCGGATGTTTCACCCCAGGCTTTTTTCTCCTTCCTGGCCGGCACATAGATGGTTTCGCCGGACACATACCGCTGGATCTGTCTGAGGAGTCCTTCTGGAAAGACCTCCTGTGCGTTTCGATAGGCCATGGTTTCGCCCTCCTTTCAGAGAGGATTGTAGGGCATGCTCATTCAAAAAGATATATCGTCTTTGGCTGGAAGCGTTTTTGACACAACGAGTTACAGCTTCTTCACATACGCCACGATCCGGTTGGCTTCCTCAAAGCCGACGGCCCGGTGAAAATGCTGGCTGTCCGTGTTGTCCAGCTCGCAGTCGCTGGCAAACTCCCTGCAGCCTTTCGCTTTTGCCCAGCCTTCGCACGCGGCCAGCAATTTGCGGGCGATGCCCTGCCGACGCACGCCTTCCCGGACGTAGATTCCCTCCAGATACCCCACAGGGCTGGTTTCCGTTCCTTCCACATAGTCATGGCGGAGCTGGCACTGTGCAAAACCCACGGCCTCCTCATGCTCCCTGTACAGAAAGACTGCCGCATCCTCCCGGGCGAGCAGGGATTCAAATTCTTCTGTCATCTCTTCCAAGGAATGCTCCGGCCACAATTCACAGGCGAGGGCGGCGACTTCCGCGGCATCTGAGCTGACGGCCCGGCTGGGGTTGGTCAAAGGAGCGTCCGCCTGCTTTTCCTCCCGTTCCCAGAAGGTCCAGTGGATGCCCTTTCCATACCCGAGCTTTTCGTAAAAGGGGTCCCCGCCGCCGGTCATGTGGGTGGCACCCAGGGCCTTCATCCGGTGATAGTGCCGGGACAAGGCGGCCGCTGCCAGCCCACACCTCCGATGATCCGGATGGGTGCACAGGGGCTCCATGTAGGCCAATTTGTTTTCCGGTACCCACCACATACCGGAGAAGCAGACGTATTCCCCGTTTTCATCTGCGATGATCACGTCGTATTCATGGGTGGCATGAGGCGCAGGCGCGGTCATGGGGCCGATGACGCCCTTATAGGATTTGGCGGGTGTCCAATCGTTGGAGCAATCTTCCCGATCCCAGCCCTCGAAGGGCCCTTTTTCCCCGTGGCCGAAGCCGTACCAGAGGAGCTTCGCCAGCTTGAAGCTGTCCGCGTCCTTCGGGTCTACGAAGTGGTATCCTTCGGGCAGCGGATGATTCAGTTCGTTTCGGAAGTCAAACTGCCGATCCTCGTATTCCTCCATCAGGATGAATCCACGTTTCGCCGCCGCTTCTTTCAGGTATTCCTGGCCGTTGAAGAGCACCAGGCGCTGCTTTCCTTCAAAATTCGGCATGGCGGAAACGGCATAGTCCACCAGCTCGTCCGCCAGGAATTCATATCCCTTGCGGACGCTGAAGAAGATATCCGTCACAGGCGCTTCGTAAAACACGAAGGCCACCACCCTGTCCCCATCCAGCCAGAACCGATCCAGGAAACTGTAGGACTGATCCATCCAGGAGGATTGCAGGGCGTACTCAAAGAAGGGAGCCGCCACGCCGCTGCCCGTCTCCCGGTCATAGATGTCCGTCAGGAAATCCCAGACCAGGTTGATGTCCGTCAATATCTGAAACTGCTTTGTCGTGATCTTCATAATGCCACCGCGCTTTCGTTCACTGATTCTTTCTATAATCCGGGTTTATGTTCTTATCTTTGTATAATCTTCTCTAAGCATGCCGTAAATGTTATAGTCACAATAGACCGAAACCATTTTGCCTTGTCGGATTGTCCCCTCTTTTATGAAACCACAGCGCTCAAGGACCTTGTTTGAAGCAGTATTCCTGACATCAGCGCGCCCATTCAGCCGCTCTATTTCTGTATTTTCAAATATGAACCGTACCACTTCCTTCAATGCTTCTGTAGCAATTCCCCTATTCCAATATTCAGGATGAATGCGATACCCAATATCACCCATCCTTAAATTCTGTATATCAAATACTGCAATCATTCCAATCACAGTATTTGTTTCTTTCAGGACAATCCCCCAGTCAAAATCCAGTGATGGCTTCCTTTTTACCCAGGGACGGGCGTCAACAAATAACAACTCCGGATTATTCTCCCCTTTGCTGGCCTTTCGTCCCCAATAGGCATAAATTTCATCTCTCCCCAGCCATTCTTTCAGATCCGGCACATCAGCTTCGTTAAGCGTTCTGATAATCAGCCTATCAGTTTCAAGGACAGGTTTATCGATCTCGTAATCCTTTAACATGGTTCCTCCACCATATCATTGCAGGTTGTATGGATTGTGTTCTGCGAATATCCAGCCAGATCCAGCTTTGTTAGCTATCCACTCATAGCCGCCGCCTCTCATTGATCAATATCCCTGCTTTCGACAGCAGGGATCAGGCTTTCCTTCTCCAGCAGGGCCAGAACGCGGGACAGATCCTTCTTTCTGACTTTCAATCCCCATTTCCAGGCCTTGTGGGGAAGATGATACTCGCTCTGAAAGAACATATCGTCAGAGGGCATCTGAATGGGAATCCTTTCTCCCTTCAAATATTCCCTGACTCTGTAGGTCGTTCCGGTGTTCCATTTGTATCCAATGTCGATCCATCTGCTCATGACTGTCTACCTCCGGTTCAATCAACCTTCGTCCGGCAGCATGAAGCATCGGGGCCATTTCGCCGGACGAAAAAAATTGTCCGGCTCTGCGTCTCAGAATATCTCTGATGCGTCTGGCGCTTCTGTGATTTCAAGGTTTCCTTTTTTGAATGTGATTACGCACGCATATCTGCATTTCGGGCAGAACAGCGGAAAGCGGATCAACTCCGTATCCTCCCGGACCAGCGTACGCGTCTTCCTGCCACAGCGGGGACAGAGCAGGAAATTCGTTGTTGGCCGGTTATTCATCTTTGCCGCACACCTCCGCCCAGAGCTTCCTCAGTTCCGGGTCTTTGTCACGCAGGACATACATAACCGCGTCCATGGCAGTTTCTCCCAGCAAATCATGTGCGTTGGTCGTCTCTGACTCGCGCACATATTTCACCTGATTTGCCGCATAGTTTGGCGCGGCGTCAAAGGCAACGGCCAAGCGCTTTGCTGTCCTGAGAGATTCTTCCGCCCCTTTTTGGTCTCCGGACTTGAACTGAAAGACTGCCAGGAAGACACGGAAAACCACGATCATTTTGACGATGAAGTCTGGTTCATTCGTCTTTTTCAGCCCTTCCAGGGTGGGAATGATCCAGCGCATCATTTCCATGCCGGACGCGTTGTCATTCTTCACATCAAACAGCATGGCGTAGCCGATCCCAAGCTGCATAAGCCGACTGATCTCCCGCAGAAGCCCGTCCTCCAGATAATCATTTGCTTCCTCCGGATCCCCTCCGTGGGAGAGCAGCATGATCCCGATCCTGTCATTAAAGATCGCGCCGGGATTATATGCTTTCAGCAGCTCCAGCGCCTTGTCCGTTTCGCCCAGCATCTCGTGCATTTCCGCGATCATGCCGCAGATCCAGGATTCACTGATCCTGGAATCCGTGCACTGGGACACCAGCAGGCGCGCATTGTTCAGCAGTTCAATGGCCCGACGAAGCCAGGGCCTCTTTCTTGTCCCCGCCCCAAAGGTATAATACAGGTTCGCGGCGGAAAAAACCGCATCGAAGGAATGCGGATACTTCATGATTGCCTTTTCCGCCTCGGAAAGCGCATCGTAGTCCCGTCTGCGGCTTGCCTGCCGCAGACGCTCCACAGTTGCGTTCAGCTGGTTGTCCTTCATTCTGTACCCCAGCAGCGCGTCCACGGAAACGTCGAAGAAATCCGCCATCTCCATGATCAGCCGCAGTTCGGGCAGGGAGGATCTGGATTCCCACTTATACACCGCGCCGACGGATACCCCCAGCACCTCCGCCAGCTGCTCCTGGGTCAGACCCCGCTGTTTCCGGTATGCCCGGATGTTTTCCGCAATTCTGGTTTCCATCTCCCGGTCTCCTTCATATGGATAGAAATAATATATAGCAGTTATTCAGCGTTTTGAATATACCGGCATTATAATTTTATGGGATATTTTTCTACCTTTAGTACGGGTGTAAATTGTGATAGATCATTCAGCATATCTCCTGACAACGATTGTTTTCTTACATAACAACCACAGTGCTTGCACTGGCCGCCAGGGTTTGGGCGCTTCGAACCCCCTGAAAACCAGAGCTTGCGCTCTGTGGTTGTTGGGTATTCCTGGCGTAATCCCCCGTTTCAGCTTTCGCTGGAATATAGAAAAGACCCCTGCACCGGTTGGTTGATTTGTGATACCAACTTTTCAGGTGCAGGGGTTTGGTGCGCTTTTGGTATGAACTTTGTTACGGGTGATTACTCGTCCTTTGGCACGATGCACAGCCATCCATTTTTTTGC
>CAMJUL010000090.1 GCA_946408995.1 uncultured Clostridia bacterium | reverse complement strand
CAGTATACGGGTAAATCCACGTTGCTGCAAATGCGAGGTCACTTCATATTATCTATACACAAAGCCTGATTTCTGCCATCCCACTGCCTGATCCGGAAAGCGAGCGCACCCGCCGGCGCATTCCCTTTCGGACGAATGAAACGAGTCTGCAAGGTGCCTTGACGGAAGTTGAAAAAGATCATTTTGTACTTCAATAAGGAGGCATGATGAAAAGAAACAGCAGGGGATACGGAGCGCTCCTTGCTGCTGTAGAATAGAGACAGCAGCAAGACAGGATAGATAAGGGTTCTGGCCGCGCCATCATCGCCCTGGTCAGGAATATTTCCCGCATCGTCTTCGTCATGCTTTCAAAGAGGGAGACTTTCAATCCCGATCTGATGCGCATGACTGAACTAAATATACTTTAAACAGCTTAAACCATTGACTTTTTATAGGAGGAACCCATGTCCGTTCGAGACACGATCACCGCTTACGCGGAGAAGCAATATCCGGTCTACCGACAGCTTGCCCTGGAGATTCACGCGCGACCGGAAGTGAGCAATTACGAGTTTTTCGCCTGTGAGCACCTGAGCGAACAATTGAAAAAGGAAGGCTTTACGGTTGCCGTGGACGTGGCTGGCCACCGCACTGGCTTTACCGGCGTGTATAAGGCCGCAAAGCCCGGTCCCGTGCTGGTGTTCTTAGCAGAGTACGACGCGTTGGTCGGCCTGGGCCACGGCTGCGGCCACAATCTGTTCGGCCCCACCTCTCTGCTGGCGGCATCGGCGCTCAAGCAGGTGATCGACGAAGTCGGCGGCGAGATCAGGGTATACGGCACCCCGGGCGAGGAGGGCGGTGAGAATGGCAGCGCCAAGGGCAGCTTTGTGCGGGAAGGGTTCCTGCGGGATGTGGACGCCGCGCTGTGCGTCCACCCAGGCGACTGTCACGAAGCGTCCAGCAAAAACATCGCCTGCCTGCCTGTGGATATTGAATTCTGGGGTAAATCCGCCCACGCCGCTGCAGCCCCGGAGCAGGGCATCAATGCCCTGGACGCGCTGATTCTGACTTATAATGGCATCAACGCCCTGCGCCAGCACGTGACTCCCGACGTGCGTATCCATGGCATCGTCACCAGCGGCGGGGACGCGCCCAACATCGTGCCCGCCTACGCCGCCGCCAAATTCTATTTCCGGGCCTCCACCGTGCCCAAACTGGAAGTGCTGTACCGGCGCATCGAAAAAATCGTGGAAGGCGCGGCCCTGATGACCGGCGCGAAGGGACGGATGCAGCCCTATCAGAATCGCATCGATAACATGGTGCCCACGCCCTCCTTTGACGCCGTATATGGCAGGGAGCTTGCGCTGCTGGGCGAAACCCTGCTTCTCCCGGACGAGGGCTGCGGCGTCGGCTCCAGCGACGTGGGAAATATCTCCCAGGTGGTGCCCACCATTCAGCCCACCATCTGCATTACAGAGGGTCCCACCCCTTGGCACACGGAGGAATCCAAGGCGGCGGCCAAATCCGAAAAGGGCCTGGCCTCCATATTGCTGGGTGCCAAAGCCCTGGCGCTGACGGCGCTGGATCTGATCGAAGATCCCGCTCTGCTTGCCGGAATCAAAGCGGATCATGCCGAAGCACTGGCTCGACAGTAATACAATCGAAAAACATTTTATCTATTGACTTACTATACAAAACCATCTATAATGCCCTTGATCAAGGAAAAAGGAGGCGAGCGCAGTGACCAATCGGAAGATGATGTGTTGTTGTTCCAAGCGTGTGTTTGCTGCGCCCACTTTGTAGCTGCCGCGTGTTTGGAGCGGCAACAGGCAGGCGGCGCGGCCGCCTGTTTTTTTGTTACACAGAACCGGTATGAGAATGGTCGGTTCACGGTGGAAAGGAAACCGCTATGATTCAAATTGACCATGCTGTGAAAACCTTCGCGGACGGAAGACAGGCGGTACATGCACTGCGGGACGTGAGCCTTCGGGTGGAGAAGGGCGACATTTACGGCATCGTCGGTTTTTCCGGGGCAGGAAAATCCACCCTGCTGCGGCTGGTGAACGGCCTGGAAAAGCCGGACAGCGGAAGGGTCACGGTGGCGGGTCAGGATTTGTCCGGGCTGAATCAAAAGGCGCTGCTGTTGCTCCGCCGCAAAATCGGCATGGTGTTCCAGCAGTTCAACCTGCTCGAAGGAAAAACCGTCAGGCACAATGTATCCATTCCGCTGCTGCTGGCAGGAACGCCAAAGAAGGAAATTGAAAAGCGGGTCAAGGAAGTACTGCGGTTCGTGGAATTGGAGGATAAGGAAAACGCCTACGTCAGCCAATTGTCCGGCGGCCAGAAGCAGCGGGTGGGTATCGCAAGGGCGTTGGCTACAGGCCCGGATATCCTGCTGTGCGATGAAGCCACCTCCGCCCTGGACCCTCAGACCACCGAATCCATCCTGCGTTTGCTTCAGCGAGTGAACCGGGAAATGGGTGTCACCATCCTGCTCATTACCCACCAGATGCAGGTGATTCAGCTGATCTGCAATAAGGTGGCGGTGATGGAATACGGCAGGATCGTGGAGGAAGGAAGCGTCCTCTCTGTGTTCGGCACACCGAAGGAGGAAGTGACAAGGCGCTTTGTTCGCACCGTGATCAACGACCAGATTCCCGAAAAATTCATCTCGGTGGTGCGGGACGAAAAGCGGAACCAGCAGGTGGAGCTGCTCAAATTCATCGGGGATTCGGTGAAGGAGCCGCTGATTGCGAACCTGTGTCGGATGGACGGGCTGGAGGTCAACATTCTGGGTGCGTCCATTCAGGAGATGCAGGGCAGCGTGATGAGCGTGTTCATCCTGCAATTGATCGGGGAGGACGCGCTGATACTCCAGGCGGAAGATAAGATCGACCAGGCAGGCGCTTTGCGGGAAAGGATGGTGTTTCAGGCATGACGGCAGATTGGCAGGCGCAATTCAAAGAGATGTTCGGCATCAAATGGCCCAAGCTGCTGGAAAGCCTGGGACAGACCGTTTACATGCTGGGGTGGGCGCTGCTCATCGGCGCGGCAATCGGGCTGCTGTTGGCGCTGCTGCTGGTAATGTGCCGCAAAGGCGGGCTAAAGCAGAACCGAGTGATCTACGCCATCGTGAATGCTTACGTCAACATCGTGCGCTCCATGCCCTTCATCATTACGCTGGTGTTCGTATTCCCGCTCACCCGGCTGATCGTGGGCAAAACCTACGGCTCCACCGCCATGCTGGTGCCGCTTGTGATTTATATCAGCCCCTACATGGCGCGGCTGATCGAAAACTCCCTGCTGGAGGTGAGCCCCGGCGTCATCGAGGCGGCCCAGGCCATGGGCGCGACGACCTGGCAGATCATCACCCGGTTTCTGCTGCCGGAGGCATTGCCCTCCATCGTGCTGGCCATGACCACCGGTACCGTGGGTCTGCTGGGTGCCACAGCCATGGCAGGGTATGTAGGCGGAGGCGGGGTAGGCGATCTGGCCCTGACCTACGGCTACCAGCGGTACAATTTCCCACTGCTGATTCTGACCATCGTGATCCTGGTGATCTTCGTGCAGCTTTTGCAGCTTCTTGGCAACCGCGTCAGCGGGAAGCTGCGGCAGCATCGGTAACGGTTTCCCTCCTCTGTCCGGACAGGGGATGAAACATAAACACAAAACCACGAAAAATGAGAGGAGAAAACCATGAAAAAGATGATTTCTGTCCTGCTGACCCTTGCCCTTCTTCTGACTGTAACAAGTGCTGTTCTGGCCGAAGAAAAGACCGTGATCCGCTATTCCAAATCCCAGGGTCCCTACACGGAGCTGTTTGAGGACGGCATCATTCCAATCCTGGAGAAGCAGGGCTACACCCTGGAAGTGGTGGAAGCCAGCGACCTGCTGGTAGCCGACAAGATGCTGGAAGCAGGCGACGTGGATGTGAACGTGGAGCAGCACACCGCTTACATCGAAACCTATTTCAACGCCAACAACGACGGCCATCTGGTGGGCATCAGCCCCATTCCCACTGTACCCGCCGGCCTGTATTCCGCCAAGCATGCCAGCCTGGATGAAATCGCGGAGGGCATGACCATCGCCGTCACAAACGATGCCTCCAACACCGCCCGCTGCCTGCTGATTCTGCAAAAGATCGGCTGGATCACCTTTGATCCCGACGTGGACGTGACCACCGTGACCGTGGACGACATTGTGGAAAACCCCTACAATCTGGAAATCATCCAGGTGCTGAACACCACCATCCCCACCAGCCTGGCAGACTATGACTTCGGCCTCATCACTGGCTCCATCGTCTGGAACGCCCGGGATATCGTTGATCCTTCCAGCGCTCTGGCACAGGAGGATATCCTGCCCCATCTGGTGCTGCAGGTGACCGTGAAGGAACAGGACAAGGACGCGGAATGGGCCAAAGCCATTGTGGACGCCTATCATTCGGATGAATTCAAGGCTTACCTGGAAGAAAACAACACCGGTATGTGGTGGATTCCGGAAGAACTGCGCTGATTGCTCCCCAGAAAGCCCCTCTGCCCGCGTGCGGCATCACGCGGGCAGAGGCTGTTTTCAATCAGGCACTGGCATATCTTCGAATTCCGGCTGAGGAGGCGCCTGGTCAATCAGGGTTTGCAAAGTAAATTTGCCCAAATAGTCATTGATGACCTGATTGAGTCCTGTCCATATAGGTAGGGTCATACAGAAGCCGCAGCGTTCACAGAGGTTAGGATCGGTTTCCAGGCATTGTACCGGTGCCAGCGAACCCTCCATGCTGTTCAGGATACGAAGCACGGGCACATCCTGGGCTTTCGGGATCAGTCGGTACCCCCCCTGCCGCCCCCTGGCTGCCAGCAGCAAACCAGCCTGGCTCAGCTGCATCCCGATCTGGTCGCCGTATTTTTTGGAAATCTGCTGCCGCCGTGCAATATCTTTCATCGAAACGTATCCGTTTTCTTGATGCATGGCAATGTCCAGCAGGATACGAATGGCATATCGGCCTCTGGTTGAAATCTTCATGGGTTCATTCCTCCCTCGGTCGTATTGTACAGGAAATCCATGGACAAATCAAGCAAAGAAAAGCGGATCAATGCCCAAAGAGCAGGGATGTACCCTATGCAGCTGAAAAACAAATTCTGGCGTATCATTCGCGGCGAATAAAAGAAACGGGGCTGCTCCTGAATGCGCAGCCCGTCAGACTGATTAAAGGAAAGGACAAAAAGATGAGAGCCATTCACACACATGAGGCCCCTGCCGCAATCGGGCCCTATTCTCAGGCAGTGGCCGTCAACGGGATTCTGTATACCTCCGGTCAGATTGCCATTGATCCTCATTCGGGGATGATTGAAAGCACAGGGATAGAAGAACAAACGGAACAGGTTATTCTAAACCTCAAAGCCATCCTGGAAGTGGCAGGAAGCGATCTTGGGCATGTGATCAAAACGACCTGCTTCCTGCAGCGCATCTCTGATTTTACCGCCTTCAACGCAGTCTATGAAAAGTATTTTCCGTCCAAGCCTGCCAGAAGCTGTGTGGAAGCGGCGGCTCTGCCCAAAGGCGCGCTGGTGGAAATCGAGGCGGTTGCGATCATTGATTTATAGGGAACAGGATTCGCGCGGGCTGGATAAGCCTGTTTTTGCATATTCAATGATAGATCGATTCCTGATCCGCTTATAGTCAATCGGTCATCCGCAGAGCGGAGGACTTTTTGTGTCAATCTTTATTCTTCGGTTTTCAGCCGCGTCTGTAGCGGGTAGGTTCTTCTGTGGGGATCGGAACACGGATACTGGTATCGTCAAATGCAGGGGATTGATAACGCCAGCGATCGTAATCCTCTTGCGTGATTTCTCTATCTTTCAGCTTGGCGGCTTGCTCCTGCCAGATACGAATCCGCTGATCCGGATCGGCAGCGTGCACACCGCCATCAACGATCATTCTGCCCGGCAGGACCGAATGGAGGAGCAGCAGGAATGGGAAGCAGCGCTGCTGAAAAAGATCGAGGCAACGATCCGGGAAACGCTCACCAACTGTCTGCAAGGGCTCTGGATCACCGCTGCGCAACCGACAGCAGAGAAATCTGAGCCGCCGTTGCAGCCTGATCCACCAGATGAGATGGGAGAGAGAATCGCAGCCTTCCTGGAGAACTTTTAAGAGGGTCACCATAAGTGGTATCACGACTGAATGAAAAAGGATACCACTTGTAATACCAGGCCAAGATGTAAAAAGCCAACGGCATAAATTGGAAGACCTTGCTTAAAGCCGGACAATGAATAATCACTCATAACAGAGTCAATACCAAAACCGCACCAAACCCCTGCACCTGAAAAGTTGGTATCACATACCAGCCAACAGGCGCAGGGGACTTTCTTTATTTTTCAGCGTTTGCTGAACCAAGGTGATACCAAAGGTTCACCACACAACCACAGCACAAAGTGCCGGCTTTCAGGGGGTTCGGAGCGCCTGGGAAGGGGCTGTTGCACAACCCCAGGAAAACATCGTAAAACCAGTCGTGTAAGCAGAATGCTTTCACGCTGATTTGAATAAAACAGCGTTTCCTCAGGATAAATACTGCGTGTGTTTCGGAGGGCCCTCAGCAATTTCCTGTATACACATATCTGAGCGTTTCCCGCGCCACATCCGCAAGGCGGCAGACCTGCC
This sequence comes from uncultured Clostridia bacterium, assembly GCA_946408995.1. Lineage (GTDB taxonomy): Bacteria > Bacillota > Clostridia > Christensenellales > Aristaeellaceae > RUG756. The sequence continues at coordinate 3,614 of CAMJUL010000090.1, read as the reverse complement.
TCACCCCGGTCGCCGGCCGATCCTGCATATGAAAGCGCGGAAAGAAGCGGGAGATGTGAAGGGGAATGCTCCTTCCGTCCTTCAAGCCCGCAACCCAATGGCTCAGCGCGCGTATTTCATCCTCCGAATCGTTCTCGCCAGGAACGATCAGTGTGGTCAGCTCCACGTGACACTGCTGTACCGCCTGTTCAATAAACGCTTTCACCATCTCCAGGCTGCCGCCAAGCACGTTGGTATAGTAGCGCTCGGTGAAGCCCTTGAGGTCGATGTTCATTGCGTCGATGAACGGGGCGATGTGCTCCAGGATTTTCAGCTCAGCCGTGCCGTTGGTGACGAGCACGTTCAAAAGCCCTGCCTCGCGGGTCAGCCGTGCGGTATCTCGGACAAACTCCCAGCCGACCAGCGGCTCGTTGTAGGTGAAGGCCAGGCCGAGGTTTCCGCGGGACTTCAGCCGCACAGCCATCTCCGCCAAAGCCTCTGGCGTGAGGATTTCCGCATTGTCGGCACAGGCCATGGCCTCGGCGGACCAGGAGATCCCGTGGTTCTGGCAGAACGGGCAGCGCAGGTTGCAGCCGTAGCTGCCCACCGACAAAACCATGCTGTCGGGGTGGAAGCGCCGAAGCGGCTTTTTCTCGATGGGATCCAGCGCCAGCGCGGTGATCCTGCCGTAGTTCCCGGCGACCACCTTTCCATCCTTGCACGTCCGAGCGCCGCAGAAGCCCCTTTGCCCCTCCGGAATATCGCAGTGGTGAAAACAGACATCACATCGCGCCATGGTATCCTCCGTCAGGTGTGCCTGACTACTTCAAATCGCTCCAGACTGACCTTTTCCTTTGGCCCGATACCGGCCTTCCGCCTGGCGATCTCCACCTGCTGACGCACTGTGTCTACGCCCTCCAGATCGGGAAGGAGCAGTCCCCGGCGATGTCCCTTCGTGACGATCACGCCATAGCGCTTCACGTCCAGCTCAGCCTCCGAGGCGACGGCCTCCGGCTCATCCAGCACGTCCACGTTGATCTCCAGCCATTTGAGTTCGTCGGCGCGGATGGGATCAAAGCGAGGGTCGCGGGAGGCGGCGCTTATGGCGTTGTGGATGATCTCCTCCGCCAGGCTGCTCCTGGTCGGAGCGATGGTACCGATGCAGCCGCGCAGCCGGCCCTGCCTGTGGATGGACACGAACGCGCCGGCCCGCTGCCCGGTCAACGCCTCGGGCAGATCCTCCGGGGTTCCCATCACCCTGTTATACAGCACCCAGCTCTCCACGGACCGCCAGGCCAGCTGCACCCAGGGATCGCACCTGGCCCGCTTTTCCGTGAGCCGGGTTTCCTGCTCTCTTTGCCGAGTGGCCAGGAACCTCCGGCTGTCGTCCGCCCCTGTGGGATGGAACATGCAAATTCCGTAGCCGACGCCGGTGACATCCTCGTGGGACAGACGCTCCGCCCTGACCGCCATACCGTCCAGCACCCCGGCCATGATGACGAAGGAGCGATGCCCGCACTCCGCAGCGCGCTCGCAAAACACCTCGTCAAAGTCGAAAAGCTCGCCGAAGGCCGCCCTTTCACAGACGTCCATGACGCGCGTGTCGTACTGCGGGCCCTCCGGCGCGAAGCCGTAGGGGCCGTAGCTTTGCAGCTTGTGGGAGAGATCGCCGCTGGCGACAAACACCGCCCGGCGTCCCGTCTCCTCCACCGCGCGCCGGATGATCTGGCCCAGACGATAGTGTTCCTCCAACGGCAGGCCGGACAAGCCTACGCGAATCAGCCGGAAGCCCGAGTACACCTGGCGGATGAAGTGCAGCGGCACCATTGTCCCATGGTCCAGCTCGGGATCTCGCTGTCCCCGCGTGCCTGCTGGCAGGCCCTGAGCGGCGGCTATGCGTTCGATCGCCTTGACCAGCTCCGCATCGTACTCCTCTCTAAAGCCGGCCTGAGGTGCGTGGAAGCGGGCGAAACTGCCCTCGGCGCTCCTGCCGGGGGAGATGTGAAAGTAATCCGCATACAGTGTGGCGTGCGGACTGGAGAGGATGACCGTCTCCGGGGCCAGCGCCGCGATATCTTCCGCCACACGTGCATAAGCCGCCCGCGTGGCTTCGATCTGACTTTCGCCCCCGCGCCCCACCGCCGGTACGATCATTGGGGGATGGGGGACCATGTAAGCCGCTGTAATGGCCATGTTTTTTCCTCCGTTCATGTCCTTGTATGATGTATTTTACAACAACCCATGTATCTTCGCAATGACGCCCGGCTGTATTCCGGATAAAAGCAACGCAACCTGCAGTTGCACGATTCCATGAAACAGCGCCTGTCAGTTGGTGGGAAAGCAGTCTGCTTTATGTTATTCTGTCTTTGCGACGCGGAGCAAAGCACTGTCAGGGAAAAAATACATTATCAGAAGGAGAAGCAATATGAGTTTTGGCAAAAACCTTCAGTATTTAAGGCAGCTGAGCGCGAATATGACTCAGGAAGCACTGGCGGGGAAGCTGGACGTGAGCCGCCAGACCATCTCAAAGTGGGAAATGGACGCGGCGAATCCGGAAATGGACAAGGCGCTGGAAATCTGCAAAATCTTTGACTGCACTCTGGATAATCTGTTCAGGGAAGAAATGGACAAGCGAAGCGATGCCTATTCAAATCTCCGTATTGAGAACGTCGAAGGATTCCGCTATGTGGAGTATACGGTGGTCAGCCGTGAGCCGGAAGCGGATGCCATCGGCAGGATGTACAAATGCGCGGAAGAGAACGGGATCGCGGATCCGAAAGTCATCGGATGGGATTTCCCAAGGCTGTCCCAGGAACAGGTGAATGTGTTCAATATGCACGGATATACAGCGGCATTGATCCTGCCGAAGGATGTCACGCCTGAAGGGTATGAAATCAAAGAACAGCCCGCGCATAAATACGCCGCGATCCATATTGACAGGCCGTTTGACAATCCCTTTGCAACGATACCGGGAGCCTATCACACACTGCAGGATTATATGAGGACGAACGGGCTGATCCATGTGGAAAACGGAGTGATCCCCGTTTTTGAAACAGACGGCGAGGGCATGGATGTCTATATCGCCTGCCGGTAAAGGACAGGGGGACTGTTTTATGAATTTACAGTTCATGAAAGCCGGGACTTCGGACGCCCTGGTACTGACCGGCATCTCCAGGCTGGCTTTTAACAGTGATACGGAGGTGGGATCCGCTTGTCCCGGCGGTCCGCCCGGGTATCAGTCCGTCCCGTTCCATGTCAGAATGGCCAGGATGAATCATTTGTTCAAACTGGTTGATGAGAACGGCGTGATCCTTGGCGGGGCAATACTGTTCTGCCAGGGAGACACGCTGAATGTCGGAAGGATATTCATTGATCCGCAGCACTTTCGGAAAGGATATGGCATCTTTATGATGCGGGAAATCGAGCGCATGTTTCCGGAGGCAAAGGTTTTTACGCTTGACACCCCCGTCTGGAATACCAGGACGAACGCTTTCTACACCGGGCTGGGGTATTCGGAAGTGAAGCGTGACAGGGATTTCGTTTACTATTCGAAAAAACGCTGAGGGAGATACAAAACAGGGGTTAGTGTAAAGTAGTTCTGGGAGAATTGAGTTATCAGGGGAACGTAGAAGAAG
>CAMJUL010000089.1 GCA_946408995.1 uncultured Clostridia bacterium | reverse complement strand
CGTTTGCATGTGTTATGGCAAATCTCAACTTGCTTTTACTTTTTCAAATGAGTATGGGCGCGGATATCCGCATTTTGCAGTGACAATCGGCCGTCTCCATCGTATAATAAAGGCATTGAAAGTCCCAATATGGATCGCAGGGGCCTGAAACAGCCATCTATTTCTCCATTCACAAACCAACGCACGACAGGAGGCAAAAATGTCTGCATATGAAAACCGCACGCTGGGCAGTCTTCTGAGCGCCCCGGAAATCCGCCACATCGCAAAGGACGCCATCCGGAACAGGGATCTGAGCCGGGAAGCGCTGTGGAACAAAACCCTCCGGCAGCTCCGGGAAGAACACGTCTTTTCCGGTGAGATCGCCCAGGGGATGGACCGCCTCTATAAAGCGGCCCGAACCGGTGACTGGTATTATCCGCTGTACAGCGAAAAGGAATGCGAGGAAGACGAAGCCCGAAGGGGCGTCAACCTGGTCTGGTTCCCCTCTGATGATCCGAAAGCAGATGAAAGGCCCTTTCTCCTTCTCGTCCCCGGAGGAGGCTTTGTGAACGTTTGGAATCTGACGGAGGGGTGGCCGATCGCCGCGCAGTTTAACAGCTATGGCTATCATGCTTTCATCCTGACCTATCAGGTGACGGGAGAAAAAGCCCTGCTGGAGAAGGATCTGGAGGACTTTTCAAGGGCGTTGCGCCTGATCCGGAAAGAGGAGGGACATTTTCATGTGCGTGCGGATCATTATATCACCTGCGGCTTCTCTGCCGGCGGATATCTGATCAGCCTGTGGAATACCGAGAAGGGCTATCCTTCCTTTGATCTGCCCAAACCCAGTGCAAGCTTCCCCGTATATCCGTTTATCAGCCCGAAGCTGGATGTCTCCGGCGATACTCCGGACACGGATACGCAAGAAGACCGCCTCAAAGACATCCGTCTGTACGGCTGCTCTGTATGGGAAGCCATACGTACCGCTTATGAGATCCCCGAACACGCGGAAGGATTCCCTCCCTGCGCTTTCTTTCTCGCAGCCGGGGATGAACTGGTCAGCCCGGAGCATTCCAGGACGCTTGCCCGGAAACTGGAGGCGCTTCATATTCCCTGCCGGCTGGAGATCGGCCCCGACGGCGGACACGGCTTTGCGGACGGCTCCGGCATGTGCATGGCCGGATGGACAAAGCGCGCTGTTGATTGGTACGTTTCCCTGCAGGCATAACGGTCCCAGGCGGCGCACGCCGTCAGCCAAGGCAGGCGGCAGGGCATATACAAAAAAAGATCCGGCCAAAGATCGAATCGGAGGGAACGTATGGAAGGAAACCGTTTAACAGCTGATTGGATCGCCCCCTGCGGGCTGGACTGCAGCCTCTGCAAAAGGGCGCTTGCCTAAACCGATCCGTGTCCGGGATGCCACGGTCCGGACGCGCACAAGCCCGAATTCTGTGCAAAACGATGCGGGATTGTTCTTTGCGGGAAACGGAAGGAAAACGGATACGCCTTCTGCGACGAATGCCCGGATTATCCGTGTGAGGATGTCCTGGAGAAGGAGAAACGCTATACATCAAAGTATCCGCTCTGTGAATCGCCCGTAAAGAACCTGAAGGAGATCCGGGAGCTGGGCATGGAGGCTTTTCTTGAAAAAGAGCGGGCTCAATGGACGTGCAGGGACTGCGGCCATCTGATCAGCGTTCATACCGGCGTTTGCAGCGGGTGCGGCAGGCAATATGGGGCGCTGGCGTATCAGATGGATGCGGACACCTGGCGAATCGAGGACGGCGGCGTGCGTTGTTTCCTGCTGAAGGGAGCGGAACAAGCCTTGCTGATCGATACCGGAATGACGATCCATCACGTCCGGCAGATGGCGGAGGCACTGGCCGGCCAGCCGGTCCTGCTGCTCAATACCCATGCGGACAGGGATCATACCGGCTGCAATGAGGCCTTTGAAGCATTCCGGATGCATCCGGATGACGAGGCGCAGTACCGCGCGTCCGGAAAGGGCGGCCGTCTGATCCCCGTGCGGGACGGCGACGAAATCGACCTGGGCAACAGAAAGCTGAGGATCATCCACCTGCCCGGACATACCCCCGGAAGCATCGCGGTGCTGGACATCAGCCGCAGAGTGCTCATCAGCGGGGATCCCATCCAAGAACACGGCCGGATCTTCATGTTCGGCCCCAACAGGAATCTGCCGGATTACATTGCCAGCCTTGAGAAGCTTGAAGGGATGCTCCCGGATTTTGATGAACTTTGGCCCTCGCATGCCGATCTGCCGATCTCCCCGGCGGTCATCAGACGGCTCCATGACGAGGCGCTGAAGATCCTCCGCAAAGAAAAAAGCGGCAAGAAAACCGCTTTTTTCGGCCGGGAGATCACCGAGTATGATCTTGGCTTTACGTTTCTTCTGTGTGATGAATGACAACGGCCGTTGTCCGCGCGTCCTCCTCCCGTATGGATTCCAGATAGCGGGTCAGGATCTCCCGGAGCCGGCCGTCAATGCGCTCCTGATCCTCCGGTGACACCGGAGCTCCATCAGCAGATCGATCACCGCGTCGGCAAACCGGAATTCCTTCGTGAACAGTTCCTTGTTCCTTTGGATCTCTTCTTTGGGCATATGGCTGTAATAAAACTGCGCTTCCCGGTTCTCCCGATTCAGACGGCTGGCCAGCTCCTTCAGGGAAAGCTCCCCCGACGCGTAGGCTGAAAGCAGATCGGCAAAAAAACGGACCGGGCTGTTCCGCATCCCGACGGACGCCGACGCATCCCTCACCAGGACTTCAAGACTGTCAGATATATGGTTTCTCTCCTTTCCATTCTGCACTTTTCACGCTTCAGATTTCCCTTTCCCGTTTTCCCCGTTCTCCGTCCGGGGGTGCCGGGGCAAAAAGCCGCTGAAAACGGTCCAGCGGTCGCTGCTTTCCACCGTTATATCTCCGCCGGCTTCCCGGAGGGTCTGCCTGGTAATATACAGTCCCATGCCCCGGCCATTCCCCTTCAGGGAAAAGCCGGCCTCGAAAATGGTCTGCAGGTGCTCCTTTTCGATACGGGGGCCGTTGTTGCGTACGCTGAAGGAGAATTGCTCCAGCGTTTCCCCAAGCTGCACCCGGATCTTTGGATGCCGGGTGTTTTTCAGCGCCTCCGCGGCGTTGTCGATCAGGTTGGAAAGGCAGCGGCAGATCTCCCAGTCCTGGATCGGCAGATGCTCCCAGCGGGCATTGACCTCCAGGTCAAACTGGATGCCTTTTTCGGCGCACTCCCCCGCCTTGGCGGTCAGAAGGGCGTTCACCGGGGCGCTGGCCGTCTTCAGGCCGGAGGACACCCGCCGGATATCCCCGTACACCTGGGAAATGTACTTCATGGCCTCCGGATATTCCTCCATCTCCATCAGGCTGTAAACCACCTGCAGATGGTTCAGGAAATCGTGCCGTTGAACCCGCAGAGCCCTGTTTTGTTCCGTCATGGCCTCAACGGTCTCCCCCAGGCTGTCGTTGTCCGCGCGGATGCGCAGCGTCCTTGCGGCGCTGCGGATGTCCACCACCGCCCCAAGCACCACCACCAGGGACAGGAACACCACCGTCGTCCTCCCCAGGACGCCGTCCCACTTCTGCCCCAAAAACAGGAAGAGCGTCAGCCCCAGCGCCGCGATGATCTCCAGGCTGTTGATCACCACCGCGTAGACGGCCAGTTTTTTTTCATCCACATAGCCGGTCCCTGCTCTTGAAAGCTTTCTTGTAACCTTCATGCCGCCTGCCGCTCCTTTATTCCCTCCGGATTTTGACGTTGCCCGGGCCAAGGGCCAGGGTCAGCCGCTCCCGGGCGGCCTCCCCGTCCTTCTGCCACAGGGCCTCGTCCGTCAAAAGCAGCTGCCGGGTCTCCTTCAGCTGGCAGTAGATGGGGATGTTCCCCTTTTCCAGCCCCTCCAGCATGCTGCCCAGACGGTCAAACTGCCCCCTGGACAGGTGCAGATAGATCTTCGTGCCGCTCTCCCGGGCCCTTTTTGTGATCTCCTCCGCGCCTTCCCGCTCCGCAGGGGGCGTTTTGGGCTTCTCCTCCTCCGCCAGAGCGCCGATGCCCTCACGGAGTCCCTTGACGTCCTCCACGATCAGCTTGGGGGCCTCGTCCTCCCGCACGGACAGCCTGCCGGACAGCAGCACCTCCCGGTCCTCGGTCAGTTCATGGCTGATACGGGCGTATACCCGGGGGAACACCAGCCCTTCCACCTGGCCGGTCAGGTCCTCCAGGGTCACAAACCCCATCATGTCCCCCTTCTTGGTGGCCTTGCCCCGGCTCTGCACCAGGATGCCCCCCATGACGCATTTTTTTCCGTCTTCGGACAGGCCCCTGTCCTCCCGCTCCTCCAATTCGTGCAGGTAGCGGGTGTTGACGGGCAGCCGGTCCAGGAGACTGGCCGAGGCGTCCAGGGGATGGCCGGAGATATACACCCCCGTCATTTCCTTCTCCTGGTTCAGAAGCTCCCGCCGGTCGTATTCCGGCAGGTCCGGGTATTGGCCGCCGCTTCCCTTGAACAGCTCCGCCATGCCCGAATCCGCGTCGAACAGGGAGATCTGCCCGGTCACGTTGTTCCGCTTGCGGCCGTTTTCAGCGTCCATGGCCTGCTCGTACACGTTCATGCACTGGCTGCGCTTGGCCCCCAGGGCGTCAAAGCAGCCGGCACGGATCAGGCTTTCCACCGCGCGCTTGTTGATGTCGTCGCCGGCCATCCGCGCGCAGAAATCGAACAGATCCTCAAAGGGACCATTCTGCTCCCGCTCCCGGACGATGGCGTCCACCACGCTGTCCCCTACGTTCTTGACCCCGCCCATACCAAAGCGGATGCCCTTTTCCCCCCGGTCCGTCCATCCCACCATAAACCGGTTCCCGCTTCGGTTGATGTCCGGCGCCAGGATGGGGATGCCGTTTTTGCGGCAATACTGGATGTATCCGGCGATCTTGTCGGCGTTGCCCCGCACGCTGTTCATCAGGGCCGCCATGAATTCCGCGGGGTAATGGCGTTTCAGGTAAGCGGTCTGCAGGCTCACCACCGCGTAGCACGCCGCGTGGGGCTTGTTGAAGGCGTAGGACGCAAAGGCGGTCATTTCGTCAAAGATGGCCTCCGCCGCCTCGCGGGGCACGCCGTTCCGCACCGCCCCGGGCACCTTCATTTCCTCCGACCCGTTGATGAAGATTTCCCTTTCCTTCATCATAACGTCGTGCTTTTTCTTGGCCATAGCCCGGCGGACCAGGTCGCTGCGGCCCATCGAATAGCCGGCCAGATCCCGCACGATCTGCATCACCTGCTCCTGGTACACCATGCAGCCGTAGGTCACGTCCAGGATGGGGCGCAGTTTCTCCGTGGAATAGGTCACCTGCTCCGGGTGTTCCTTGCCCCGGATATATTTGGGGATGGACTCCATGGGCCCGGGCCGGTACAGGGAGATGGCCGCGATGATGTCCTCAAAAGTCCGGGGCTTCATGTTGGTCAAAAAGGCCCGCATTCCCCCGCCCTCCAATTGGAAAACCCCGTCCGTGTCCCCGGCGCAGATCATGTCGAATACTTCGGGGTCGTCCATGGGGATGTCCTCCGGCTTCAGTTCCACCCCGCCAAGCCTCAGCATGTCCAGGGCGTCCCGGATCACCGTCAGGGTCCTCAGCCCCAGGAAATCCATTTTCAAAAGGCCCAGGTCCGATATGATGCCCATGGGATACTGGGTGGTAATGACGTCGTCGTTGCGCTGCAGGGGCACAAAGTCGGTCACAGGCTCCCCGGTGATCAGCACGCCGGCCGCGTGGGTGGAGGCGTGCCGCGGCATGCCCTCCAGGGTCATGGCCGTGTCGATCAGCCGGCGCACCTTCGGCTCCTCCTCGTACATGGCCTTCAGATCCGGCGAGATCTTCAGCGCCTTTTCCAGCGTCATATCCAGCGCCATGGGAATGGCCTTGCTCACCCGGTCCCCGTCGGCGTAAGGGTACCCCAGCACCCTTGCCACGTCCCGCACCACGCCCCGGGCCGCCATGGTGCCGAAGGTGATGATCTGGCACACATGGTCCGACCCGTATTTGCGCGTCACGTAGTCGATGACCTCCTGCCTCCGCTCATAACAGAAGTCCATGTCGATATCCGGCATGGAGACCCGTTCCGGGTTCAGGAAGCGCTCAAACACCAGGTTGTATTTCAGCGGGTCCAGCATGGTGATGTTCAGACAGTAGGCCACGATACTGGCCGCGCCGGAGCCGCGTCCCGGTCCCACCATGATGCCGTTGTCCTTGGCGTATTTGACAAAATCCCATACGATCAAAAAATAATCGTCAAACCCCATGGAGTGGATCACGCCCAATTCGTACTCCAGGCGCTCCATGGCCGCCTTGTCCCCGGGGGCATAGCGCTCCGAAAAGCCCTTCAGACACAGGGCACGCAGCATCTCCCCGGCGTCCGCGTATTCCTGCCCTACGTCAAAATGGGGCAGAAAGCGCTTGGTGAAATCAAATTCCACATGGCACCGCATGGCGATCTCGTGGGCCCGCTCCACCGCGTCCGGATGCTCCGGGAACAGGGCGCGCATCTCCGCCTCGCTTTTGACGTACAATTCCCGGGTGTCCTGGCGCATGCGGTTTTCATCCTCCAGGGTCTTCCCCGTCTGGATACACATCAGCACTTCCTGGGCGTCCGCGTCCTTTTGCTCCAGGTAATGGCAGTCGTTGGTCGCAACCATTGGGATGCCGGTCCGCCTGGATATCTCCACCAGCCTCGGCAGCACGGTTTTTTCCTCCGGCAGGCCGTGGTCCATGATCTCAATGTAAAAATGGTCCTTCCCGAAGATGCCCTCCATCCGGCGGCAGTAGTCCTCCGCCGCCTGCCACTGCTCCGCCAGGAGGAGCTTGGGCAGGTCCCCGGACAGGCAGGCCGTCAGGCAGATCAGCCCCTCATGATGCTTTTCAAGCAGGTCATAATCAATGCGGGGCTTGTAATAATAGCCCCGGGTAAAGGCCTCGCTGTCCAGCTTCATCAGGTTGCGGTACCCTTCCTGGGTTTCGCAGAGCAGGATCAGGTGGCTCAGGTCCCGGGAGAAGGTGGTTTTGTCGTCCATGTTCCTGCACAGGTACATTTCGCACCCGATGACCGGATGGATGCCCTCCTTTTTGCAGGCACGGTAAAAATCCACCGCGCCGTACAGGGCGCCGTGATCCGTCACCGCGCACGAATCCAGACCCAGCGCCTTCAGGCGTCCGGGCAGGGCGGTGATGCGGCAGGCGCCGTCCAGCAGGCTGTATTCCGTATGCAGATGCAAATGTGTAAAAGCCATAGGCTCCCTCCGTTCCCCCCTATTATAGTCTGCCCCCCGCCGTTTGTCCACCTTCCGGGCCCGTCAAAAAGGCGCCGGGGGTTCCCGGCGCCTGCGAAGGACGTTTATGATCTATACGTTTATCAGGCCTCCGGCTCCAGCACGCCCAGGTTCCCATCCTTGCGGGCATAGAGCACGTTCACCCTGTCGGTATCCTGGTTGACAAACACGAAGAACGCGTGGCCGAGCAGTTCCATCTGCAGGGCGGCGTCCTCCATGGACATGGGCCGGACGGGATAGGTCTTGTGGCGGACCACTTCCTTTTCTCCCTCCCCATATACCGCGGGATCCTCGATGTACTCGGTTTCGGAAAGGTCCACATCCTCCCGGAGGCGCTTGTCCAGCTTGGTGCGGTGACGCAGGATCTGCTTTTCCAGTTTGGCCAGGGCGGAATCGATGGACATGAACAGGTTATCCTTGCTGGCGGATTCGCTGCGCAGCGTCACATTGCCGCCCATGGGCACGGTGATTTCGCAGATTCTCTCGTCCCGCTCCTTGCGGAGCTTGATGAACACCTCTGTATCCGCGCGCAGATAGCGGCTCATGGTCGCCGTCTTTTTCTCAATGCGTTTGGTAATGCCTGGGGTGATTACCATTCCCTTGGCCGTGATGTTGGTCTTCATTGGGTACGCTCCTCTCGTATGAACTTGCTGTTTCTATTGTACTATTTCGACGGGCGGGGCGTTTCTCCTGCCGCAAAAAGGGAAGAAACGGAAATTTCTTTTCCATCCCATCCATCCGTCTCCCTTGCGTACGCCCTTCTTTCCTGCTACACTGTTACAAGCATAGCGTCAAACGCACCAGGAGGATTTTTCCATGCGATTTTCGATCCGGGTCCCGCTGCTTGTTTTCCTGTTCCTTGCGCTGTTTTCACTCCCCTGTCTTGGGGAAGGAGCCGCCCTGGACGTAACCGGGCAGGCCGTTTTTTCCTCCCCCGGGCGGGAAAAGCGCCTTTACGCCCTGACCGACGGGGATCTGCGCACCCGCTGGGAAAGCACCGCCGGGGAGGGGGAAAACGCCCTGGAGATCACCTTGCCCCCGTCTGTCCTCTGCGGCGCGGTCAGCCTGAAATGGTACGGCCCGGCATGTCCCTGGCAGCTTCAGGCGGAGACGGCGGACGGCTGGCGCACCCTGGCCGTCAGCAGCACCCTGTACCTGTCGGACCTGCTTTTGCTCCCCGAACCCCTGGACCATTTCCGCGTCTGCCCCCTGGACGAAAGGGACACCCTGTCCCTTGCCGAGGTGCGCCTGCTGACCCCGGGGACGCTGCCCGGGGACGTGCAGGCCTGGCAGCCCACCGTGGACCGGGCAGACCTTTTGCTTTTAGCCTGCCATCCGGACGACGAGGTGCTCTGGTTCGGCGGCGCTCTGCCTACCTACGCGGGGGAACTGAAGATGAACGTGCTGGTGGCCACCCTGTCCCCCTCCTCCCCCTGGCGAAGGCTGGAGCTGCTGGACTGTCTTTGGACCTGCGGCGTGCGCACCTATCCGGTCTTCGGGGAAATGGAGGATATCAAGACCCAAAGCCTCCAGGGCCAGTACCGCTACTGGAATCGGGACCGCCTGCGGGCCCTTGTCACCCTGTGGTACCGCCGCTATCAGCCCCGGGTGGTGCTCACCCACGACATCCGGGGGGAATACGGCCACGGGGGGCACCGGGTGTGCGCGGACCTGGCCATCGGGGCCCTGGACTGGGCCAACGACCCGGAACGCTATATCGAAAGCTATCGGGAATTCGGGCGCTGGAACGTGCCCAAACTGTACCTGCACCTGTACGGGGAAAACCCCATCACCCTTTCCTGGGACCGTCCCCTTTCCGCCTTCGGCGGCAAAACGGGCCTGGAGGTGGCCCGGGAGGGCTTCCTGTGCCACAAAAGCCAGCAGGTGGGCTTTGCCGTCCGTCCCGACGGCCCCTATCCCTGCACCCGGTTCGGCCTCTACCGCTCCCTGGTGGGCCCGGATACCCGCGGCGACGACTTTTTTGAGCACCTCCCCGTCGCCAGCCTCTTTGAGGTGGAGGAGTAGGCAGCAGGCGGAGCAGGCTGCGGCTGCAGACTCGTGTTGCTGAAGGGAGCGTTCCATAAACAGAAATCCCCCGGCAGCGTCCGATGAAGGGACGCGCGCCGGGGGAAAACAAATTGCGGCAGGGATCCCGGCCGCGGTTATTTTTTCAGGCCTTTGCGCACTTCGTCCATGAACTCCGTCAGGACGCCCTTGGGGCTTACCTCGTCCAGCAGCGCGACGATTTTCAGCACCTGGTCGTCCGTCAGCTTGTGGTTGCCGGTGATCCCGCGGAATTTGGAGCCCACCGCATACAGGCAGATCTTCTCCTCGGGGGCTTTTTCCGCGATCATGGAGCGGGCCACGCTGCTGGAATGGATGAATTTGATCAGGTCCTTGTTGAGAAGCGCGTAGGACAGTTTGCCCTTCTTGTCGGTATAAGCCTCCAGGATCTTGCCGTAATCCGCCCCGTCCACAAGGACCTCCAGTTCCTTGATCTCGGGCGTCGGCTCTTTCTCCTCCGTGGGAAGGACCGCTGCGGAGGGAGCCTTGCGTTTCTTGTACGGCAGTCCGCCGGTCAGCTCGATCGCCTCCTGAAAAGCCTCCATGGGATACATCTCCTTGGGGGTGTTCGCGGTGGGGATGGCCTGACCGGAGGTTTTGCTGATGGAAGCGATCCCGGGCTGGGCAAAATCACTGCGCAGGATCACGATGCCCGCGCCGCCGCTGGTCAGCTTCTGCCGATAGGCAGTGGCCTGCAGGGTGGTCAGTTTGACGGTCTCGGTTCTGATCATTTCCTGTCCCTCCTTCTGTCATAAGGTCCGTTATGCATCTGTCGCGCTTTTCCGCAAAAGCTTCTGAAACCAGTATACCCTGTTCCTCCAGGAAAGTCAATGCCGCGCGGGGCGTCAGTCCGTGTCAAGTTGTTACGGAGTATTGGTCAGGAGACGAGTTGTTCGAGGAAGT
>CAMJUL010000088.1 GCA_946408995.1 uncultured Clostridia bacterium | reverse complement strand
CCGAACGGTACGCACGGTGCGGTGAGAGGACGGGGGCTAATCACCCCCTCCTACTTGATCAGCGCAGCGCTGTTATGAAAGCTTTTCGGCAAGTTTGAAGCGGATCGTTCCTGTCAGCGTTGCCTTCAAGGTGGAATGGGCCGTCCCGGAGGTGTTCCATGTCCGCGCATCTTTGCTGCCTCAGGCCATCGGAAAGGATCCGCCGCTGGGAGGATGCGCCGTTCTACGTCCGGAAGGTCAAGGGATTTTCGGTCAAAATTCTTCGCCCGAATGCAGCAGCGGCAGGAGCATGGCGCACTGACTGTCGGCAAGCCTGCATCCTGGAAGCAGATCCGATCCCTGTGGCAAGCCTTTGAACGAAAAAAGGATCGCCCCGCTTGTAGAAGGGACGACCCACGGCTTTTTATCGGCACGATATTGCCTTTTGGAGATCCAAACGTCCCTCGTCTCCGGAAAAGCAATCGGAATTCACATTTTATCAGGTTACACCCTTATAGTGGCGCTTCAATAGGCTGTTTCATGATCATACTCACCGTATTCACAGCCGATATGGGTGGCCTCGATTTCATCCGTCAGGATCAAATGACCCTCCTGTCGGTCATACAGTTTTACTTTTCCCCAGCCGTTGCCTCCGTTCCACAGACGGTTGTGATGTCTGCTTCCGTCCGGCGCTTCATAATGGATCAGCAGCATATCCTTCTTCAGGCAGTGCACTTCCGTCTCCATAGCGGCATGGATGTTCTCCTGCCGCACATGCCAGACGACCTCCTCTGCCTTTTCTTCAAAGGAAAAGGTGGTTTTCACCATCAGATGGAGCTTGGAGAAATTGAAGTCGTACTCCTTGCCCTCGTAAAAGAACACGCCCAGCAGCCGTCGATCCAACGGCACAAAGTAGATTTTCGGTCTGCCGCCGCCGATGTCGAACACACTGTTATGGAGCTGCAGTCCCGTCTTTCTGCTGGTCAGGCAATTGGAGGACAGCCAAACCCAGGGCGTTGTAAAATCCCGTCCCCAATTCTTGTCGGCATAGCCGTAGGAACGCTCCGGCGTCACCAAATACTGCCTGCCGTTGAAGGTGATGGTCCCGCTGTAAGCACTCTTCATGCCTTCAGCATGCCAATACATGGCAAAAGCCTCCGCGTCCCGCAGGGGCTTGCTCGCTCCGTAGCCCACGTTGAAGGCGATCTGTTTGTCGATCTTCAGATCCCAACTCATTTGACCTGCGTCACACATCCATTCTGGGTGGAGCTTTGCCTCCTCCTGTGTGACGCTCACGCTGCCCCTGAGCGCCGTCTCACAGGCCAGGCAATCCGCCGCTTCAATGCGGTAAGGTGCGTCCCCGTGCAGGGAAACATCCCTCCAGGCGAAGAACCGGTGCAGCTGACAGGCATTTTTGCCCCAGCCTCCCGCCTTGACCATCAAATAGGACGGTTTTTTTCCTGCGGATCGGTTCTCCGCCAGCTGCCCCAGGACGGGCTGATCCTCCGCCAGCGCCGGGTTGCAGAGAAAAAACTCAATGAAGAATGGCTTGTCTTCGCCGGTTTCCGAGTCCTGCGCGGTAAAGGAATGCCACCACCAGTCATAGCCGTGGTGGGCCAAAGGGCCATGCAGCATGAAGGCGTCCCGTGTAAGGTCATGAAGGTTGAACATAAGATCAGATTCGCTTCCTCTCTGTGATTTCTGACGAGTTTTTACCATAGGCCGCAAGGCACCAGCGCGCGATCCTTTGGATCAGCTCCGCAGGCAGCTCGGCATCGTACGGAAAACGGATGGTCCCCTTGCTTGCAACGTACTCTTTTAGTTCGTCAGCAAAACAGGCGACAGCTTCTTCGCCCGGATAAAGGCCAAGATGCTTTTTAGATGCCGCGAAATGGATCAGGTTCCTTCCCTTCCAAAAAGTAGGCATCGACCAAGAGATACGCTCTTGCGCGTCCGGGATCGCTGTGCGGATCAGGCTCCGGATCTCCTGCAGCCTGGGCCGCAGCGATTCGTCCTGCGCCAAAATGTATTCGTCGATCGTCTTTGGTTTCACACAATAATGATCCTGGGACTGTCTACCGAACTCACGTCCGCATTTCGGACACTTCCACATGGCTGATTCTATGCCTCCTCCTGTCCAACGCCTTTCTCTTTGCGGGTTCGTCTGCCAAATTGTCAAACCATCGGACCGCCGCGTCAAATTCCTGCGCTTTCATCGGATCTCTCTTTGTTCGTCCAGGATCACCGCTTCCGTCTCTGTCTCCACAAATGCGGATATTTCATCCATCACGCGGTCCGCCATGGCATTATGCGGCACAAGGACTGCCGCACCGATCACGATGATCTGATGCGTGTCCTGCTCATCGATTTCGGCTGCGGAAACATGGAACCGGTTCTGAAGCTGCGTGACAAGGCTTTTGACCATCCTTCTTTTTTCTTTCAGGCTGTGCACCCAGGGCGCATGCAGCCTGAAAGTAATGACTGCGATCCTCATTTGGACCTCCCTGAAAGCGATCCTCCGGCATTCATTTCCACAGCTCAAAAGCAGAAAGAGGCTGCAAATACGTCCTTCGCGGGAGGAAGGCCTGAAACATCCAGAACCATTAGCAGGGTTTCCATGTTTCGCACCCCATCGTTTGAATTTACCGTCTTCCCCGATCACTTCGAATCTGTTTTATTATCCGCCCACGCATCCAAACACAGGCGTATCTCGCTTGCCGGGATCAGGACCCCATATCTGAAGGTCTTTCCATCAAAGGAGAACGAACCTCCGGGAACAACGCCTACGAGCTGCATTTGCTCATTCAAAGCCGCTCCTCCGCTGCTTCCTACCTGTATGTATGCGCTGTGTCTCATGGCATTGCTTGGAAAGCCCTGCGCTTCACCGAACCTTTCCATACCCGATTTGACCCTGCCATACGACAGCGCAAACCAGTCGTTCTGCGGATTTCCGATGCACATGATACGGTCCCCTATTTGGGGATCCGAATCGGCAACCTGGATCACGGACAGATCCTCATTCGTGGAAAACCGGATGACTGCCAAATCATCTCTGCTGCTTACGTATACGATTTCCGCTGAATACATCGCATCATAGACATCGTAAGAGAGCACGTTGAAAAGTGCTCCCGGAACATCCTCGGTCTTCATTGCGGTATTGACAGTAAAAACCAGCAATTTCGCCCCCTCCACGCTGATCACATGCGCCGCCGTCAGCGCATAGTATAATCTTCCATCCCTTTTGAAGATCACGCCGCTGCCCCCTTCGCCATAGGTAACAGAGCCCTCTTTCTCCGTCCTGGAGAAGATGCCAATATTGCACGAGAGCAGCCCCGACTTGTGGAAAGACTCCCTCATATCTTCATACACAGTATTACGGCCGTCATTTGAATCACTGGAACATCCGCAAAGAAGCAGACAGCCCACCGTAATAAGCATCAGGAATCGTACAATGCGTAATGCTTTGTTTCTCTTCATAATCGTTCTCTTTCCGCCAGTCCGGATTTGTACGCCAGCAAAGGAGTCCCTGTATCCCTTCAAACCAGTCACTCCAGTGCTGTATGCCGAAGTGTCTGTATGCCAGGATCCAGGTCGAAAAAATCGTCAGCGTACGGATAAACCTCCTGCCCCCAGGCGACGCGGGAATGGGGAACGCACCATTTGTTGGTCTATGAAATAGGGTCGCAAAGATAATACACCAGCTATTTTCCGATCTCAGTGCGATCATAAACGCTTCACAACTCGCTGTAGTTTTCCATCCGGGATGATCCCGCACCATTTCATAAAACGGCATCCAGGGAGCCTGATTGCGATGGGTACGGGAATAATCATAATCGTGGTTGCCGGTAGCTTAGCAAAGCGGGATCCGGAACGAAGCAAAGGCTTCCTCCTGCAGCCGTCACATGGCGGTCAGTCGGTCGGCCTCAGCCCCCTCTACCGCGTCCCCCAGATACCAGATCTTGTTCCGCCGGACGCACCAGCAGCTCGAAATCGGAAATGCCGGCAGCAAGACAGCGGCGTGTGTTTGCCGGCAGCCCTTTCTGTGGATCTGACAAAATCCAAACCTTGTGCTGCGTGCGGGGAAGGGATTCCTGATACAAATCGTCAAACAAAGTACTCATTTTCTTCTGATTCGATTCTTGTGTTTCAGCCGTTGTTGAATCGTTCAACACGCATCTGCGTCGGGTTTTCCTTCTTCATCAGTTCCTTCAGCACATCTGATTTCTTGCCTGGCAGGGGCTTGTCAGCGGAATCGCAGGGGAAGCCTTGTTCACTTCCGTGATCCTGTTTTCCATGTTTCGGAGGATCGAACACATCTCAGCTCCATCTGCCATTATTGTAGAAAACATGGGGCCTCTGCAGCTATTATACCCCAAAGGAAACAAACGTCAACGAAAGCCTCTTCAGCCTATAAAGAATTGTAAAAAGAAACGATCATTCAACGGACAGTCAGCCGGGTTCCTGTTTCATACCTGTCTGCCAAACGAACAGACCTTCTGCGTCTTCTGTGGAATTTCTGTTCGTCAGGCCATCGGTTTTCCCTTGGTTCGTCTCCTCCCGCCTCATGTAGCACTCTTGTCCTTCGGCCATCCCTTTTCCCCCCACAAGACGCATCGTGGCTTTTACCCGTGAGTTACGTGCGCCACCCTGCGCAGCAAAAAAAGGAGCGTCCCGAAATCCGAATCGGGAACGCTCCGCTTTCTGTACGTTTTTTACTTGTTCAAGGCTTCCTGCACGGCCACAGCCACAGCCACGGTCATGCCAACCATGGGGTTATTGCCCGCGCCCAGGAATCCCATCATTTCAACATGGGCAGGTACGGAGGAAGAACCCGCGAACTGGGCGTCGGAGTGCATACGGCCCATGGTGTCGGTCATGCCGTAGGAGGCGGGGCCGGCAGCCATGTTGTCCGGATGCAAGGTACGCCCGGTGCCGCCGCCGGAAGCGACGGAGAAGTATTTCTTGCCGGCTTCCCAGCGTTCCTTCTTGTAGGTACCGGCGACGGGATGCTGGAAACGGGTGGGGTTGGTGGAGTTTCCGGTAATGGAAATATCCGCGCCCTCATGCCACATGATGGCCACGCCCTCACGCACGTCGTCCGCGCCGTAGCAGTTGACTTTCGCGCGGTCGCCGGTGGAATAGGCCGTCTTGCTGACCACCGTCAGCGCGTGATCTTCCTTCACGTCGGCAGACAGGTAATCATACTTTGTCTGCACATAGGTGAAGCCGTTGATGCGGCTGATGATCATGGCGGCGTCCTTGCCCAGGCCGTTCAGGATGACCCGCAGAGGCTTTTTGCGCACCTTGTTGGCGTTCAGAGCGATCTTGATGGCGCCTTCCGCGGCGGCAAAGGATTCATGTCCGGCCAGGAACGCGAAGCACTCGGTCCCCTCGTCCAGCAGCATGGCGCCCAGGTTGCCGTGACCGATGCCGACCTGGCGCTGGTCCGCGACGGAACCAGGGATGCAGAAGGCCTGCAGTGCAGTGCCGATCCACTTGGCGGCCTCGGCGGCGTTCTTTGCATTTTCCTTGATGGCGATGGCTGCGCCCAGTTCATAGGCCCACTTCACGTTCTCAAAGCAGATGGGCTGGGTGCTTTCCACGATAGAGTAGGCATCCACGCCCTTGCCGTTGGTGAACGCCTTCACTTCCTCGAAGTTTTTGAATCCATACTTGTCCAGAACGGGCTGCAGCTGAGGCATGCGGCCTTCATAGTTTTCAAACAAAGCCATTCGTCGCACCCTCCCTTACTCTTTACGCGGGTCAATCCACTTGACCGCGCCGTCTTCAGCCTTGAACCGGCCGTAGGTGCCGAGATTCTTCTCGTACGCTTCATTCGGGGACATGCCCTTCTTGATGGCGTCCATCATCTTGCCCAGGCTCAGGAACTGATAGCCACAGACCTGGTCGTCCTTGTCCAGCGCCATCTTCACCACGTAGCCTTCGGTCATTTCCAGATAACGGGTGCCCTTTTCCTTGGTGCCATACATGGTACCCACCATGGAACGCAGGCCTTTGCCCAGATCCTCCAGGCCGGCGCCGATGCGCAGTCCGTCGTCAGAGAAAGCGCTCTGGGTGCGGCCGTAAACGATCTGCAGGAACAGTTCCCGCATGGCGGTGTTGATGGCATCGCAGACCAGGTCGGTGTTCAGGGCTTCAAGAAGGGTCTTGCCGGGCAGGATCTCGCTGGCCATGGCAGCAGAATGGGTCATACCGGAGCAGCCGATCGTCTCAACCAGCGCTTCCTGGATCACGCCATCCTTCACGTTCAGGCTCAGCTTGCAGGCTCCCTGCTGCGGCGCGCACCAGCCGACACCGTGAGTATAGCCGGAAATATCCTTGATTTCCTTGGCCTGGATCCATTTTCCTTCCTCAGGAATGGGGGCAGGGCCGTGATTCGGGCCCTTCGCAACACAAACCATGTCTTCAACTTCTTTGGTGTATTGCATGTGAATCGCTTCCTCCTGTTCAGGTTGATAAGGTTTCCCTGTTCAGTATATCATAAAACCTCCCGTTTGCGCAATTTCCAGACCCCAGAATTCGGAAAAAAATGGGGTCAACGGAAAACGAATCGTCCCTCCTCCCCTTTATTCGTTTTACTTAAGCCACAGGATCGCCGGGGCAGCCTTTTACTGTTCTTTTTTCAGCATCTTTTGATCCTGCGGTCAGGCGCACAACACGCCGAACAAACGATGAGCCCAACGGCCGCGCCGGTCGCCTAAGGATTCCACACCAGCACCCGGGTCATCCCAGGCCAAGGTTCAATTTGGTGACGACGCCCTCGGATAATGCGCACCCCATCGCCGTGCTTTCCAGCTTTCCATCCGGCATCCTGCGCTTTTCCGCATTGATGGGCTGATTCCTGTCACCGGACAGGAACCTGGCCCGGATGGGCACCAGTTCCTTCTTCTCCACAGCAAAATAGGGGGTTTCCGACGCGCTGCCTGAACCCCATGGAGCAGACGTACCTTTTTCAATTGCTGGGTCCATCGTTCAAAGTCATTGTCCGCTTTGGGTACGCTGTTTGGCAGAAAAGGGCAATACGCATTCTGCCGCCCCGCTTTGACGCATTTTGTGGAATTCTTTCGTCATCCGTCCGCTTTTCAACTGACGGGCTTATGATACCACGCCGACCGCCCAACGTAAACCCCGTGTCAGAAAAGTTCCTGCTCCGTCGCGTTTACCTGAGTAGTTTATCATGGCCTTTGCAGGTTCGGATAAGGATAAGGGAATTTGCGCAAAAATATTGACAGTACCTTTTTGAGGGAATCATGTGGATTGTTGACCGTTACAAATATAGACCGCCGCCAGCATTTGAGCAGCACGCCGGCAGCGGTCTATGATAAAGAACCAAAGTATCATATTATGTGAATCCATGAAGGTCCATTCATCTGTCCGCAAGGGGCAGCACTTTGGGACACTTCAAGGCTTCACAAGTGCCTTTCAGTCAGTCAAAGCAGATATCCTTCCGCTTTGCCGGCAGCGGGGCTTCGTCGCCCAGGTAGAACGAGGCAAACCCGACCTGGTTGTAGCAGATATTCTGGTTGGCTGCGGAATTGCGGTACCATGGATCATGCATCAGGCAGCGGATCCCGTATTCCGTCAGCGCAAGCGTCCGCACAATCACAATATTGTTGTTTTCATCTGTCAGGATGAGTTCTTCACGCCAGTCGCCGAAGAGGTCCGCTTTCAGGGTGGGGGTCCGTTTGCTTCCGGTAGAAATCAGACCGGTGGTGAGGTAGGGAAGGAACCGCAGCGTATCCTGGTCCGGGACATGTACTTCGCTTCCGTTGCAAGCGTAATGGGTCAGCCCCGGACCGAACCAGACAGCGTTTTCACCCTGCGGGATGCCCCGGGGACAGTCTGTCTCCAGAAGCACGCGTCCGTCGATGAGACTGCGCACCCGGTGTCCGCATTCCGATCCGCCTGCCATGGCGCCAGCCCAACGGTTGGAAAAATTCCCGGCGACTGAGCCCTCATCGTCGTCTCCGGAAAACTCTCCGAACACCAGGGAGGACTCATGGACAAGGTTTCCATTGACCCGTCTGAGGCCCTTATTGGGATCATGGGCTTCCGGTCCCGGAAGCCAACCGAACTGGCATCCTGTATGCCGGTTGTCCAGCGTATATTCCTCGGTTCCGGAATACAGGCGTATATCCCCGGCCGCATTGACAGGCAGCAAGGCGCTGCGGTCACCGTGCTGCAGACCTGCCCAGGCATTCCCTTTGGTCTTTCGGATTTCATCCGTGGCAAGGTTTTCCCCGAACTCAGGCTGTCGTCCTGTCCCATCTAGCATGGGCATGATATCACCACACAGAACCCTCGGAAGCAGGTATTTTCCGTCTGTCGAAAGACTGAGATTCATGCCTTTGAGCACGACCTCATCCCGGCCGTCACCGTCGATATCCGCCATGTCCGTGAAATGATTTCCGCGTGCCCTGTAGAGATCCGGACCGTCGCCGAGGGTCCAGCAATGGGGATTCTCAGAATCAAAGATGGCCGGCGGCAGAAGTTTGCTTCCCTGCATAGTATAGGCGGCCATGGTTGTCCGCTGGTAATATCCGCGCTGGATGACAGCGTAATAGTTTTCACCGTCCAGGCAGGCAACGCCGCCCGCGTAGCGGTTGGCCCGGTTGCCCTGTCCGTCGCCCCAGACCGGGTATTTCCAGCGATGCGAAAGAAAATACCCGTCTTTTCCCTGCATGACCTGCACCTTGTAGCTGTCCATCGTATCTGCGCCGGGCAACGGAACAGTGATGGTGCAGAAATTGCCGCGCTGGGTCATGGGATCCAGGGCAAAGTTGTCTCCGTCCGAAGCGACCTCTGTCCATGGAAACGCGTAATCCACGGTATCCAGGATCACGCCCTGCTGTCCGTCGTAACCGATGGCCGTCACATACTCCCTGTGTCCCGGTCCCATCGGTCCAATGTGATAGGACTTGATCCAGGCCTTTTTCTCCGGATCGTTGGGGCCGTCATTTCCCTGTGTAAACACAGGGGATCGATAGCAGATGTCAAAAGCGTTCAAGAGCGACCACTTGCGCTTCAGTTCGTCCGTGTTTCCTTCCTGGAAATCCAGAATAAACCGATCGGTGGTGCAAAGGAGCCCTTCTTCGCCTCCGACAACATGCTGCAGATCATTGGGATAGACCACGCGGCCCTTGTCCGGATCCCAAAAGCCGACTCGGGTTCCAGGAGCCGTTTTCAGGATGATTTCCGCGCGCCCGTCACGGTTGAAATCCTGGACATGCAGCATGGTTTCATGATCATTGGAGGACTTCACGTTGTATCCCATATCGATCCGCAGGAGCAGTTTTCCATTCAGCTTATAGACGTCGATATATTCCGGCGCGCTGAGATTGAAATCCGGACTGTATATTGGATCCGAGAACATGGGGTCCGGGCTTTCAGCACGCCATTTCACCACGATTTCATACTCGCCGTCGCCATCGAAATCGCCGACCGTCATGTCCTGGGTATGATATTCCGAGGAAAGGGACGTCTCAACCGCGCCGGAAGGCGTCCGGGCAAGCGGAAGGGATTCACCGCAGTCGAGAGCACGAACGTAACGAATGAAGGCGGCTTCGAATTCTTTGTACAATGCATCTGTGATTTTTCCGTTCTCAAGCGTGGAGGATAGTTTCAGCGGCGCGCCGAGATGACGGGAAAGCCTTTCGCTAAGCCCGCGATACTCCTCTTCAGTGACGGTCTCTCCATTCTCATACCGCTGCCTGAAGGCACGCAGCAGGTCCATATCAACCCGACACCAGTCCTCGCCGTTTTCCATTCGGAACACACTCCGGTCGACCTTGCAGCCCGGACCGACAGAAACGCCGCGGTAGGTAAAATGCGCCAAAGGAACTCTGTCCGGCGCCGGGCACATTGGGATGCGGTGCACTGCGCCGCGGAAAGCCTGTCCTTCGGCACCGGGAAGAGACTCCAGTACAGGCAGCGTCGACTGCTCTCGCAAGCCTTCCACACCGTCTGTAACAGGGGCAACTGCATACACATCCTCCGGCTGTCCATCCGGATCCACATAGCAGCAGGGCGTCGTGTTCCTTTTTACAATCCCAGGATTTCCCTCATAGCGGCTTTCCGGAGAAACATCCCGGGGTCGGATCTCCGTAAGGCATTCCCAGGGTCCCTCGTTCCGTCTGCGATACACCCGCCAGATGATACCGTCCGGCTCGTTCCCCAAAAAACGCCAGCTCAGGTACATTCCATGTTCAGCCCGGGCGACGATTAACCCCCGGTTTAGACGTTCCATCCTTCGCATAGCAAGATCTCCTTCTTGTCATGATGATCGCTGGCTGCCGGGTGCATCCCGGTCCTTTGAATTCTTTTCTCAGGTTATGATACCCCAAAGCAGTCCTTTATGCAATATAGATGGAATGAATGAATCCTTTCGCTGCATGACAGTACTCAAAAAAACGTTAAGACAGGGATGCTTTTGGTTCAGACCAGGGAATGGACGAAAGCCGGCTTTCAAGAAGGCACCGTGAATTACAAAAAAACACCGCCTCCAACCTGGAAGCGGTGCAAGTGGAATCCGGCAGCGTCCTATCCTC
>CAMJUL010000087.1 GCA_946408995.1 uncultured Clostridia bacterium | reverse complement strand
GTCAAGATCGACGACCCCGTCGGCGCGATTTCGGTGCATGGGGTATGCGGCGCGCTGGGCACCATCCTGACCGGCTTTTTCGCCACTGGCATATCCACCATGAAGGGCGTATTTTACGGCGGCGGATTCAAGTTCCTGGGGGTCCAGCTGCTTGGCGTAGGCAGCACCATCGCATGGACGGCAGTCGTCATTACCCTGGTGTTCACCCTCATCAAAAAGACGATCGGGCTGAGGGCCGACGCCGCGGATGAAGTGATGGGGTTGGACCGCAGCGAACACGGCCTGGTCACCGCCTATTCCGGCTTCTCCATCCTGCCGGACGGCAGCCTGGCCGAAGCGGAGATCGTGCCCGCGCCCGTTCCCGCCGAAGCTGCGGAAGCGCCCCGCAGAGCAAAAGAAAAAGCGCCTGACGCGCCTGTCTATACCCGGGTGCAGATCATTTGCCGTCCCGCCAGCCTGGAGAGCCTGAAAACGGCCATGAACAAAATCGGTATCACCGGCATGACCGTTACCAACGTAATGGGCTACGGCATGCAAAAGGGCAAGCCGGAATACTACCGCGGCACGCCTGTGGAAGTGACCCTGCTGCCCAAGGTTCAGGTGGATATCGTGGTCAGCAAAGTGCCTGTTCGTCAGGTGATCGACACCGCCCGCAGCGTGCTCCATACCGGCCATATCGGCGATGGGAAAATCTTTGTGCAGGATGTGGAAAACGTGGTGCGTGTCCGCACCGGCGAAGAAGGATACGACGCTTTGCAGTCAGATGAATAAACTGCATACAATATTATCTCACCTAAAAATGCTTTGCAGGTTTTCCGGCAAAGCATTTTTAGGTAATTCACGATATGGTTTTTCAAATATTCTGATAAAAGTCTTAATTCACCCTTGACAAAGATCGTCTCAGCGGTATTCCAAGCAGAAAGCAGTTCATCGTATAATGGCAGCAGCTTGATAGCCTGGCAAGAGTGACTTTGATCGGCTGGGGAATGCGCTGCCGCCGACCTGGGCGTGGCCAGCTGCTGGATCCACCGTGGCAAGGAAGAGTTTGAGAGCGAAGAAGGGAAAGCGATCCTGAAGAAACCGGGCATCGAAGGCAACTGGGAGGGCATCGGCAACCTGATCCTCGGCTATGCCGCCAAGCCTGCCGGGCAGGCCGCGCCGAGAAAAGCGGATTACGTATACACGCTTTAGGTCGATCCCGAAGCACGGAGAGTGGAACTTCAGCCCTCGTCCGATTTGGACGGGGCTGTTTTCATTTTCTCGGGGAGGGGAGCAAAGATCCACGTCTGTCCTTGAGGATACCCCGGTTCGGCTTGCGGCGTGGGTGACGGAAACGCTGAATGGTGAATACGAAGGGACAAGGGCACATCCCATTCACCTGGAGCTGGTTCAAAAACACCGGATTCATTCGTCATCGTCGGTGCAAACAGAGTGGTTTTGACACCTGAAAGCGGCTTCCAGGGGCCGGTTTTGCCCCTGCGGAAGCAGATAAAAACGAAAGCCCCTGATCGCTCAGGGACGTTCGCTTTTTTTGCGGTCAAAGAGTATGGAAGACCGGCCTATCCGGGGCATCAGCAGCCTTTCCGTCCGCTCTTGTGATCCTCAATGGAGCAGGCGCCGGGCGAACCGTACTCGATCAGGCCCGCGTCCGCCGGATCAACGGAAACCCTTCCGTCCTCAAACACAAAGGCGGGGATGCCCACATCGCCGACGGCTTTCAGGTGGTCAAATACCGGGTTGGTATCCCTCAGACGCATAAAAGCACTTAGATTGCGAATGTGGCTGCCGATGTTGATATATTGAAACTCTTCTTCCCGGCCCTTGATCTGCTCGTGAATGTAGTCGCAATAAGGGCATGTCGGCATTCCGTAGATCTTGATCACGGTCTAAAACCTCCTGCTGTACGCAATACGTTCCGCTCCCGGCAGAGAGAATCTGCCGACCGGTCATCCTTTTGCTGCAAGTGCGGCTCCCATCTGCCGCGCTTTTTCCATTTCCGTTGGGAATACGGTCTCATGCCGCCTGTACTTCTCTTCAGGGCTGAACATTGTCCAGGGCCAGTCGGTTTTGCCGTAATCCTTCAGCTGGAGCGTATTCCCGCTGACGAGGACTTCCGTTGGCCCTACGAAGCGTGAGAGGGTCTGCTGGTAATTCCTAAGAAGCCCGAGGTATCCGGTATCCGGCGCGTTGCTGGTCATGATCAGCAGAACAGGGATCGGACGCGGATTGCAGCAGGGCGTATCCAGATTGTAGGTCAGGTTCTGAAAGATCAGCCGCTCATACAGCGCCCGGAAAGAGGCTGTCATTTCGGACAGATAATTCGGAGACCCGATGATCAGCCCGTCCGATTCCCGGATGGCATCCAGGACGGGCGTAAGTGCGTCACGGCAGATGCAATGGCCTTTGTTCTTCTCCCGCTTGCAGCCAAAGCAGGAGATGCAGCCGGTATATCTTTCCAGTTTGAACAGATCAAAGCGTTCGATCGCTGCGCCGGCACTTTCCGCGCCTTTGGACGCCTCTGTGATCAGCGTGTCCGTATTCCAGCCCTTTCTGGGGCCGGCGTTGACTGCGATGATTCATTTGCCCATTTTCATGATCCTCCTGTTTTTTTCAATTCCATGCCTGTACGGAAACGTCTGCTAGTTTTTCACCAGGGACGGGATACCGTCCCTGCTCATCCGGATGCTTTCATCGGCGAAGAGGGTTTTCATTTTGCAGTGCATATGGCTGGCGGCGGCATTGTCCCGACGGTGATTTCCTTCTGCCACATGAGCTGCGGAATGGAGAGAAGATGGTCGCTGATCCTTCCGGCAACGTACAGGCAGCGGCCGGCGGCGGGAAAAGAACAGATCGTCCTTGCCATGTTTCTCCGCTGTTTGGCTCTTCGCGGGTCATCCCAGGGTTACGTCCAGGATCATCATCAGTACAAAGCCAAGTGCAAAGGCGATCGTTCCCCAATTGGAGTGCCTGCCTTCGGACATCTCCGGGATCAGTTCTTCGACGACCACATACATCATCGCGCCGGCTGCGAAAGCCAGCAGATAAGGCATGACCGGGACTACCGCGCCGGCAGCGACGATCGTGATGGCAGCGGCGATGGGTTCCACCACGCCGGACAGGACGCCGTACAGGAAGGTGTTGCCCTTGCTCATGCCCTCTGCCCGGAGGGGCATGGAGACGATGGCGCCTTCCGGAAAGTTCTGGATCGCGATCCCCAGGGAGAGTGCCATTGCGCCCGCGGCGGTGATCCCCGCGTTGCCGGAGAGGAAACCGGCGTAAACGACGCCAACCGCCATCCCTTCCGGGATATTGTGAAGGGTCACCGCGAGGATCAGCTTGGTCGTGCGCTTCAGGCCGGATCTCGGGCCTTCGTCCTGGTGATCCAGGTGCATGTGCGGGGTGATCACGTCCAGCAGCAGCAAAAAACCTACGCCGATGAGGAACCCGACAGAGGCCGGCAGGAAGGACAGCGTGCCCATGTGCGCACTGCTCTCCAGCGCGGGCTGCAGCAGGCTCCAGAAGGAAGCCGCCACCATGACCCCCGCCGCAAAGCCCGTCAGGACCTTCTGAAGACTCGTCGATATTTCGTTCTTCAGCACGAAAACCATGGCAGCGCCGAGGCTTGTTCCGATGAAGGGGATCAAAATCCCCCAAAGTGTCTCTGTATTCATCCCTTATTCCTTTGGTTTTCCAAAGTCAACCTGGACACAGACGCCTTTTCTCCGCCTGTGTCCAGGGGACTTGCTTTACAGCAGTGTCTTGATGCGCTTTTGCGCGTCCGCGATACCGGCAGCCGGCACAAAGTCGGCGGCCGGTCAAAGACTTGGTGAAGCGTCCCTTGATGTCCGGATTGCCGTACCGGCCTGTTCCGGGTCTGCTTTTGCAAATCTCTTTTCCGGCAGCGTTTTACACGGAAGATGCCTGCGGAAAGAACAGCCGGTTTTCCGTAAAGGAGCGGGCTGCTTTGGGTTTTCATCTCCCGATGATCAGCTTCTTCTGTTCTCCGGCTTGACCCAGACATGCCATTTGGGGGCCTTGGGCATGGGTTCATGACGGATCAGGGCTTTGATGACACGCCGATGCGTAAAGCAGCAAAGAATCAGCAGCGCGGCAAGGATGATTCCGATAATGGCTCAGGCAGACATTGATCTTCATCTTGCCGACATGCAGGATCTCCACCTCATGCCCGGCCTCCCTGGCCCCTTCGGCGAAGGTGTTGATCATGGCCGCGGTGTTTCCGGTCCTGGGCTGCCATTCAAAACTGCGATTTTCATAAATACGCCTCCTTTTTCATCAGCAGCAGGAAATCCAGACACAGCTGGAAGCATCCGGAAACTTTGATTTCCTTTATGATAAACCCAAAAGGGGCACATTTCAATCTTCAATCCTGCCGCAACGCGTAATCATGACGCATTGCGGCCCAAATGATTCATAACGTAAAGCCGTTTCTTCGAAGGCGGCGCACTTACAGGCAGCCCTTTGACTTGGGGATCCGATTGAAAAACATGGAGGCATCCCTGAAAAGAGCGGCTCTTTTTTACTGCGTACACAATCGCCCTTGAAAAGCCATTTTGCTTCAGCATAAACGTTTGGAATCAATTCCGGGAAACCCTGGAGCGGGAGATAGGGCAGATTCCATCCGTCTCAAAGAAACGATTGGTTTCCACAACTGCGATAGAGGAACGCATTTGACGAACAAACGTTCCACTCCCCTTCCTGCATGTCCTCATCCGGTCAGGAGGATCCCGCTTTTCTTTCTTTTTTCGCCGATTTCGTGATCTCTTCATGGTAGAAGTAATTGCAAACGACCGGGGGCTCGCCAAAGGGTGCGCGGTGCTGGTCGTCATCCCGGATATACGGCATTCCTTCTTTTGCCGTATACGCCCGGATCTCCTGGTCCAGTTGTGTCCAATAATCCCGGCTTTTTTTCGTATAGATGTCACGGTACAGGCCATCCAGCTCCGGGTGATGCACATGCACCCAATCGAGGATCCGCTTTTTATAATCCCCCCGGAGATTCAAGTTTTCCAGCCACACCAGATTGCACTGGCGTTTTGCCCGTTCGATGATGGCGATCACGTCCGTGATGCCCGGGAAGATCGGGGAGATGAAACAGGTGGACTGGATCCCGGCCTCATAAAACTGCCGCATGGCCGCAAGCCTGCGTTCGATGCTGACGGCGCGATCCATCTCTTTTCTGAAATCCTCATCCAGCGTGTTGATGGACCAGGATACGTGGGCGCTGGGGAACTGTTTGATCAGGTCCAGGTCGCGCAGGATCAGGTCGCTCTTTGTGGAAATGCTGATGCTGATCCAGGTGGGCAGCAGCTGCTCGAAAAGCGCGCGGGTTCTGTCCTATTTTTTCTCCAACGGCTGGTATGGGTCGGTCACCGAGCAGAAAAAGGCTTCCTTGCCCGCGTATCTGCCGGGCTTGTCGATTTTAGGCCAGGTTTTGACGTCCACAAATTCGCCCCAGGGCTCCGGATGGTTGGTGAACCGTTTCATAAAGCTGGCATAGCAGTATTTGCAGGCATGGGTACAGCCTACGTAAGGGTTGACCGCGAAATCCGACACCGGAAGATTGGTTTTGGTCAGGATGTTCCTGACTTCGATTTCCTGAAGAACCATTTATTCCATCGCCTCCACATGAATCGTTCCGGACAGACTGCTGATCTGCTCCGTGCCCTGTACGGCCTGCCCCAGAAGATACAGTCCTGGATAAGCGCTAAAGGAATCGTAGTACAGGACCACATTGCCCCAGGGCGAAAACAATGCCATCCCTCCTGCTTCTCCGCTGCCCTCGACGCCGTCTGCGGCGTCAATAGCCTGCGGAGGATAAAAGATCTTCTCGTTGTGGCCGTAGTTTTCCACTTCGACGTCCAATGGCAGCATTCCATACAGGCTCTTTGCGGAAGGGCTGTCGTTGAGTTCAAAAAGGATGGTATGTGTGCCATCGGTGACGCGGACCCTTCTGGGCGATTCCTCCTTTAGCCCTGCACAGTATGCTTCAAAAGCAAGGAGGGTCCCAGGCTGTTCAAAAGCAAATTCCCGTCCTTCCTTTTCGCCGCCTTTCCAGTAAAGAAACAGCCAGGGCCCGGCATCCCCGTCAACGAGCACCAATTCGCGTTCCCTGGCCGTGCCGCCGCGCAGCAGATCACAGAACGCGGCCCACTGTTCATCCGTCAGTTCGATCGTGCCCGAGGAGGTGATGTTCGCTTCAGTCTGCGGCCAGCCGCCGCCCTCCCGGGTTTCGTGATAGAACCGGTGCGTTCCATCTTCGGCATAAAACCTGTACCGCAGAAAGCGCGGCGGAGCCGTTGAAGCGTCATAGGTGTAATAGAAATCCGTGATATCCTCAAAGGCGATATCGACTCCAACGGTTTTAGCGGCGGGGCCTTCGGCCGCCCATGCTGTGGCAGCAAGCGACAGGGCAAGAACCAAAGCGAAAAACAATGCTGTGCTCTTTTTCACAGTGTTTTCCTCCTTTTTCGCTTTCAGCTGTTCTTTTCCAGCAAAACAGGCAAGGAACAGCGATCATAAGTCTATTTGGCCGGGACAAGCCAGCGCTTTTTGGCTTGAACAAGCTTCATTCCAGTTTTCTCAAGGCTTTTCCGCGATCTGGTCTTCTCAGCGGAGCACCGGGCGGTCACAGGGGGAAGCGGCATTGACTCTGTGCTGCAGGAACCCTATCAGAGCACAACCTGAAAAGCGGCCGCATGAAAGGAGCGTTTTCAGTGCTGGAGCCCGGAGCGAATGCCATCAGCCGGACAGTCGCCGTGACGAAGAAAGACGTCAGGCTAAACCGGCGGTGTTTGGAATGAAGAGCATTCTTCGATCCAAGCACCTGATTCCGGGGGAAAACCCGAACCCTCAGGCCCCCTTTTTGACCCCCCTAAACGATATGGGGTCTCACCATGCGCCTGCACCTCCGGATTGGAGCATTTTGCACATCAGATAGTCATTCGAATAGCTGCCATCCGGATATTTCATGCCATGGGGTCTTGTGCCGTATATTTGAAAGCCGTATTTGACATACAGATTGATCGCCCGGCGGTTGGTACTGACGACCTCCAGTTCGATCTGTTCAAATCCGCTTTGCCGGGCATGGACGATCAGCCTTTCCATCATAGCGGAACCGATCCCCAGCCGCCAGTAATCCTTGCGTACTGACAGGCCCAATGCAGCTCTATGCAGGGTGCGGCTCTTCGTACCCATCGGCATCACATCGCCCACGGCAATGATCTCCCCGTCGATTTCCGCGAGGATCATGAAAGCCCTGGGATCATCCCGCCGCCGTCTCAGCACCTCGGCTTCTCCTTCCACGGAATAGTCAAATTCCTCCGGCGTACGGAGAAGGTACGGCGTTTCACCCAGCATAATCTTCATATAGGAGATCATGCGTCCGGCATCTTCCGGCTCAACAGAGCGCAAAGCACACGGTTTCCCATTTTTCAGAAGGAGGGTTTCCTGATCCATTTTCATGGCGTTCTCCTCCGTCATTTTATGCTTTTTAGCCCGTCATACAGGTCATTGAACGATTTGCGATTGCGGCATCTGCCATATGAGAATTCTTTGTTCTCTCCGAATTCAAGCAAAAAGCATTTTGCCAGTTCCTCCACCGTCTGTTCAAGGGCGGTGAAAAATTGTTGATAGGCAAAGCTTCCCGCCGCTGATCCTTCCTCGAAACAGTTTGTGATGAGCGACTCCGTAACCTGATCGAGCGGGTACATTTTGATATGCATCAATTCGTGTACGATGACCTCTTCCATGTTCTCCTGCTTTGGATTAGCAGTGTTCAGCATCAGGATCGCTTTTCTGTCATCGCAATCTATTTTAAAATCCCCTGTCTTTAGCCATGAAGGATCTTCGACAAATTCCAGCCGTACATCCCAGGCGGGGGTGATCCTGAGCTTTTTGATGTATTTTTCAAACAAACCGGTCATTTCCGCTTTATCCATGTTTTCTGCCGCCTTCCCTTGTTTTGCGATTCTTTTCTCTCCGGATCCCGCCGCTGCTTCCGGCATAGGCGGTTCACTGTCCGTGAGCTGCTTCATGGAGCCCCGTTTGCACCGGGGACCGGATGAATGGTTACGCGCCGATCATTTCCATGGCCGCGACCCTGCGCAGCATCTCCGGCTCAATCATTTCCTTGCCGTAAGCATCCATGAAGCGCCCTGTATATTTGCTGGTGCCGAGGTTGAAATGGAGTGTCCAGATGCCCCAGAGAATATCGATGTGCCGGTCGCCCATGCCGCCGTTTCCAATGTCGATCAATCCGGAAAAACACCAGCCATCCAACAGGATATTTGGCAGACAATAATCTCCATGGATCAGGACGTCTTTTTTCAAAAACGGGATGCCTTCTTCAGCGCTGCGCCGGGCTTCCTCAAAGGATCCGAATTCCCACAATCCCCGAAACAGATCCGGTTCATAAGAACGGCCGTCCATCCCTTTTATCACGGTATCCGTATAGGTCTGTATTCGGTCCCGTACAGGGCATTTGGTTCCGTTTGTCTCATGCAGAGCACGCAAAAGCCTCGCCGTGGTATCGCAAAGCCGCTCGGGATCGGCCAAATACGTTGGATCTGTGCAGTCTTCCCCGGGAATGCGCCTGGTCAGAAGATAATCGCTGTCATGAAAGGACCCATAATACAGCACTTCTGCCGACAGCCCCAAAGTATGGAGATATTCCGTCATAAGAGACTCTGTTTTAAGGGTCCCTTTCAACGCCTTTTTTACAAAGAATCCGTCCCCTTTATCAATAAAAAGCACCTTGGCCTCTTTCGAACAGCTGCTGTCATAAACTGGAGCCTCTTTCAGAAATTCAAAAAGCGCTTCCGGATAATCGGATCCGTTTACTTGGATCGCATTGCGTTTCACAACCTGCCCTCCGTTCATTTCGATCGAACCTGGCGGTATCCCGCAAGTCACAAGGCTAGTGCAGGTCTGATCACGCCGCGTTATGGGGAGGACTGCCGGTACGAACCTGTTCCCTGTTGACAGGAGCTTCATGGAGCCCTCCGGCCCGATTGGGAATGGAGAACGGATCAGACGCCGATTTCCCTGTAAAGCTTTTCGATAAAGGGGGATTTGTGCCGGATATAGTTTTCGATATCGTCTGGGTAGAGCGATGCGCCTTCTTCTTTGATTCTGCTGTATTCACGCACCGCTTCCGGATCGGAGCGCAGACGGTCTCTGAAGGCAAGGTGTCTTTTCAATTCTGCAGAATCCTGAGGACAGACATACAGATGGTGTTTCTGCAAGTGCTCCTTGCCGTCATATTTGAAAGCCTCCCGCTTGGCAATGCCAAGATCCCCTTCATGATGATAGCCGATTTTTCCAAGCGCGGTCACCACGGCATCAAACACAGAATAATCCCTGATGACAACATCGATATCGATGACCGGTTTTGCGGACAGCCCCCGAACGGAAGTGCTGCCAACGTGCTCGATCCTTAAGGCCAGTGGACCCAGGGCCGCCTGAAGCTCGTCTTTGATCTCTTCAAAGGACCGTTCCCATTGCCCGTTATAAGGCAGAACCAGGACTCTTTTCGTAACCATTTCCAATTGCCCTTTCAAATCCAGTTATTATCCGGCGGTATCCCGCTTCCCGGAAATCGGCCGCATCTTGTGTTCCGGCCCGTTCCCATGGTCCAAATGCGCTGCGGACGATCTGCTCCCGGCGAAATGTGATCCGGCTGAAAAACGCGGGCAGGAGCGGCTTCCTCCGTGCCAAAGACCGGGCCTTTCCTTCCTCAATGCATTTATCTATACGTCAGGCGCGATGTTGGCCTTCGGAGCAAAACGGGTCAAAGAACAGCTTGATCCATTGTATCATGGAAATCCGCCAAAAGCTACATCCTGTGTGTGCGCCAAGGGTTTCTAAACAAGTACGATCATCCTGAACGGCAGTCCCGGAAAAACCGGACATACAGCGCTGATGCCAAATGAAGCCCGAAAACGCGCGGAACCGGTCGACGCTGAAACAGCGTACATCAATCTGTTTGACCTTTCCTATACGGGATGCCGTTCATGCCTCGCCTGCAAGCGGAAAGACGCTGAACGGTGCAAATGCTTCTGGAAGAAGGACTTGTCCAAGGGAATCGACCGTATCTTTGCATCCAGTGCGCTGATCTCCAGAGTGGCTTTTCTGGTTGGCCGCCATCACACATTCACGGGGATTGGACAGTTCGGACCATCAGATCCTCGTAGAAGCTGATTTCATTGCCAATGCGA
Source organism: uncultured Clostridia bacterium (assembly GCA_946408995.1). GTDB lineage: Bacteria > Bacillota > Clostridia > Christensenellales > Aristaeellaceae > RUG756. The sequence continues at coordinate 611 of CAMJUL010000087.1, read as the reverse complement.
CGAAATGCGGGTATGATGGAAAAAAGAAACGCGGCCTTAAGGGGAAGATCTTGAAAACGGCAAGCGGGGAAAAGCTGCTGCAGGACATTTTCTGCGGGATGGACCTGAAAGGACACTGATCCGAAAGGCGGATGGGATCTTTCCAAACGGTGGACAACCGTCCTTCAATCGAATGCCGTTCGTCAGACCGGGTTAAAAACAAGAAAACCGCCCGGGAACGGGCGGCATTCGTGGAGCTGATGGGCGGATTTGAACCGCCGACCTCATCCTTACCAAGGATGCGCTCTACCGACTGAGCTACATCAGCAACGGGTATACTTTATCATAAACCCGAAGGAAATGCAAGCCCCTTTTTGCGGCGTGAACAGGGGGGACACGGAGCCCCTCCGGGCCGGAGGACGGTGCGTACCGGCGGAGGACAGCGAAAAAACGCCGATAACGAACGATGAGCCTTTCCAGTGAGAGAAATGGGCAGAAAAGACGAACATTCCGAACGAACAAATCAGGAAGGTATCGAAACAAAAACAGGAAGAGGGAAAAAGAAAAAAAATCGCGGAAAAACCGTTGACAAAACGACCCGGCTCGGGTAAGATAGCAAAGCGCTTTGAGCG
>CAMJUL010000086.1 GCA_946408995.1 uncultured Clostridia bacterium | reverse complement strand
GGTACGCACGGTGCGGTGAGAGGACGGGGGCTAATCACCCCCTCCTACTCGATCATTTTGGACCAAACGGGCCGGGTCCGCCAAAGGGGAGTGTCATTCCAGACGCCGCGGCCGGGATTTGCGCTTGCCCCGGCGGGAGAGCACGACGCTCTGCAGCAGGATGAAGAAGCACAGCATCGCCCCTGTGGTGATGCTCTGCCACCAGGGATCCCTCAGGCCGGAGGTGACTACGATGGACTTGATGGTCGAAAGGGTCATCACCCCGAAGAAGGTGCCAAGCACATTGCCCACGCCGCCGGAAAGCAGCGTGCCGCCGATGATGGAGGAGGCGATGGCGTTCATCTCGGCGCCCGCGGCATTGGAGGCGTTGCCGGCGCCGGTGTGCATCAGAAACACGAAGCCGGCGATGCCTGCCAGCAGGCCGCTGATCAGGTGCGCCAGAAAACGGGTGCGCCTGACGTTGATGCCCAGCATCAGGGCGCTCTGCTGGCTGCCGCCCAGGGCGTAGAAGCCGCGCCCAAGCCGGGTCTTGCGCAGCAGAATCAGGACGATGACCAGGATGACCAGCGCAGCCACGACGCCGATCTCCATGCGGGCCGGGATCAGGTTGCCGTTCCTTGCGGTATAGCCCAGCCAGGGGATCTCGATCTTGGTCTTCATCAGCGCCGCAAAGCTCTCATTGGTGTTTTTGACGGGGTCCACGCTGATGATGGTGGTCATGCCCCGGGCAAAGAACATGCCGGCCAGGGACACGATGAAGGGCTGGATCTCCAGGTAAGCGATCAGATACCCCATCACCGCGCCGAATGCCAGGCCGATGCCAAGGGCCAGCAGGAGGCCGGTGAAAACAGAGCCGCCGCTGTTCATATGGGTCACGCAGCTCATGGCCACCAGGGAGGTGACGCCGCCGACGGAGATGTCGATGCCGCCGCAGATCATCACCGTGGTCAGGCCGCAGGCGATGATGAGCAGATAGGCGTTGTCGTTGAGCAGGTCGAACACCTTTTGCGGGCGAAGGAAGCCGCCGCCCCAGATCAGCATGGCAGCAACGTACATGACAAGGAAGATACAGACCGTGATCGTCACAAGGAGCTGCGTATCGGTCAACGGCTCCCTGCGGGAAGGGGTTCTCGCTTTGAGGGTCATGTTACGCGGCCTCCTTTCCGACGGCGTTTGAACGCATTTTGCCCACAAGGTGCGCCACCTTCTGCTTGACCACGGGGGAGGCGATCACCACCAGGAGGATGATGACCAGCGCCTTGTAGGCCTTGATGTCGGTGGAGGCCACCTTCATGGCGTACAGGGTGGTGGTCAGCGCCTGGATGACATAGGCGCCGATGATGGAGCCGGTCATGCGGAACTTGCCGCCGCCCAGGCTGTTGCCGCCGATGGCCACGGCGAGGATGGCGTCCATCTCGATGTCCAGCATCAGCTGCTCATGGTTGACCATGCTCAGGCGGCTGGCGCCGATGATGCCGGATACCGAGCAGCAGGCTCCCAGAAGGATGAAAGCCAGCAGCTTCATGCCGACCGCGTTGATGCCGTTCAGCCGGGCCGCCCCCTGGTTGATGCCCACCGTCTGCATGTACAGCCCAAGGCTCGTAAAGCGGAAAGCAAGGGCAAACAGGAGGCCGACCCCAAGGACGATCAGCACGGGGGTCGGGATGGGGATGCCCGGGATAAAGCCGCCCAGCGCCGACACGAGGGGGCTGTTCACCGTGGGGGAAGCGCCGCCGTTGATCCAGTAGGCGATGGATCGCCCGCAGGTATAGAGGATGAGGGTCGCGATCATCGGCTGGATGCGGAACACGGCGACCAATGTCCCGTTGAAGGCGCCAAAGGCCATGGCCACCAGGCAGCTGAGCAGGAAGCCCAGAAGGAGGGTGCCCGCGTTGATGGAGGCGCCGCCGCGGAGGACTTTGATGAACATGCTGGCGGCAATGGTGGACAGGGCGCCTACGGAGATGTCCTGTCCGCCGGAGGCGGCCGTGACCAGGGTCATGCCCATCGCCAGGATCGCCATTTCGGAGGCGCCGTTGAGGATGCTGATCAGGTTTCCCGTCAGGACGGGGTCCCCGTTGTTGTTCGCGGTCATTTCCACCGAGAAGAAAGACGGATCCCGGATCAGGTTGAACAGCACCAGGAGCAGCAGGGCGATCAAAGGCACCAGGAGCTGCGTCAGGCCTGTGGGCCGCTTTTGCTTTTTCATATCAGTTGCCTCCTCCCGCGATGGTGTGCATCACATGCTCCTGGGTCAGCTCGCTGCCCCTGAGTTCGCCGACGATGTTCCGGTCCCGCATGACGATCAGCCGGGAGCAGGTGCGAAGCATCTCTTCGATCTCGGAGGAGATAAAGGTCACGCTGATGCCCTCCTCCGCCAGCTTCAGCACCAAACGCTGGATCTCGGTCTTGGTGCCGACGTCGATTCCGCGGGTGGGCTCATCCAGGATCAGGTACCGGGGGTGGGTCAGCAGCCAGCGCGCCAGGATGACCTTTTGCTGGTTGCCGCCGGAAAGGGACTTGACGGGGGTGTCCTGGGAGGCGGTCTTGATCTCCAGGGCCTTGATGTACTCGTCGGCGAATTTTTCCGCCTCCGCCCTGGAGATCGGGTGGAAGAACCCCTTCATCACCTGCAGGGCCAGGAGGATGTTGTCCCGCACGGAGAGGTCCGCGATGATCCCGTCGCGCTTGCGGTCCTCCGGCAGGTACGCGATGCCCTGCCGCATGGCGTCATAGGGCTTGGTGATCCTTACGGGCCTGCCGTTCATCCGCACCTTGCCGCCGGTCACCCGGTCGGCGCCGAAGATGGCGCGTACGCTCTCGCTGCGGCCGGAGCCCAGCAGGCCGGTGAACCCGTTGACTTCGCCCTTGAAAATGTGAAAATCAAAGGGCCGGCTCTCCGAACTGGAAAGCCCCTCGGCCTCGTAAAGGGGTTCGGAGGCTTTTTCCCCGTCCGGGTTTTCTTTTTTGATGACGGAAAGGCTTTCCAGCTCCTTGCCCATCATTTTGGCGACCAGTTCCACCTGCGGGAGCTTCCCGACCTCGTATTCGCCCACCAGCTCGCCGTTGCGCAGGACCGTGATGCGGTCGCTCACCGCGTACACCTGCTCCAGAAAATGCGTCACGAAGAGGATGCCGACCCCCCGCGCCTTGAGGTCCCGCATCAGTTTGAAGAGCATCTCCACTTCCTTGTCGTCCAGGGAGGAGGTGGGTTCGTCCAGGATCAGCACCTTGCAGTCCCCGTCCACGGCGCGGGCGATGGCCACCATCTGCTGCACCGCCAGGGAGCAGGAACCCAGCTGCTGTTTGGGCCTGGCGGGGATGTTCAGGCCGGCGAGCAGTTCGCCCGCCTTTTTCTCCATTTCCTTCTGGCTGACGAAAAGCCCCCGGGTCCGTCCGATGTACATGTTTTCCGCCACCGTCAGGTTGGGGCACAGGGTGATCTCCTGATACACCGGGCTGATGCCGTGGCTCAGGGCTTCCTGAGGGGAGCGGATGGTGATGGCCCCCTCTTCGCCGTCGATATGGATCTCGCCGGCGTCCTTCTCATAAACGCCGGTCAAAACCTTGATCAGCGTGGATTTGCCGGCGCCGTTCTCCCCCATCAGCGCATGGATCTCGCCCTTTCTCAGGGTAAGGTCCACGTTATGGAGGGCTCTGACGCCCGGAAACACCTTGCCGATCTTCCGCATGGACAGGACGACGCCGTTCTCCATGGTACCGCCTCCCGGTTTTTTTCAATCAAAACGCGGTGCGAAACGCGGAGTTCATCCACATTCCGCACCGCGCCGCGATTTGGATCGAGTTTGTCAAAGGCTCTGAAGCGTGTATGGACTTACTCGCCCAGGCCGTAGGCGTTGATATCCTCCTCCGTGATGGTGCGGGCGTCGAAGCCCTTCTCCACGGAGATGATCTGCTTGGCCTCGTTCAGGCCCTCGAGGGCGGTGCCGGCCTCCAGGTTCTTGATCATGCCGTCGATGACGTCCGCCTGGAAGGGAGAGCACTGGCCGTCGTAGTTCCAGTTGCCGGCGAGCAGTTCGCGCAGCGCCCACTTGTTGCAGTCAAAGCCCATCACCACGACCTGCGCGCCTTCGGCGGTGCCGTGGGTGATGCCGGCGTCGTCCAGGGCCGCCACGGCGCCCCTGGCCATGTCGTCGTTCTCGGCATAAATCACGTTGAAGGATTCGCCGGAGTTGATGACGGCTTCAACGATCAGCTTGGCCTCGTCAGCGCTCCAGTTGCCGGTCTGCTGCACGACCTTGGTCATGGTGCCGGCGGCGAATTCGGCGTCCAGGGCAGCGGTGCGGCCGCGCTGGGCATCGGTGCCCATAACACCCTGGATGTGGACCACTTTGTATTCGGGCAGCTCAAGGGACTTGAGCCAGGTCACGGCGGTGATGCCCTCGGTGGCCATGTCGGAGACAACGGCAGCCTCATACAGGCTGGGATCGCAGTCGATCATCCGGTCAAAGAGGAACACGCGGACACCGGCCTCCTGGGCCTGCGTCAGGGTCTCGTCCCAGCCGGTGGTGTCGGCGGCGGAGATCAGCAGGTAGTCGACGCCGTCGGTGATGAAGCCCTGGGCGGCGGAGATCTGCTCATCGTTCTTCAGGCTGTAGTAGGTCATGACTTCATAGCCGTTCTCGGCGCTGAAGACCCGGGCAAAATCGGCCACGTTGGCGGCACGGTAGCCGGACTCGGAGGGCGGGTTGTTGATGATGCCCAGGCGGACGGCACCGTCGGCCACGGCGAGGGAGGCGCACAGACCCAGCGCCAGGATCAGGATCAGAGCGACGAATTTCTTCATGGGAGTACCTCCTCAATGATTTCGATCCCTTCAGGACCGTTTTTAGTGCTTTTATTATAGAAGAAGGAAGGAAAGGGATTCATTCACAATCTTTTGAGGAAAGTAGCATCTTTTTTGGAAAGACCGGCTTCCTCTGATATTTTTTTTGGAAACGGGTAATTTCTTTTGAAAGCGCCGGGGCCGGCTGACGAAGCAGCTCCCGGTATGATATAATCCCGGAGGACTCCTCTATGATCATATCGGAAGGGATTGGAAGCGGATGAGCAAGACCGGGTTGAACGCGCAGACCCGCAGCATTCGCCAGAAAATCAGCCGGCTGCTGCTGATGGTGACCGTGAGCGTGGTACTGATGATCCTGATTTACAGCGTCATGCTGCTGTCCATTCACCGGCAGTATGAGAACGCGATCCTGAGCGCCACAACGGCGGCTGAATTCAATGATGAATTCAAAACGAACATCGACATGAGCATGTATCATTACGTGATCCAGCCGCGCACGGGCGAGGGGCTCAGGGAACTGCCCATGGAGGAGCTGGATCACGCGCAGGAAGTGTTTTTGAGGCTGGAGGCCACAACGACGCTGCCGGACAATCGCTGGCGCGCCAGGAGCATGCTGAACATGCTGGACAACCTGCGGGGCTACATGATCGAGATCGCCGGGACGGACGCTTACGACATGCGGATGGACCTGCTGGACAGAAACATCCGCGGGGAGACCGGCCTGACAAGGCTGATCGAACAGTACATGCACGATTACATCGACGACGAGGTCCGGGAGCTGGCGCGCCTGCGGGAGGGGCTCAACGTCCAGACCAACGCCCTGCTCCTGACTTCTTTCGCGGTCATGCTGCTGTTGTTCTTCCTGTTTGTCTTTTACGCCAACAGGTTCCGGCGGCAGATCACCGCACCCATCGCCAGCCTGACCGAAAAGGCCCGGCGCATGGGCGAGCGGGACTACTCCGCCTTTTCGGTGGAAACGGAGATCACGGAACTAAAGATCCTGGACCATAGCTTTGACAGCATGGCAGAGCACATCAACGCGCTGATGGATCAGCAGCTTAGGAGCGAGCGCTCCCTGCACCGGGCGCAGCTGGAGCTTCTGCAGGCTCAGATCAACCCGCACTTCCTTTATAACACCCTGGATTCCATCGCCATCCTGGCCGAGAACCACCGGGAGGAGGACGTGGTGGCCATGGTGACCAGCCTCAGCACCTTCTTCCGCAATTCGCTGAGCCGGGGCGAGGACGTGATCTCGCTCCGGGCGGAGGTGGCGCAGGCCACCAGCTACCTGGAGATTCAGCAGATCCGCTACAGCGACATCCTTTCCTATACCATCACCGTGCCGGAGAGCGCCCGGGACAAACTCGTTCCCAAGCTGATCTTGCAGCCTCTGATCGAAAATGCCCTGTACCACGGCGTCAAGAACAGGCGCGGCCGCGGGACCATCGCCATCAGCGGCAGCGTCGATCCCGACGGGCTTCGCCTGACCGTGCGGGACAACGGGGCGGGTATGAGCGCGGAGCAGCTTGCACAGCTGCGCAACGGGGTCTATCAGGAAACGGGAACGGGCCTGGGACTGAAAAACGTCCATCAGCGCATCCGCCTGTACTGCGGTTCCCCCTATGGGCTGTATTTTGAAAGCGAGCCCGGACAGGGCTCCACGGTGACGATCTGGCTGCCGCCCGAGGGGGTCAGCACGGCGCAGAAGGAGGCCTATCAATGAAAAAGGGAACAATGCTTTGCCTGGCGCTTTTGCTGGCGCTCCTTCTTGGCGCCTGCGCACCGGCACGGACGCCAGGGACGGAGGCGGGGGCGTCCGTCCATGAAGCGGGAGGGCGGGAGATCGTGGTGGGCTTCTCGCAGGTGGGGGCGGAATCGGACTGGCGGCTGGGCAATACCCAGAGCATGATCGACGCCTTTTCCGCCCAGAACGGATACCGCCTGATCCTGGACGACGCCCAGAACAAGCAGGAGCGGCAAATCACCGCGATCCGGAATTTCATCAACCAGGGGGTGGACTATATCGTGCTGGCCCCCACCACGGAGCGCGGGTGGGAGACGGTGCTTGGGGAAGCGAAGGCCGCCGGGATCCCCGTGATCCTGGTGGACAGGCGGATCGAGGTGGAGGACGAGGACCTGTATGTATGCTGGGTGGGCAGTGATTTCCGCAGGGAAGGGGACGCGGCCGCGGCCTGGATGGAGGAGCATCTGCCGGAGGAGCTGCGGATCGTTCACCTGCAGGGGAATCTTGGGTCCTCCGCCCAGATCGGACGGTCGGAAGGTCTGGCGGACGCGGTGGCGCGGCACCCGGGGTGGACGGTGGTCTTTGAGGCTCCGGGGGATTTTGTCCAGGCCAAGGGGCAGGAACTGATTGAGTCTCTGCCGGAGGACCTGGAATACGACGTGATCTACGCCGAAAACGACAACATGGCCTTTGGCGCCATCGACGCGCTGAAAAAAGCCGGCATCCGTCCGGGAAAGGATGTGGTCCTCCTTTCCTTTGATGCCGGCGGCAGGGCGCTGCGCATGGTGCTTGGCGGGGAGATCAATCTGGATGTGGAGTGCAATCCCATGCACGGCCCACGGGTGAGAAGCGTCATCGAACTGCTGGAGCGGGGGGAGACGCCCGCCAAGTACACCTATGTGGAGGAAACCTGGTTCGACGCGGAGACGCTGACCGCGGCGGAAGTCGACAGCCGGGGGTATTAACCGCCGTGCTGCTGCCGGTATTCCTTGGGGGTGACGCCGGTGACCTTGCGGAACACATGGCTGAAATAGTTGGGCTCGTTGTAGCCGATCTCCATGGCGATGTCGGAAAGCCGCATTCGGGTGCCTGTCAGAAGCTCCCGGGCCTTTTCCATGCGCAGGGCCGTCAGAAAAGAGATGAAGGACTGCCCGGTGGTCTGGGAAAAGACCGTGCTGAAATACGCGGAGCTCATGCCCACGTGCTGCGCGACGCTGAGCAGGGAGATGTTGGGATCGCAGAAATGATCCCGGGTGTATTGTTCCGCCCGGCTGATCACATGGCGGTAACTGCTGCCGTTGTCCGTGCGGCGGCTTTTTTCCCGAAGGCCCGCCTGCAGGATGCCGATCAACGCGCCGCGGAAGCTGCTCTTGCTTCCCGCCGCGGCCAGCAGGTCAAACTGTCCGGCGATCTCATCCGTCCAGGCCCGCAGACGCTCGGGGGAAGCGGAGCCGCATGCCATTTCGGCCGCGGTTTGCAGGACGGAGACCAGCGTCTGATACCGGATCAGCATGCTTTCGAAGGGACCGTTTCCTTCGCCCTGCAGGGCTTCATCCACCAGGGAGGGCACGTCGTCCGGATCGGCAAAGAGAAGCTTTTCCTGAAAGGCTTTCCCAAAGGGGCTTTCTCTGTCAAGAATGTCCGTGTGATCGGGCGTGGCGTCGTTGAGATTGATGACCCTGCCGGCCCGGATGTTGCGCAGGGCCCGCATGGTCTGCCACGCCTCGCGGCAGGACTTGCCGACTTCTCCAAGCCTGGACGTTTCGCGGCTGATGACCGCCGTGACCACGGGACAGACCTCCTGCAGCTCGTGCCGCAAAATGGTGATCAGCTGATAGACCCGCTCGTTCATGGCCTTCAGGTCGTTGCCGCATTGGAGCAGCGTCATATGATCGGCCGTGTTGAACAGGTACAATTCACAGCCGGCCTCCAGAAGGGTTTTTTCTACGATGGCCTTGACCCGGTAAAGATCGGCGTCCGAGGAATCAAAGGAGATCAGGGTCGCCAGGTAATGCCCCTTGACAATGTCCAGGTTCAGGGCCTGCGCCCGGTCCAGGAGCGGGCTCAGGGCGGGCCGCTCATAGAGGACCTCTTCCATCCAGCTGCGTTTGAGCGCCTGCCGCACGTCCGCCTGCTCGATGGACACGGCGCCCATGCTGCTGGCGCTGCGCTCCTGCTCCAATTGGGCGGCCAGGCTATGGATGGCCTGGACCAGCTCCGCCTGCCGTACGGGCTTTAGCAGGTACAGATTGACGCCCATGGAGATGGCCCGCTGGGCGTATTCAAAATCGCCGTAGCCGCTGATGACGGCCACCTTCAGCCAGGGCATGATCACCTTTGCGTGCTTGATCAGGCTCAGCCCGTCCAGGAACGGCATACGGATGTCCGTCAGCAGGATGTCGGGCATGAGGTCCTGGATCATGGAAAGGGCCATTTCCCCGTCCGAGGCCTCGCCCGCGAAAGCATAGGGCCCCTGCATGCCTTCAATAATGCCGCGGATGTTCTGCCGGATCAGCAGCTCATCTTCCACGACAAAGATTTGATACATGTCCGTCCCTCCCCGTGGGTCGATGTGAAAAGGCCCCTGAAGTGTCAATGCGAACCGGAAAGCGCCCCCGAAAGCGCCTTCGTCCCGAAAGGGAGGTCATGGAAGGGGCTCGAGGTAGGATGAGAGGATATACCCGTATTCCCCCTCATAGACGCACAGGAGGAAGCCGTTTTCCTCCCCGGCCTCCGGGAAGGCCAGGACCTGCGCGCCCAGGGGGACCTTCGACAGACGTTCGGAAGTGGTGGAACGCCCGGCGCGCAGGGAGACGTAGCTCGAGCAGCGGACGACAAGCATGTTGGGCCCCTGCTCCCGGTGGAGGGCCAGGGGGGAGAGCCCCTGCTCGCCGTAGAAAGCCGAAAAGGGGGAGGGCCTGCCCGCGTCATCCTCCAGAATCAGATAGGTGACGAGGGTGCTGCCCTCTTCCCATTGCTCCGTATACATCCGCCAGGGGCATTCCATGGGAAGCTCCCCGGGGAAGGGGGAATCGGCGGCGGTGAAGGCGAGCGTCAGCTGGTCCGTGCCGTCGGAGGCGGCATCGCAGGACCAGGTGCCCGTAAGGGTGCAGAGGCGTTCCCCGGTTTCGCCGCTGCACGCAAGGACGGCCTGTCCGTTTGCCTCAAGGGTCAGGAAAGCCGCGTCGGTCTCCATTTCCGCTCCGGGCGCCTGGCTGTAGACGGTGAAGGCCCATCGCCCGGGAAGGAACCGGGCCGGGTCCTCCTCCCAGGCGTCTGCGGCGCAGGGCTGCAGGGCAAGGAACAGGAGAAGAAAAGAAACAAGCATTCGCCAAACGGGCGCTGAAACCTTGTGCGTCATGGCCTTTTCCTCCCATCATGGTTGAAGCGCGTCCCGGGCGGCGGCCGTGTCCGGAAGGGACCCGCCAGCCCTCAAAAAAACGTTTTCGGGGAGGAGCAGGGGCCATTGACAGCCTCCGACTCCTCCAATACAATGATAACAGATGCGGAATCCGTTGTAAAGACAGATACCGGACCGAAGGAGAATGGTCCATGCCGGGCAAAAGCATCGCCGGCAGCGCCGCCCCGCAGGGGAAAAACCCCGATATCCCTGACCGGTGCGGAACAGGAAAGGAGCGACGAACAGGATCTACGATTACACCCTCACCACCGGAACGGGCGGACAACTGAACCTGGCGGATTACAAAGGAAAGGGGATCCTGGTGGTGAACACCGCCACCGGCTGCGGCTTTACCCCGCAGTATGCCCCCATTGAGCAGTTGTACGGGGACTATCACGGGCAGGGACTGGAGATCCTGGACATTCCCTGCAACCAGTTCGGCGCTCAGGCCCCGGGCACCGACGACGAGATCCACGAATTTTGCACCCTGCATTTCAACACGACCTTCCCCCAGATGAAGAAGGCGGACGTGAACGGCGAAAACGAGCTGCCCCTGTACACCTACCTGAAGTCCCAGAAGGGCTTTGAGGGCTTCCAGGCGCATCCCTACAAGGAGCTTCTTGAGAAGATGTTCGCCCAGGCCGACCCGGACTGGGACAAAAAGCCGGACATCAAATGGAACTTTACCAAATTCGTCATTGACCGGGAGGGCCATGTGGCGGCCCGGTTTGAACCCACCGCCGACATGGCGGAGGTGGAGGCCTGCGTAAAGGCGCTGCTGTAAAGCGAAGAAACGGACAGGACCGCGGCGGGACCCTTTTTCCCGCCGCGGCCCTGTTCCTTATTGGGTGCGCCCGGCGGCGCACGTTTCTAACGGGTGAGAGACCCGAACCCGCCCG